>JANMWT010000013.1:0-17919 GCA_031394145.1 Alphaproteobacteria bacterium | reverse complement strand
CCTCCGGGCCCCGCCTGAGCTTGCTACAGCTCAGGACTTAATAGTCGCGGACAAGATCAGCTGCTTACGCAGCAAGAGCTTGGCCTTCAGCAAAGTTGTCATTGGCAACTATTGCGTAATGGGCTTCTGTCGGGGCCCAGGCGAGCGAAGTCATCGTCTTTACACGTCCGTCGATCCTATTTCGGCCCCCTACCATCCGGCCATGACCGGGGAAAACTGGTGGAGCCGCCGGGTACCGCCCCCGGGTCCGATCCGCTTATTACACGCGGGTTTATCGCCATAGCTCCTTGCGGAACTCCGTAGATATAGGCGTGGAAGGTGAACGAGGAAAGAACTCGTTCCACGCCGCGCCTCAGCCGCTTGTTATGCAGAAGGCGTTTAGCTTGTTACCGTCGAGGTCACGGAAGTAGGCCGCATAAAAGCCGCCGCCGCGCTCGCCGGGTGGGCCTTCGTCGGTTCCGCCGAGCTTGAGCGCCGTCTCGTAAAGACGCTTCACCTGTTCGGGCGAGGACGCGCCCAGCGCCGCCATCACGCCATTGCCGACACTCATCGGCTTGCCGTCATAGGGCAGGCAAATCCCCAGCCCGGCCGCCCCGCCAGGCAGGCCCCAGGCGATGAACTTCTCGCCCTCCATCATCCGGGGCGTCCCCATCTCCTTCGCAAGGGCGTCGTAGAAAGTCGCTGCGCGGTTTAGGTCGCGAACCCCAAGTGTCACATAGCCAAGCATCAAGCCCGCCTGTTGTTGAACAAAACAAGAACATTAGTCGGGCGCGTGCGCAAGCGTTCACCGCAATGCAGCATCGAATTTTTCCGAATCGTTCTGGCGGGGCGCGAAGTTTGCCGGCAGCATCCCCCGCTCAGCGGCAACAGGGGAGGATCGCCATGAAAAAACCGATCGCGGAATTCATCGGCACAGCGACGCTGGTGTTCTTTGGCTGCGGTGCTGCGGTGCTGGCGGGCGCGGGGAATGTCGGCCAGCTTGGCATCGCCTTCGCCTTCGGGTTTGCCATCGTGGCGATGGCTTACGGCATCGGTCCGATCTCGGGTTGCCATGTGAACCCGGCGGTTTCCTTCGGCGCCATGGTGGCCGGCCGGATGAGCCTCAACGACATGCTGGTCTACTGGATCGCGCAATTCCTCGGCGCCCTGGCCGGGGCTGGAATTCTCTATGTGATCGCCAGCGGCCAACCCGATTTCCAGATGGGCGAATATGCGCTCGGCTCGAATGGTTGGGGGCCTGCCTATCTTGGCCACTACAATCAGACCGCAGCGCTGGTGTTCGAAATTGTCGCCACCTTCCTGTTCGTCACGGTGATCCTCGGTTCGACCCAGACCAGGGCCCCGTCGGCCTTCGCCGGCCTCGCCATCGGCCTGACGCTCACCGTCATCCACATTGTCGGCATCCAGGTGACCGGCGTTTCAGTCAACCCGGCGCGTTCCTTTGGGCCGGCGGTGTTCGCCCAGGGCGAGGCGTTGTCCCAGCTCTGGCTGTTCATCGTGGCCCCGCTGATCGGCGCCGCCCTGGCAGGCGGATTGTTCCGCATCAAGCTGCTGGAGGCGGACGGACCGCTCGCCCCGGTCGCCGAAGCGGTCGAGATGACCGAACCGGCGGCGAAACTCGGCGCAAAGTGACTCGACAGCCTGCGACCTCGACCCACATGTCGGATGTGGGCATGCGATATCATTGAAAATCGCTAAGAGCCCGATTCAAAAGTTCTTCAAGCAAAGCCGAGCCTTGCGACCCGGCGTGAGAGCATGCGGATGCTGGCGATGAAGGTCCAGGCGGTGGAGCTTTCGATTGTTCGCTCCCCGTCTTTAGCGAGGCGGCGGCAGCGGCCGAACCATCCGAAGGTGCGTTCGACCACCCAGCGACGGGGTAGAAATAACCCTGCACCGTCGACACCGGGCGGAAAATCCTTCGGCAACATCCGCCACTGGCAGCCGCTCGAAGCGATGTAGAGGATCGCCTCGAGCACATCGCGCAAGCTCGTCGTGCGAGGCCGACCGCCCGGCCGTGGGCCCGGCAGAAGCGCCGCGATCAACACCCATTCGGCGTCGCTCAAATCGCTTTGATAGCGCAGCCCGCCGCGCCTATGCTCCCCTCGAGCGATATCATCCCAGGCCATCGTGTTCCTCCATCTCTTTGCAAAGACGGTTGAATCACAACCTGCTGATATCGCTCACTTCCTTTTCGGGCGGGCTCTAATAGGACTTCACCGGGCGGTTACCTTTATTCCGCCCCTATCTAAACAGCGCGCGTTCTATAGGGGGATCGCGTCGGCCTGGTCTTTCTCGACAGGACCGAAGCCTTTCCCGACAGCCGATTTCCATGAGCGTGGGGGAGGGTTCGTGACTAGCGCTTCGATCGAACCTGTCGTCGGCGACGCACCCAAGACTGCGCTCGCGCACGGCGTTTACCTGGCTGGCGACACCACCAACCCGACCGTGAACCTGCGTATCGTCTCATTCCTTCGCGCTGGCTGCGAGGTGTCCGCCTACACGTTCCGGCGCCACAAGTTCAACACGGACTTTCAACCCGAATGGCGCAATACGCCGCTCGGCGAAACCGTCGACCGCAAATATCCTTTGCGGGTTCCGGCTCTGTTGCGCGCGTGTTTTAGGATCGCTCGGTGCGCCGAAGATTTTCGCAAGGCCGACTTCATCTACGCCCGCCTGTTCGACGTTGCGCTTCTGGCGCTGTTCGGAAAATGGTGGTCGAGGTCGAAGGCGCTGTTCATTTACGAGGTCGAGGACGTCCAAGCCGTGTTCTTCGAAGCGACGTTCCTCGGCGCGCTGTTTCGCTGGCTCGAGCGGCGCGTACTTGCCCGAACCAAATTGCTGGTTCTCATGTCGCCGGGTTTCCTGCGCGGCTATTTCGAACCGGTCCAGCACTATCACGGGCCAAGTTTCGTGCTGGAGAACAAGATCCAGCTCGCCCTGCCATTGGCCCCGCCGGCGCCGGAAGCCAGTCGCTGGCGAAATGTCCGTGACAAGTGGATCATCGGCTGGAACGGCACCCTGCGGTGCGCGCGCAGCCTCGAGATGTTATCGGCGCTAGCGCAACGTCTTGGCGATCGTGTCGAGATCCAGACGCGGGGCCATCCGACCGAAACCGGCCTCGATCACTTCATGCAGGTCGTCAACCGTCACCCGAACTGGCGTCATGGCGGCGAGTACAAGATCCCCGATGACCTCGAAGCCATGTATGGCGGGGTCCACTTTTCCTGGTGCTTCGACTATCTCGACCCGAACGGCAATTCGCCGCTGCTGCTCGCCTGCCGGATGTATCAAGGCGGCTATTATGGCGCCGTTCCGCTTCTCGCTGCGGGCTCGGAAATGGAGCGCTTCCTTGCTCCCCACGGCATTGGCCACGCCTTCGCCGAACCTGCCGCCGATCTGGTTTGCGATTTTCTCGCCAATCTGACCTGGGATGATAACGTCGTCGAACGTGAGCGGGTGGTCGGCTTAGGTCCCGAGCTGTTTCTGGATACGGGAGAGGACGCTCGACAGCTGGTTCGCTTGATCAGCGCCAGTTGAGTCGGTCTGACGCAAGGGTTCGATCTTGGCCCGGTTGGCATAGTGCGCATAGGGCGCAGCAATGTCGCGAATTTCGGCAAGCACGCCCTCGGCGATCAGTTTTGGCGACAGGCCAAGCGCGCGGAACCCGGCATTCGACAGCTCCAGATCGTTGGCGGCCGGCTCCTGTCGCGGGTTTTCCAGATTTGCAATGGTTACGCCCGGCCAGGCAGCGGCGACGACGCGCGCAAGATCAATGACCCGGCGTGATTCTGCGACCTGATTAAACACCTGCATGCGCTCGCCGCGCGCCGGCGGATGATCGATCGCGATCTCCACGCATTGCACCACATCGGAAATATGGATGAAAGCGCGTGTCTGCTCGCCGCCGCCATAGACCGTCAGCGAATGTCCAAGCGCTGCCTGGAGAATGAAGCGGTTGAGCACGGTTCCGAAGACATCGTCATAATCGAAGCGGTTGATCAGTCGCTTGTCCCGAGCGGTCTGTTCGGTCTGTGTGCCCCATACCGCGCCCTGGACCAGGTCGGTCGTGCGAACGCCTTCATGCTTGCTGAAGAAAGCCAGCGCCAGCTGATCCTGCGCCTTGGTCAGATGGTAGACGGAAAGCGGATTGGCCGGATGCAGGATTTCGCATTTTTTCGACTGGACCTCGATCTCGACATAGCCCTCCGGCAGACAATACCCCATCGTCTCATAGCCATAGATGCCGGTCGATCCCATGTGCACGAGGTGGGCGTCGATGCCGCTTTCCACCAGCGCGACCAGCACATTGTTGGTAGCGTTGAGATTGTTTTCGAAGGTGTATCGACGTCGTGACGCCGAACTCATCGAGTAGGGAACCGACCGCTGTTCGGCGAGATGGATGATTGCGTCCGGCGCCTCGGTGCGCAGCAAATCGAGCAGCGCATCATAGTCGTGCGCGAGATCGATCTCGGCATGCCGGATTTCGCGCCCGCTAACTTCCTGCCAGGCGGAAAGCCGCTCTTTCAGCGAGCGGATCGGGGTCAGCGATCCGACCGCGAGTTCGCGGTCGATGCGCCGACGTGAAAGGTTGTCGACGATCACGACGCTGTCGCCGCGAGCCGAAAGGTGCAGAGCAATCGGCCAGCCGCAAAAGCCGTCGCCGCCAAGAACGAGTATTTTCACGCTTCACCAGGGTGGACGAGGCCAAACACTGTGCATTGATCGTTAAGAAAGAGGGGCGCTTCGATTCGAAGCCGCCCTGCAACAACTGCACCATCCGTGCAATCGACCCGCCCCCCAACGCATATGCACGATGAGGGAACAAATACTCTATCTGCCCGCCGGAATATAGCCCTGGCCGGGTATGACTAACGTCATGACCCGGGCCCGTGCCAGTCCGCGAAATCATGGGTGGAGGTTTCCAGTAGGGTCAGTCGAGCTTGGCTTCTTCGAGCTTGTTCTGGGCGTCGAACACGGTCTGCACGAAGAGCATGACATTGGCGCGAAGATTGTCGTCACTCACCCCGCCCTCGAGCAGGACATGGCGGTGGAGGCGGATGGAGGTCGGACCCACTCTGAGCGCGGCGGCCTGAGGATAGACCAGCAGCGCCATCGCTTTGTCGGCCTTGGCGGCGTCGGCGAAAGCAAGATCGCAGACAAAATCGACGGCGCCGCACCTTGCGTTCGGGCCATCCTTGCAGTTGCCGCCCATCGCTCCGATCAGCACGCCGGCAGTCTTGCCGGCGACCGCAGGCGTCCCGTCTTTTAGTGCGGAGGCCGTGACCTTGTCGATCTGCAGGTCCTTGAAGATCTGCACCATGTCCTTGGCGCCCCAGTCGTGCACCAGCGTCTGCCCGATCGCGCTCGGAGCGATGAGGGCGCCAGCCAGCATCAGCAGGCATGTTGCATTGCCGAGGCGGATCATGTCGCGAATTCCTCTGTGTTCTGGTGGTTTTGTATCGACGTCACAACTTGATCTCCACCGCCTCGCAGATCTGCATGGCGCCAGGTTCGGCGGCGAGCTCCTGCAGCAATTTCCAGAATGTGCGAGAGGCGGGAACGGCAAAATGCGCCTTCAGCGCGGCTGCGTCACTCCAGCGCTCGAAGAACATCAGCCGCAAGGGGTTCTCGGCGTCGAGCGACACATGATGGCTGATGCAGCCCGGTTCTAACCGCGAGCGGTGGACGTGCTCCAGCGCAGCGCGGGTCATGTCGGCAATCGTGTGAGGCCGGGCGGTAACATCGCCGGATACGATCAACATGGTTCATTCCTGCGTGCGCGGCGGCTACTGAAAGTAGTCTGAGTCTAGGGCGCCTGCGCGCAAAGCGAAACGACCGTCGCGAACTCTTGCACGCAATCCAACGAAGTCCCATTTAGCCATGCTTGCGCCTTAGTCCGGCACAAGGGTTCGCGCTTGTCTGAAGATGTGAGGAACCCCGAGCCGCCGCGGACGTTGGGAGGGCGTCCATCCAGAAACCAAGACAGACCGGAACTCAAGACAGAAACGTCAGGGAGTCGATCCATGCCCCAGGTGGAACGCAATCAGTTTCGTGACATACCCAGCAGCGACCCCGCTCACTCTCCCTCCCATACCGAAGAAGAACTTGTCCTGATCGACCGCCTCGTGACCCGCCAGGGCGTCAGTCGACTTGAAGCAGACCTTCTGGTCGAGCGCCACAAGCAAGGCCAGCGCGCGGAAATCGATCCCGTCCTGATGGAAGGGCTGGACACGCTCTAGACCAATCGACATTCAGGATTGAACGGCTGATGTGATTCATGAGTTTCCAGAATCGATTCTGGAGCTTGTGGGATGGCTAAGCGGTATGAAGTGACTGATGCGCAGTGGCGGCGGATCGCAGACCTTCTCCCGGGTAAGAAGAGCGATCCGGGTAGGACGGCAACGGATAACCGGCTGTTCGTGAACGCTGTTCTCTGGGTTCTGCGGTCAGGCGCGCACTGGCACGATCTGCCTGAGCGCTACGGCAAGTACAAAACCATCCATAAGCGCTTCGGCCGATGGGCGGACAATGGCGTGTGGGAGCGCACTTTCAGCCATCTGATCGATGATCCCGACAATGACTACGTCATGCTCGACACCACCCTGTTCCGCGCCCACCAGCAGGCAGCGGGCGGAAAAGGGGGGCGCGCGATCAGGCGCTGGGGCGTTCCCGAGGAGGACTGACAACCAAGGTCCACCTGATCGTCGATGGCCGCGGCAGGCCGCTGAGGGTCATGATCACGCCTGGCCAGCAGGGCGACATCACCACTGCTCCGGCGCTGCTTGAGGGCATTCCGGCTCGACACGTCCTTGCCGACAAAGCCTATGCCAGCAATGCCCTGCGCGCCCTCATCAAGGCCAAGCGGGCCCAGGCTGTCATCCCCTCAAACCGAACGCGCAAAAAGCTAATCCGCCACGACAAGTCGATCTACAAACAGCGCAACCAGATCGAGCGATGCATCAACCGGCTCAAGAACTTCAGGCGCTTCGCAACCCGCTATGACCGCAGGGCCGTCCGCTTCCTGGCCTTCATCCACCTCGCTTGCGCAATGCAGTGGGGGACATGAATGTCGATTCGTCCTAGTGCTTCGCGAACGACAGGCCCTTCGCTTTCAAGGCTGAGCGGACCCTCGCCATCGCGTTCGGACCCATGCCATGCAGCGCAAGCAGATCCGCTTCGCTCGTCTGCGCCAGCTTGTCGAGCGTGGTGAGGCCGGCAGCCTTCAGCGCTCGCATTGCTGGCGCTGCAAGTTTCGCTAGATCGGACGACGGCGCCGCCAAATCTCGCTCCATTCAGGCTCGTGCGGTTGCGTCGTAGAGCCTGCGCTCTTCACGTGGATATTTGCCGCTGACTTCGCGCCATGCCTTGAAATGAGCGGATGCGCTATGCGCCGCCAGCGCTGCGTCGTCGACATAAGCTTCAAACACGCGGATGACGCCCGGCTCGAGCATGTCTTCGGCCATGGTGTAGGCGAGGTTGCCCGGCTCGGCGCGCGACGCTGTCACCGCCGTCGCCAACGCTGGCCGCAACGCCGCGACCTCGGCCGGCGGAACCCGGATGATGACGCTGAGGAGGATCAAGGCGGCGGCTCCGGCGATTAGCCATCAGCTTTGCATGCCCTTCAGGCGGCTGCTAGCGTCGCGCGCCGGGAGGATGGCGGATGTTGAAACTGTTCTTGGCTGTGCCGGTGCTGGCATGGGCCGGCCCGGCAAGCGCGCAGCAGCCGGCGACCTATCAAAGCCAATTGATGCGGGCCAACCAGAGCTGCATCTTCGCTTCGAATGATGCAGCGGCGCCCAGCGCCGTCGTCACGGCCTGCCTTGCTGCAGTCGTCGACATGTCCCAACTCAGGACCGGGCGCGCCCAGCCGACGGTCGACGACGAGAATGTCTTTGGCGCGATGGTCTCGCTCGCGCACGCGGCGATTGGTACAAGCTATGGCGTGATCGACGGTGCGCGCTCGAAACGCTCCTGCGATGAGGCGGAAGCGGCATGGGCTGCAGCTTCGAAGATCGACCTTGCCGCCTCGGTCTCCACCCATGCCGACGACATGAAGGTGATGCGCGATGATGCGCGATCAATCGCTGAGATCTGCCGTCGGAGTTTTGGAGCGCCTGTCGCCGCCCCGCCGCTTCGCTAAGCTAAAGCGCCGGGTTGCGGGCGAGGTTTCGAGCAGCGGGCCGGGCAGGGACCGCAGCGAGGCTTCTGGCAAGCTTCTGGCGAGCTTCTGGCGAGCTTCTGGCGAAGAGTTGAGCGCGAGCTTGCCAGCCTGGAAGGGGCGGAGCATGACATGGCCCGACGGCGTCGGCCTCAGGGTCGGTCGCAAACCGGAGCCGGCTGATCAGGGCGAGCGATGCGACAATATCTCGATCTTCTCCAGGATATTCTCGACCATGGCGTCGATCGGCCGGACCGCACCGGCACCGGTACGCGCGGCGTGTTTGGTCGGCAGATGCGGTTCGACCTCAGCCAGGGTTTCCCGCTGCTCACCACGAAGAAATTGCATCTCAAATCGATCATCGTTGAACTGCTCTGGTTCCTGCGTGGCGAGACCAATGTTCGCTGGCTCCAGGAACGCGGTGTGCGCATCTGGGATGAATGGGCCAACGAAAACGGCGAGCTGGGTCCGGTCTATGGCAAGCAGTGGCGCTCTTGGGCGGCGCCCGACGGGCAGGTGATCGACCAGATCGCCTGGGTGCGCGATGAGATCGTCCGCAATCCAAACTCCCGCCGGCTGATTGTTTCAGCTTGGAATCCGGCCGAGGTGAATCGGATGGCGCTGCCGCCATGTCATTGCCTGTTCCAGTTCTTCGTTGCCGAGAAAAAACTCTCCTGTCAGCTCTACCAGCGTTCTGGAGACGTCTTCCTCGGCGTGCCGTTCAATATCGCTTCCTACGCGCTCCTGACCTTGTTGATGGCGCGTGCGACGGGGCTTGAGGCAGGCGAATTTGTTCACAGCTTCGGCGACGTTCACCTTTACGCGAATCACTTCGACCAGGCGCGTCTGCAGCTGACCCGGACCCCTCGATCCCTCCCCCAACTGGCTCTCAATCCCGCCAAGAGCGACCTGTTTGGTTGGGATTACGAAGATTTCACATTGGCCAATTACAGCGCTGATGCGCACATCAAGGCCCCGGTTGCAGTCTGAGGGTCGCGCCAACGCCAGCGCCCGCGCAGCCGCAGCAGGCTCAACGACGCCGCTCCAACACCCGAATGGATTCAAGGACGTCGCTAGGCTTTGAGACGCCGGGCCCCGGCAAGCTCATCGCCATCATCCACAGCCCCGGCGGAAACGGTGCAAGCGCAGCTTCCGCAGCGTCGCGAAGCGTCACCCGATAAAGCTGTATAAAGCGCAATCAATCAGCCACTTGCATTTTCGGTATGGAGGTGGATGACACACCCTCGCCGCCCGGAATTCTAGAAACCCCGGGATCGGTTTCATGATCCGTCGGAGGGATCTCCCACATGTCGTTCAAACTCACTGTTCTCGCGGCCGCCTCGATCGCCGCTCTCGCTCTCGCTGGCTGCCAGAAAGAGTCGGAAGCCCCGGCTGCCGTTCCGGCCGCCACGACGACCACGACCACGACCCCGGCTGAGCCGGCGGCTGCTCCGGCCGCTCCGGCGGACGCGACGGCTGCTCCGGCTGCTCCGGCCGCTGCGGCTGGCGCAACTGCTGCTCCGGCTGCCCCGGCCACGACCACGACCACGACGACGGCCCCGATGGCCCCGGCGAAGCCGATGGCCCCGGCGAAGCCGAACTAGGTCGATCTCTCTACCCTGCGAAGACGGTCGAAGGGCGGCTCCTCCGGAGCCGCCCTTTTGATTCTTCGACTCTGGATGCGCTTGGACTCAGGATGCGGCTGCAGCCGCCAGCGCCTTGCGCTCGCGCATCTTCATCAAGAGGACGACGACGACGAGCCCGAGGAGCTTGCCGAAGATCGACATGACCAGGTTCGCCGGCGTGAGCTGGTGGGAGCCCGAACGCACCGTATCGGCGAGGAACAGGAAGGCGACGCTGTCGATCGGCGCAGCAATTGCGGTCGAGAGCAGTACCCGGGTCGGCAAGCTCGCCTTGGTGAAGGTGAAGAGGGCCCAGTCCACCGTTTCCGAAATGAAGAAGGCGGCGCCTGATGCGATCGCCAGCTCCTTGCCGGCGAGCCACACGGTGAGCGCCAGCGCCGTCAGCATCGCAAAGAAGATACGATGGCCGATCTGGCGTTGGGCAAAGTCTCGCACCACCAGGATGAGGCCGGTGACGATCGTGATCGGGTTGAACACGAAGTCTCCGAACAGCGTCCAGCTGGGCGCCCACTTGAAGCTCCAGTTCACGAACGGGATCAGCAGGACGTAGAGACCGACCCAGAAGATCATGGTCAGCGGCGTCCGCACCGCAGCGACACGGGAGGCGCCGAGCGCTGCGGTGCTTGGGGGAGGGGTGTCGATCGCATCTGTCATGTCCGACTCTTTCGAAGTGGCTTTCGCGAGCACGTGTCGTCTGTGTCGAACGAAGGGTTCGACTCTGTCACGCCAATGCCCCCATACTGCACCTGAGCGATTTCGCGGAGTCCTGCCCTGGCGAGTGATCCTGCCGACCCCGTAGCCGTCTCGCTGGTCGCCGCCATTGGCCGGCGGGGCGAACTGGGGCGCGAAGGCGGGCTCGTCTTCCGCCTCAAGGCCGACATGGCACACTTCCGGACGGTGACCCGGGGCAAGCCGCTGGTGATGGGGCGCCGGACCTGGGACAGTTTACCGAAGAGGCCGCTGCCTGGCCGACCCAACCTGATCGCCACCCGCAATCTCGATTTCATAGCGCCCGAAGCTTTTGTCTATTCCGGTCTGCCGCCGGCGCTGGCGGCGGGGCGGGCGATGGCGGCAAAGTCCGGCGTCGATGAAGTCTGCGTCATCGGCGGAGCCGAGATCTTCGCAGCCGCGCTCCCGTTTGCCGACCGCTTGTGGCTGACCGAGGTGGACGTCGAGGTCGAAGCAGACGTCTTCTTCCCCGACTTTGATCGCCGCGCCTGGCGCGAGGCGTCGGCCGTCCGCGTCGCTGCCGGCGAAGGCAATGAGTTTCCCTTCGTGATCCGTGAACTTGTGAGGGCGTCGTGACCAGCGACACAGTTGATGCGCCGAAACTGCGCACCTTCTTTGGCGAGCCGCGGGCGCTTGCCTATCTGTCCTTCACCGAAGCCTGGGAGCGGTTTTCCTACTACGGCATGACAGCGATCCTGGTGCTCTACATGAGCCAGAGCTTGCTGACGCCCGGACACATCGAGCAGATCGTCGGGTTCGCCGGTTTCCGCTCCGCGATTGAATCCGTCTTCGGACCAATGACCACCCTCGCACTCGCTTCGCAGATCATGGGGCTCTATACCGGCTTCGTTTATTTCACGCCGGTGCTTGGCGGCTGGATCGCTGACCGATGGCTCGGGCGTCGCCTCGCGGTGGTCATCGGCGCGATCCTGATGAGCGCGGGCCACCTTGCCATGGCGTTCGACCAATCCTTCCTGCTGGCGCTCGCCCTGCTGATTACCGGCTGCGGACTGCTGAAGGGCAACATCTCGACCCAGGTCGGCGAACTCTATCCTGAGACGGACGGCGAGGGTCGCACCCGCGCCTTTGCGATCTTCTCGATCGGCATCAATGTCGGAGCCGTCGTCGGCCCTCTGCTATGCGGTCTCCTGGCGCAGCTCTATGGCTGGCACGCAGGTTTTGGTCTCGCCGGCGTGCTGATGCTGCTGGGCCTTGCAACCTACATTGCCGGCTTGCGCGAGCTGCCTGAGGGCCGGCGGAGCGAGGCCCCTGACCAACCCAAGCCGCCGCTCTCGGCGGCCGAGTGGCGCATCGTTGCGGGTATCGGCGTGATCTCGTCCATTACCATTTTCCAGAGCATCGCCTATTACCAGAACACAAATATTGGCCTGATTTGGATTGAGCATAGCGTCGATCTCAACTTCTTCGGTTTCCACATTCCGGAGGCCTGGTTCAACTCGATCGATCCGCTTGCCAGCATTGTCGGCGTGCCGATTCTCTTCGCTTTGTGGAAGTGGCAAGCCAAGCGCGGCAAGGAGCCTGGCGACATCGGCAAGATCGAGGTCGGCGCCTGGATGGCGGCGGTCGCCAACCTGATTATCGTCGTCGCCTGCTTGCTCGGCCCGAGAACCTCTGCGATCGCGCCGGTCGTTTACGATGTCCTGCTCGGTGTCGCATTCCTCTATTACTGGCCGACCTTGCTGGCATTGGTTTCGCGCGCCGCGCCGCCGCAGGTCAAGGCCACGTTGATGGGAGCGATCTTCCTGACCTTGTTTGTCAGCAACCTCACTGTCGGCTGGCTCGGCGGCTTCTACGAGCGCATGACGCCGGCGGCCTATTGGGCCATGCATGCGGCCATCGCCGCAGTGGGCGGCGTGCTTGCATTGGTGCTGAAACGTCCGCTGAAGAAGATGTTGGCGATCGCGTAGGTCAGCACCACCGATATCTGGCGCCGGTTGGTTTTGCGCCGCCCGGAAGGTTTGGAGAGCTCACCATGAATTTCGAAGTCGTCGCTGAGGGGCTGGCGTTTCCCGAGGGGCCGGTTGCGATGGGCGATGGGTCCGTCATCGTCGTCGAAATCGCGCGAGGAACGCTGACGCGCTGCTGGAACGACAAGACGGAAATCATTGCCCGGATCGGCGGCGGCCCGAACGGCGCCGCGATCGGTCCAGATGGCGCCATGTATGTCTGCAACAATGGCGGCACAGCCCACGTCGAACGCCGGGGCCTGACCATCCCGACGTTCATCGATGACAGCTATTCGGGCGGCCGGATCGAGCGGGTCAATCTGGGAACCGGTAAGGTCGAGCGGGTCTATGACCGGATCGGCGACCACGCGCTCAGAGGTCCGAACGATCTGGTTTTCGACAAGTCGGGCGGCGCCTGGTTCACCGACTACGGCAAAGAGACGCCGCGCCAGCGCGACAAGTCGGGTCTCTACTATGCCCGACCGGACGGCTCGGAGATCATCGAGGTGTATTTCGGATCATCCGGCTACAACGGCGTCGGATTGTCGCCGGACGAGAAGACGGTCTATGTCGCGGAGACCAGCGCTGGCCGCCTTGTCGCGTTCGAGATCATCGGACCGGAAGGCGAGATCCAGCGCAAGGGCGCGAGGTTCCCAGGACGTGTGGTGGCGACCATGAAAGGCGATCCCGTCGAAATGTTCGACAGCCTTGCGGTCACTGCGTCAGGCAAGGTGTGCGTCGCGACGCTGCTTTCGCCCGGCATCACATCAATCGCTCCGGATGGCGCATACAGCAAGGTTGCGACCGACGATCCGTTCACCACCAACATCTGCTTTGGCGGCCTCGACATGTGCGACGCTTGGATCACCTTGTCAGGCACTGGCAAGCTGGTGAAGGCGCGTTGGCCTGAGCCTGGCCTCAAATTGAATTTCAACGCCTGAACCAGGCGCCGACAATGGCGCCGACAATGGCGCCTACAACGACAACGACAACGGCAACGACGACGGCAACGACAACGACAACGACGACGGCAACGGGACGCGCTGAATTATGGCTGCAGATCAGACGCCAGCAGATCGCCTGGCCTCCGACGACGGCCTGCCGGTTCCGGCGCGCTACTGGGCCGTCCTCGCGATCGCGCTTGCCATCACGCTGGCGGTGATTGACAGCGCCATCGCCAATGTAGCGTTGCCGACCATCGCCGAAGACCTGCACACCGACCCGGCGCTATCGATCTGGGTGGTCAATGGCTATCAGCTGGCGATCACCGTCTCGCTGTTGCCGCTTTCCTCGCTCGGCGACATCACCGGCTACCGCCGCATCTATCTTGGCGGCCTGATCCTGTTCACCATCGCCTCGCTGGGGTGCGCATTCTCGAGCAGCCTGCCGATGCTGGCTGCGGCGCGCGTGATCCAGGGTTTTGGCGCTGCGGGAATTCTCAGCGTCAATACAGCGCTGCTCCGGCACATCTATCCTCAAAGGCTGCTGGGTCGCGGCATCGGCGTCAACGCACTCGTGGTGGCGGTATCCTCGGCCGTCGGTCCGACGATCGCCAGCGCCATCTTGTCGGTCGCAACCTGGCCGTGGCTGTTCGCCGTCAACGTGCCGATCGGCATTGCCGCGCTGATCGTGGGATGGCTCTATCTTCCAAGCTCGGTGCGCTCGCCCCACCGGTTCGACTGGATCAGCGCGATCCTCAGCGCGGCGGGGTTCGGCTCACTGATCGGCAGCATCGATGCGCTGGGCCACGGCGAGCGCTTCGAACTGTTCATGTTCGAGATCGTCGTCACGCTTGGTCTGGTTTACCTGCTGGTTCGGCGCGAGATGGGCAAGCCCGCGCCGATGCTGCCGGTTGACCTGCTGCGGATCCCGATTTTCGCACTGTCGATCTGCACGTCGGTGTGTTCGTTCGCAGCCCAGATGCTGGCGCTCGTGGCGCTGCCCTTCATGATGCAGATGGACCTCCACTACAGCGCCGTTGAGACCGGCCTGCTGATCACGCCCTGGCCGGTGGCCATCGCCATCGCTTCGCCAATCGCAGGACGGCTTGCCGATCGTTACTCAGCTGGCGTCCTTGGCGGCGTGGGGCTCTTCTTATTCGCCATCGGCCTGCTGTCTCTGGCCTTCCTGCCGCCCGCGCCAGGCCCGATCGACATCATCTGGCGAATGGCGCTGTGCGGCTTTGGCTTCGGCCTGTTCCAGTCGCCCAACAACCGCGCCATGATCTCGGCGGCGCCCAAGTCGCGCAGCGGCGGGGCCAGCGGCATGCTTGGCACCGCGCGCCTGCTCGGCCAGACCAGCGGCGCAGCGATCGTGGCCCTGCTGTTCGCCCGGCTGCCCCACGGCCAGGCGCCCAGCGTGGCGCTGCTCCTGGGGGCCGGATCAGCCTTGGTCGCTGCCGGCGTCAGCCTGGCGCGGCTTTACGAGCGGCCGGCTCTGGCGGCGAAGCGCGCCTCAAACCCTGAAGCCGACCCCGGCATGCACGCCGATGTGCTGAAAGAAGAGCAGGGAAGAAAGCCTGAAGAATGACCCCGGCGTTCCCGCCATTGACCTTCCGTGCTAGGCTCGCCACCTGACGCCAGACCAGCGCCGCAGAGTCGCGCAAGACCCGGACCAGACACATGAATTTCGTCGACGCTGTCGAGGCCCCGAACCGCAATACCGGACAGATCAAACTGCACGGGATCGAAGCGTTCGAGGGGATGCGCAAAGCCGGCCGTCTCGCCGCCGAATGCCTCGACATGCTGGTTCCCCTTATCCAGCCAGGCGTCACCACCGCGACCCTTGATGATCTGGCGCGTGAATTCGTGCTGGAGCGCGGCGGCCTGCCGGCCTGCCTGTTCTACAAGGGCTATCGAAACACCGTCTGCACATCGATCAACCACGTTGTCTGCCACGGCATTCCCGGATCGAAACAGCTCAAGGATGGCGACATCCTCAATATCGATGTGACGGTGATTATCGACGGCTGGCATGGCGATACCTCGCGCATGTTCGCGGTTGGCCCGGTGAAGCGGAAATCGATGCGCCTGATGGACGTCACGTACGAGTGCATGAAGCGCGGCATCGAGGCGATCAAGCCAGGCGCGCGGCTCGGCGATATCGGTGCGGCAATTCAGGAGCATGCCGAACGTCAGCGCTATTCGGTGGTCGAGGCGTTCTGCGGCCACGGTCTTGGCAAGGTTTTCCACGACGCGCCGAACATCCTCCATTTCGGCAAGCGCGGGCAGGGCGAGATCCTGCAGCCGGGGATGATCTTCACGGTCGAACCGATGATCAATCTCGGCCGCAAGGACGTGGCGCTGCTGGCCGATGGCTGGACAGCCGTGACGCGCGACCGTTCGCTCTCTGCGCAGTACGAGCATTCCATCGGCGTCACCGAAACCGGTTGCGAGATCTTCACCCTGTCACTCGCGGGCCTCGAGGCGCCGCACATCCTCTCGCCAACGGTCTAAGGTCGGCGACGAGCGGGGCGGGTCGGTGCTCGACATGATTGCGGGCTCTCCCACGACCAATTCCGATCGGGCATTGTGACCGCGCGTTGTGACCGCGCGTTGTGACCGCGCGCACTGACAGCGCAGTGTCATCAGGCATTGCGATCGCCTTCGCGGGCGCGCTGACACTGTCAGCATGAAGCCCGTCGGCCGGATCGGACAGGTCTGATCTGAGCGTATTTTCAGGCTGTGCAGCCGGTTTCATGGCGGCTGCTTTCCCGCGCGGCGATTCAGCTTGCGCCTCGATCAATCGCAGATACGGTACATATTACAGGCGCGTAAGTCGCCGGCCAGGGAGGTCCAATTGGGTGCTGCAACCGCTGTACCGACCGGTGCCGCATCGGGCGCTGTCGGTTCGAGCTTCGGCTCGCCCGCTTATCGACTCTACGTCCTTGTCGTCCTTACGGCCGTCTACACACTGAACTTCATTGACCGGAACCTGCTGAACGTAATCGGCGGGCCGATCATCAAGGAGTTTGGCCTCGACGACACGACATACGGGTTTCTCAATGGTCCGCCCTTCGCGTTTTTCTACGCGGTAATGGGTATTCCGATCGCGATGATGGCCGACCGCTTTAATCGCGTCGTCATTCTCGCCTTATGCATTTCCGTCTGGTCTATCATGGCGGCGCTCTGTGGCCTCGCTCCTTCGTTCGTCTTCTTGCTTATCGCTCGCGTCGGGGTAGCGGTTGGAGAAGCGGGCGGCACACCGCCGTCCAATTCAATCATAGGCGATTATTTCAAACCGCGTAGCCGCGCCAATGCGCTCGCCATCTTTGCGATGGGCGTCACTATCGGCGGCGCACTGTCAAACTACTTCGGGGGGCCGCTGGCTGGGATCAAGGGCGCGACACTGCAGAGCTGGTTCGAAGGCGCAGGCTGGGATTGGGCGGTGAATCTCACGGACTGGTCGAAGGTGGAAGGTTGGCGTATCGCGTTTGTCTTCACCGGCGCACCGGGCTTGTTGATGGCGCTGTTGCTGCTGTTGACGGTGAAGGAGCCGCCGCGCGGCTTCTCCGATCCGCCAACTGACAAGAAATTCGAACGCGCCAACATTCTTGAGACATTGAAGGAACTGACGCACAAGCCGACGTTCTGGTTCATGGGTGTCGGCGCCGCGCTCACAGCGCTGGTCGGTTATGCGCTTACTGGGTTCCAGCAACCGATGATGCAACGCCTGCACGGCGTGGACGCGACCCATTTCGCATTTGAATTTGGCGGACCGCTGGCAATCTGCTCGGCGTTAGGCACATTTACTGGCGGCTTCATTGTCGACCGTGTCTCGGGCAAGTTTGATCGCGCCGTGTCGATTGTGCCGGCAGTGGGGCTCCTGCTGGCGATCCCGCTCTACTGCTATGCATACTATCTGCCGACAGAACAGATTTACACGGTCGGCCGCCCGTTGTGGTGCCTCGGCGCGTTCTTCCATTACAGCTATATCGGGTCGCAATACACGATTGGGCAGGGCGTGGTCAGCCAGCGCGGTCGCGCGTCGGCAGTAGCTATCCTGCTGCTGATGATCGCCCTCCTTGGCAACCTGCCTGGACCGCCGCTGACCGGCTTTATGAGCGACCTATTCATGCAGAATCTGATCAACGCGAACGCAGCGGGCCACCCGGACATCGGCGAACTTACGGCCAAGACGTGCCGGGTGATGCTGACTGGCCGACCGGGCTTCACGCCCGGTTATGAGCAGGTCGTTAGCTCGCTCAGCGCGGCGCAGAAGACATTATGCACCACTACGTATGGTGGCGGCCTGCGTCAGGCCATGGTGGCGACTGCTTTGATCTTCATACCGGCAGCGTTGTTCTTCTTCCTGTCGTCGCTCACGCTGAAGAAGGATATGGTTTCCAAGATTGGTTGAGCTCTGTCGGAAGTAACTCGCAACAGCCGGGCCCTTGACGTCCGGCTGTTTGCTTTTCGGACAC
>JANMWT010000607.1:0-11960 GCA_031394145.1 Alphaproteobacteria bacterium | reverse complement strand
CGTCGAGGCGATCGTCGAAAAATGCCCGACGCTGAAACACTACATCCTCCTCACCGACGAGGCGCACATGCCGGCCGGCCACAAAGTGCCCGGCCTCAAGGCCTACGAAACCTACATTGCAGGAAAATCGCAGGACGTCCTCTGGGGTGATTTCGACGAGCGCACCGCCTGCGGCCTCTGCTACACCTCGGGCACGACGGGCGATCCCAAGGGCGTGCTCTATTCGCACCGGTCCAACGTGCTGCACTCGCTGATGAACGTGCAGAAGGATGGCCTCGCCATCGGCGCCAGTGACGTAGTGTTGCCGGTCGTGCCGATGTTCCACGCCAACGCCTGGGGCATCGCCTTCTCGGCGCCGATGACCGGCGCTGCGCTGATCATGCCCGGCGCTCGCATGGATGGTCCCTCGATCTACGAGTTGCTCGACACCTACAAGGTGACGTTCTCTGCCGCCGTGCCGACGGTGTGGCTGATGCTGCTCCAGCACCTCGAAGCCAACAACCTGCAACTTCCGGTGCTCGAGCGCGTCGTCATCGGCGGCTCGGCGGTGCCTGAGCGTATCCTGCGCGCCTTCGAGGAGAATTATCAGGTCGAGGTCATCCACGCCTGGGGCATGACCGAAATGAGCCCGATGGGCTCGCTTGGTTCGATGACCCCCGAGGTCAAATCCAAGGGCCGCGAGGAGACCGTGAAGTACAAACTGAAGCAGGGCCGCCCGCCTTTCGGCGTCGACATGAAGGTGATCGACGACGAGGGCAAGGATGTCCCACGCGATGGCAAGACCTCAGGCCACCTGGTGGTCCGCGGCTGGGCGGTCGCCAAGGAATACTTCAAGGGGGCCGGTGGCAACATCCTCGACAAGGACGGCTTCTTCGATACCGGCGACGTCGCCAACATCTGCCCGCTTGGCTTCATGCAGATCACCGACCGGGCCAAGGATGTCATCAAATCGGGCGGCGAGTGGATCTCCTCGATCGACATCGAGAACATTGCCGTCGGCCATCCAGCTGTCGCCAACGCCGCCGCGATCGGCCTGCCGCATCCCAAGTGGGATGAGCGTCCCCTGCTGATCATCGAACTCAAGCCCGGCCAGTCGGCGTCCAAGGACGACATTCTGCGCTATCTCGATGGCAAGATCGCCAAGTGGTGGACGCCGGATGATGTCGTCTTCACCGACAAGATCCCGCTCGGCGCCACTGGCAAGATCAACAAGCTGGCGCTGCGCGATCAGTTCAAGTCTCATAAATTGCCGACGATCCAGGCGGCGGAATGAGCGAACCGGCCAAGGCCGACGCGGGCGTCTCCGGAGGTTGGCTTCATGGTCGCCTGGCCGCCAGTCTGGTTGGCGGCGGCGCCATCCTCGGTATCCTCGCCCTGATCGTGCTGGGCGCAGGCCCGGCGCTCTTCCGGGCCGGCGTTCTTTCGATCGAAACTGCGACTATGGGCGTCAGCCAGATCGCGCTGGCCGTCTCGCTCGCCGCAGCGGGCCTGCTTGCGATCGGGCTCATCCTGGCGGGGGTGGGGCGCAAAAGTCGCTCGGTGATCATCGGCATTGTTGGCCTGACCGCGATGGGCATGCTTGGCTTCCGCCTCTATGCTTATGACGAACAATACGCCTCGCTGCCGCCGATCCACGACGTCCAGACGGACTGGCGCCGGCCGGTCGCCTTCAGCGAAAGCACGCTGCGCTCACGCGAAGAGGTTCACGCCGCACCGGTGCGTGACGACATCCGCGTGCCTGAAGGGGCCGGGCGCTGGGCCGGCATGTCGTTTGCCGCCGTACAGGCCGAGTTCTACGAGGTGAAGCCGCTTCTGCTGCCTGGCGTGAAGCCGGCGGACGCGACGGTCGCGGTCGCCGAGGCGGCCAAGCGGCTGCACTGGAACATCATGCGCAGCGATCCGCCAGGCGGGGAGGTTGAGGCGACGACCTACAGCACCTGGTACGGGCTCGGAGCCGACATCGCGGTGCGGGTGACGGCTCAGGGCGCAGGCGCACGCGTCGATGTGCGTTCGACCAGCCGTACGCCAGGGCCCGACATGGGCGCCAATGCGACGCGGATTTCGACGCTGCTCGAAGATGTCCGTTTCGCGCTTCGGGGTGAGGGTCCGCCCGCCGAAGCGGACGGCAAATTGAAGGACGTCGGCGCCGGCGCGCCGCTCTGATCGCGAGGGGGCGGGCTTTGCAGACCCAGGCTATTCCGACCCAGGCTATTCCGGCGTGAAAAGAAACGGCACAGTGACAACGCGCGACCAGCCTTTGCTCTACGCCGCGTTCAGTTGGAAGAGTTGACCCATGCGCTTCACCCCGGCCTTGATCATCGCCTGCGCCATGACCGCGATCTCGCCCAGCGCGCTTGGCCAGGAGGCGCCCTTGTCGAAGGTCTATGCCTGCGCGGACATCCCCGACGCCGGCCAGCGACTGGCCTGTTTCGATGGCGCCGTGGCGCGCCTGAAGCAGGCCGACGCCGGCGGCGACGTCGCCGTGGTGAGCCGCCAGCAGGTCCAGAAGGTCGAGAAGGACGCCTTCGGGCTCCAGGTGCCGTCGGTGAGCGAACTTGCCGCAAGCATCGCACCGCCGCCCTCGAGCGTGGCACCCTCGAGCGCGGCGCCTTCAAGCGTGGCGTCCGCCGCGAGCGGGTCTGCTGCAGTCAAACCGCCCAAGGCCGAAAAGCCCCGGCCGCTCGATCGCGTGACGCTTGCCGTCAAATCAATCCAGAATGATGGCCATGGCGCCATCACCTTCATCATGGAGAACGGCCAGGTCTGGAAGAAGATCGATACCGGATCGATGCCGGGCATCGGCAAGGGTCCATGGACTGCGGAGATCAAGAAGGCCGCACTTGGCAGCTATATGCTCAGTCTTGGCGGAACCACCTCGGCGCGGGTGAAGCGGCTCGAATAGCGCTGACGAGGAGGCGTGACGCGCGGCGATGTGGAAGACGGTCCTGATCTACGGCGTGATCCTGGCTGTCGCCGCGCTGGCGCTGCAATGGCTGCAGTACCGCTACCTCGCGCAGGCCTATCCGGTCGAAATCTATGTCGGCCTGATTGCCCTCGGGTTCATGGCGCTCGGCATATGGGTGGGCGCACGACTGTTTCGCAAGCCGGCCGTTTCGGGCCCTGACTTCGAGGGCAACCCCAAGGCCGTCGCCAGCCTCGGCATCAGCAGTCGTGAGTTCGAGGTCCTGGAGCTGATCGCGGCTGGACAGTCGAACAAGGAGATCGCCAGCAAGCTCAGCGTCTCACCCAACACGGTGAAGACCCATGTCGCCAATCTCTACGAGAAGCTCGAGGTCTCGCGCCGCACCCTGGCGGTGCAGCGGGCGAGGGAGCTGGGGATGATCCGGTAACGTCGGTGTAACCAGGGAAATCCGGGTGATTTCGGCCAAATCACCCTTTTGGGCGATTGCGGGCGCGGCCAAAAATGCGGCTCCCTGGACCGGCGTGCAACGCGAGGGAACATTCATGCTTCGTATCATCCTGATCTACGGCCTTATCGGCGGCCTGATCGTCAGCGTCCCGATGAACGTCATGATGCTGGTCTGGGGGAAGGAGGCGCAAGGCAGCCTCGTCATCGGCTATACGACAATGATCGTGGCCCTGACGACGATCTTCATCGGCGTGAAATCCTACCGCGACAAGGCGCTGGGCGGCGTGATCAAGTTTTTTCCGGCTCTGCTTGTCGGCCTTGGCATCAGTGTCGTCGCCAGCGTGATCTACGTGGCCGCGTGGGACCTTTCGCTGACGCTGACTCACTGGGATTTCATGGCGGATTATACCAGAGGTCAGATCGAGGCCCAGAAAGCCAAGGGCGTCGCGGGTCCGCAGCTTGATGCCTACATCGCGGAGATGAACGCGATGAAGGCGAACTACGCAAATCCGCTTTACCGCTGGTCGATGACCTTTATCGAGCCTTTTCCGGTCGGCGTGCTGATCTCACTGATCTCGGCCGCGCTCTTGCGCAACAGCCGCTTCATGCCGGCGCGCAAGATCTGAAGAGAGGACGCCTCGATGATTGCGACCAGAACCCGCCTCGCCGCTTTTCTTGCGCTTGTCGCGATCACCGGCGCAGCGCACGCCCAACCGCCAGCTCCAGCCACAGGACAAGCCATGCCGCCCTTGCCAGCTCCGATCGTGTTCTTCGACATCGCAGGGCCCGACGCGACCACGCTCGCCAATTTCTACGCCAAGATTTTCAGCTGGCAGATCGGCCCAGGGGGGCAGTTCAACGTACCGGTCGGCAGCACCAGCCTCGGCGCGACGCTGCGCAAGGACCCCGCCAACAAGCTCGTCTATCTTGGCGTCCCGGACGTCGCCGCGACGCTGACGCTGATCGTGGAGAATGGCGGCAAGATTGTCGCGCCGCGTTTCGAGGTGAAGGGCGTCGTCGTCCTTGGCCTGTTCACCGATCCGGCCGGCAACAGCATGGGCCTGGTCGAGTACCGGGACGGGAAGGCCACTGTCCCTTAACGCCACCGTCCCTTAACGCCACCGTCCCGCAAGGCCACCGTCCCTAAAGGCCATGGTCGCTTTGGGCTATGGTCGCTTAGGGCCATGGTCCAGTAAGCCCATTGGCGCTTGAACCGCGTCTCGACGCCAGCCGCGCAAGCGGGCGATAGTGCTGCTATCTATCCCGCGACAGAGCAGCCGAGGCGAACAGCGCAATGGATCTGAAACGTGTGACCGACGACTTCTCGGTGTCGCCCCAGCTTGAGCTTGAGGACTTGTCCGAACTCGCACGGCTGGGTTTTCGCCATGTCATCAACAATCGGCCCGACGGTGAGGCGCCCGACCAGCCCAGCTCCGCGCGGATCGAGGCCGCCGCGAAAGCCGCCGGCCTGACCTATGTTCATGCTCCGTTCGCTGGTCAGCCTCCGGTCGCTGCGATTGACGCATTGCAGCAGCAGCTCGCCTCAGCTACCGGGCCGGTGATCGCCTTTTGTCGATCGGGCACGCGCTCGATCACGACCTGGGCGATTGCCCAGGCAAGATCGGGTAAGCTGGACGTCGTAACGATTCTTCAGTCGGCGCGAATAGCTGGTTACAATCTCGACGGCCTGAAAGAAGCTTTGTTGAATCTTCGAACCGGGGTTTAGGGTCGGTCGAAGGGGTTGAGGTCCGGCGCGGTTGGACGCCGGCGGGGATGAGGGGACGGCCGAACGCGGCCCAGAGCGTGGGACGAACTACTCGGTGCGGTTTTGCCGCCGGAACGAAAAGGCGCGTAACGTGGCAAACTGGCTCTGGACCTCGGATTTCGTGGTCGAAGACAACATCGTCCTGGTGAAGAAGACCGGGCACCGTTTCGCCCTCGACCTCAAGCTCTGGCATAGCATCTTCATCTGGTTCTGCTTCTACACCCGCACCCAGGTCTGGCGCCTCCAGCGCAGCCTCACCGGGCACCGCAAACCCACCATCGCCTTTCTGCCTGACAAGCCACGACCATGGTATCTGATCTGGCCCGTGATGCACTGCGCCGGGGCCAAGCCGATCGACGACGCGAGCCAGGCCGACATCGTGATGCAGTTCGACGATTCGACGCTCTGCGATCCCAAGATTCCCGATCTAAGCCGCCGCGTCCGCCGGGTGCGCACCGTGAACTTCAACTGCCGCGACATTTCCAAGACCAACGTCGCCGTCGCCTTCGAGCGGGTGGCCGGTTATTCCCTCGCGGTGGATCCGACAAGCTATTCCGGCCCAATCGTCGACAAGTCGGAAATCAATGCTGCGCACGACGGCCGCATCGTTCAGGGGCCGATCGAGCCCCAGTCGGGTCGCGCCTATCAGCGGCTGGTCGACAACGAGATCGCCGGCGGTCTGGTCGAAGACCTACGCACCTGCACGGTTGATGGCGAACCGGTGCTGGTTTTCCGCAAGCGCCGCCCACTCGAACGCCGTTTCGCCAACGAGAATGTGAGCGTCGACTGGGTGCGTCCGCAGGAAGTCTTCACGCCGGCGGAGATTGACCTGATCCGCCGTTTCACCTCCGAGATCAGACTTGACTGGGGCGGAGTGGACGTGCTCCGAAACAAGCAGGATGGTCGGATATTCATTGTCGATGCGAACAAGACGGACATGGGCCCCCCGGTCGCGCTTCCGCTTGGCCAGAAGCTCCGTGCGACGCGCCTTCTCGCACGCGCTTTCGCCACCGCCTTCGCGCCATAGCCTGGAAGCGAGACAGAGCTAGACGCATGGCCATCCCCTTTGTTCGCGATCTCAAATTCGATTACGGCGGCATCGCCAGGGTGAGCCCGCGCATTCGTCGCGTGATTGCAAACAATCCCGGACCCTTCACCTATCTCGGCACCGGCGTTTACATCGTGGGATCGGGCAAGGTCGCGGTGATCGATCCGGGCCCGGTGATCGGCGAACATTTCGACGCGCTCAAGCGGGCGCTTGACGGTGAGAGCGTCAGCCACGTTCTCGTGACCCATTCGCACATGGATCATTCGCCGCTGGCCCATCCCCTGGCGGACTGGGCCGGCTGCAAGGTCTATGCGGGCGGGCCCGCCATGCCGAGCGAATCCGAAGTTCGGATGGAGGCAGGCGACGACCTGCGGTTCAGGCCGGATGTGCTGGTCAAGGATAGCGACGTGTTTCGCGGACCGGACTGGACGATTGAAGCGATCGTCACCCCGGGGCACACCTCGAACCATGTCTGCTTCGCGCTCAGGCAAGAGAATGCCCTGTTTTCGGGGGATCACGTGATGGGCTGGTCGACGACGGTCATCTCGCCACCCGACGGCCACATGGGCGATTATTTCACCAGCCTCGAGAAAGTCCGTCAGCGCGGTTTTTCGACCATCTGGCCGACGCACGGTCCGCCGGTCACTGAGGTTGCGCCATTCCTCGACGCCTACATCGCCCACCGCTACGCTCGCGAGCAGGCGATCATCGATCGTCTTCGCGCCGGCGACACACGCATCCCGGCAATCGTCGCGATCATCTACAAGGACGTCGACCAGCGGCTTCATCCGGCCGCATGCCACTCGGTCCTGGCCCACGTCGTCCATCTGGTCGAGACCGGACGAGTGAAAGCCGACGGACCGCTTGGTCTTGCAACCGACTACCGGCTGGCGGCCGCGGCCTGAGCGCGCCAGGAATGGCGCGAGATCAGATCCGACCGAAGATCATGATCAACGAGACAACTCCCACCGATGCCGCCAGGATGACCAGGACAGAAGTGGTTGCGAACCGTTGGCGGCTCGAACGTATCTCTGCGTAGACGCTCTCGTCGAGCCAGAACAGGTCGGCGCCCGTCTCGAGAACGGCGCGTCGACGAACCAGCTCGCGAAGGATAGCCCGACCGATCCTCGGCTGCGGCCGTAGCGCGGTCGCGGTGGCGGCGGAGAAGGCCTGGCTCTGCCGCAGATGTTCGACGAGCTCGCGCTCCTGCCGCGCTCGCTGCGCTGCCACGACGGCGACAACTGCGCCCATGCTCGGCTCCTCCTGCCCGGCAGGCTAGCGCGGAACGAGGCAGGTGTCTGCTCAACCCTTGCCGGGGACGCAACTGATGCACCGGCAGCGGGCGGCGATGTAGGCGTCGAAGTAGTCGGAACCGTAGTCGTAGGCGAGCTCTTCGCCCGGCTTGATGGCGCGGATCGAATGGATGAAGACGCGGTGTCCGCGCGTCTTTGTGGTGCAATTCGGCCTGCATGAGTGGTTGATATAACGGGCCCGATTCCAGCGTGGCGAGCCATCCAGCGTGGCGTTGGGGCCGATGTCGAACAGGTAGGACGACCGGCTCGCTTGATACTGCTCCTCGTTCAAAAGGTTGCCGACATACTCGATCACCCGGACCCCTCTGGGGATCGGTTCGGCGGCGAACAGGCCAAGGCCGGCGCTGGCGCGCTTCACGACCAGGTTGAACGGACTGTAACTCCGGGCTCGCTGAAGCAGGCGCTCGTCTTGTCCATCAGCCAAACCAGAGGTCCTCTCGATGATGCAGGTAAGCAGCCGAAACGCGGCAAGGGCAGGGCGATAGCCGAATACGGCGTCGATAGAAATCGTCCGAACAATATTGTTGACTTGAGACAGTGTCCGGCTGCCCGCTGCGCCATCCGTCGGGGCAGAATGAACAGCTTCAAGGCAGACCCTCGTGCGCGACAGGAGACCGGCCGCGCGCGCTCCAAAGCCGGAGGTGCGATCGAACGGCCAAGATCTCGGCGTGCGCGAGGGGCTAGTTCTCGATGACGGGCGCCGTCCAGAGCTGGGCGCCGGCGTCGTGCGAGAGGTGCTCGACCTGCGAGAGGATCGACGCCGCGCGACGCTCGCCCAAGATGGACGTCAGGGCGCGAAACGCCGTCTTCTCGCTTGTGGAAATGCGGGTTTTCTTGCCCGACATCACCTTGGTCAGGAGCTCGAACGGCGTCGTCTGGTCGATGTCGAGCCGGACTTCGGCGCGATCTTCCGGCTTGAAGCCCGCCAGCTCCTTGGCTTTCGCGATGGCGTCGATCAGGTCGCCGGTCTCGTCGACCAGGCCGTTAGCTTTGGCATCTTCACCTGACCAGACACGGCCCTTGGCGATTTCGCGCACTTTCTCGATCGGGAGCTTGCGGCCTTGCGAGACCAGCGTGGTGAAGCGCGTATAGACCGCGGTCAGGCTATCATCGAGTTTTCTGCGCTGGTCGGGTGTGAACTTGTCGCTTGAATAGGCCGAAGCAAAGCTGCCGCCGACGCCGACCGAAGCCGGGTTGACGCCGAAATTGCGCAGACCGTCGGCGATCGCGAATTTTCCGCCAAAGACGCCGATCGAGCCGGTTATGGTCGAGCGGGTCGAGACGATCGCATCGGCGCCGGTTGCCGCGTAATAGCCGCCGGAGGCCGCCAGTGAGCCCATCGAGACGACCACCTTCTTGCCCGACGCCTTGAGCCGGTCGACCGCCCGCCAGATCTGTTCGGATGCGGTGGCTGAACCGCCGCCGCTATCGATGCGGAAGACGACGGCCTTGACCGCGTCGTCCTTGGCGAGGTCGAGCAGCTTGGCTGAGACGACGTCGGAGGCGAATTGGGGTGAGCCAAGCGAAAGCACATTGGTCGATCCGCCCCCGCCGGTGACGATATCGCCTTCGCCGCCAACGATGGCGATGGTCAACTTGCCGGTCTTTGTGGGCGGGGTGTAGTCGGCGATTTCGACCAGTTCGCCCTTGCCGCGCGCCTTGGCGGCGTCGGCGGCTTCTTCGGGCCAACCCACCTTGTCTATGAGTTTGAGGTCGACGGCCTGTTCGGCCTGATAGGGGCTCTCCTCGAGCAGCTTGCGCATGTCCGGCGCAGCCATCTTCCGGTCAGCGGCGATATCGGTGATCGAATGGCTCCACACGCTTTCGGCCAGCCGCGTCATCGCCTCGGCATGGGCGGGCGTGTACGTCTTCTGCTTGTAGACATCAGCGGCGTTCTTGTACTCGTAGAATTGCTCGATGTCGGCGGTGACATGGTATTTTTCGAAGAGATCCTTGAAGAACATCGTCTCGAAGGTGATGCCGGGAACTTCGAAAGACGAGCCTGGCTGCATCCAGATTTCGTCTGCAGCAGAAATGGCGCGATAGGCGGCAGGGCCCGAGGCGAGGAAGCCTTGCGACGAGGCGATGATGAACTTGTTCGCCTTCTTCAGGCGCAAGAAGGCCTCACGCAGCTCCTCGGCGCGCGATGAGCCGAGGTCAGCCTCGGCGGCGCGGATAAAGACGCCCTTCACATTGGGGTCTTCGGCGGCGGCGTTGAGCTTCAGCAGGGTCTGGACGAAGGACTGTTGGGAAAACAGCGACCCGACGCCGCTCGCGGCGGGCTGGTCGTTCATCGAGTTGCGCAAGTCGAGTTCGATGATCGCGCTCTTTGCCGGTTCCGGCTTGCCGGAGGACGCGAACGACATGATCAGCGCCAGCGGCAACAACACGAAGAACACGACCAGGGCGGCGACGCCGCCAAGGAAGCTTAGGATGAACGTCTTCATGGTGCAGGACTCCGGGGCGCCGCTCGCAAGTCATGCTTAGCTGCAAACCAGCCGCTGTAAAACCGCCTCGGGAACCAACGCGGCTCCCACCCCGGCCGGGCGGAGAAATCAGCGAAGACGTGGGCCGGGATGCGCTGGTCGGAGTAGCTGGATTCGAACCAACGACCTCTTGCTCCCGAAGCAAGCGCTCTACCAGGCTGAGCTATACTCCGACGGAGCGGGGCCTATAGCGAGTTTCCGGCAGCTGCGCAATCGGCCGAAAACGAGCGCCGGAAGGGGCGATTCCCGGGCTTGCGACCCCGGGGAATCCTGGAGGTGCGGGCCCGGTTAAGGGCTAGTCCCCGCCCTCCCTCGCCCTGCGACCGGGCGGATGTTGCCATCAAAGGCCAATCTGGCTATCTCTCCGCCCTCCCTGAATTGGGGCGTCGCCAAGTGGTAAGGCAGCGGTTTTTGGTACCGCCATTCCTAGGTTCGAATCCTAGCGCCCCAGCCAGGGACAAATAGTCTCCCGGCCGTAGGTACATACTCTTCCAAATAGAGCCGCACTCTTCGGGACTTAGCTTTCAAGAATCTACACAGAGACTCGAACTGGGTTCGCGTTGCGCGTGCAATCGGGCGGTTATTGAGGGTCGGTCTCCGGCGTCTCGAAGAACATGTAGATTCTCCGATGCGCGGACTCTCTCGGAGACTGAGTTCGCATCTGGCTCGTTGATAGGCAGGCGAGGAAGGCATGCGATTTCGTCTCCGAGACACGCGTACGATCGGCCGCGCAAAATAATATCGTGGTGCTTGGAGGGCAGGGAGACAGCATGTGCCTTCGTCTCCGGGAAATACGCGTCGTCAGTCGCGCGGAAATAATTTCCAAGTCGGGAGAGGTGCAGAGACACGGACGTTGCGAAGCAACATTCACGTTGCACAGCAACACGATGAAGCGGGTAAATGTCCGTCAAAGGCGCAGAGGCGGCCGTCTGCCAACGGTAGGACGAAGGGCTTGTCGTGGCTCAAACCGGTCGGATCCGCTATCTCAACATTATGCAGGAGCTGTCAGGTGGCTTGCCGCTCGCGACTCGGCTGGCCCCCCGGTTGTGAAGATTGACGGACCGCTTTGGTGGCGCCTACAGATAAGTTCGAAAGCGGGGCCGTGGGGCGGAGCAGAAAACGTGCGGAAGCTAGCGAGCCTGTTTGCTGCGGCCATGCTTGTGGCGTTTCCGCTGTCGACCCAGGCCAAGCCAACGCGATTGACCGAGGCGCGCCTTGCAGACATTTGCCGATCCGAGGCGGACGGTAAGACGCAGCAGCTCCTGCGACTGGTCGACAACGCCGAGGCGGGGCAGGAGCGCAGAGGCAAGCTGACAGAAGCGGTGAGACTGCAGAATGACGCGGAGCGGGCGGACATCGTCGCCAAGGGCGGACGCTCGCGCAAGGTCTGGGGACTGCCGGGAAGCTGGATCGACCTTATCAACACCGTGACGACCGCCGAAATCGCGAAGGCGGACTTGGATGGCGCGCTGGCGAACGTCGAGAAGCCAATGGTGTCCGGATATGACGGCAGTCCGCTCGACGGCGGGCGTCCGGATTACTCCTATGCGTTGTATGCCTGCATATGGAAAGCGAGGCTCACGGAGTTGCAGGGCCAGCCCATAGGCAATGATCCGGGCGCGCCGGCGCGCCCGGCCGGCGCCCCGCCGATTGCGGCTGTCGCCCCGCCGCCGACATTGCCTCCACCGGCGTCCGCGACGCCGCAACCTCCGTTCGTCAAAACCTTGCAGCTTGCTCCGGCCGCGGCGTCCCGAACCAATTGCCTGCAGGGCAGCCTCGAGCCTGGCTCGCTGGACAAGGTCAACCGCAGAACCGATTTCTATCTGGTCGCGACGGAGTATGGAAACACCACCTGGACGAATTGGGAGATCTTCGTCCTTACCAACACGTGCAGCGAGAACGTGACGGTCTATGCCGCAGGCTGCTCGGACGTCCGGATGAGCTCGACCTACACCGGCGGCGATGGCAATCTACCGGC
>JANMWT010000590.1:0-4791 GCA_031394145.1 Alphaproteobacteria bacterium | reverse complement strand
GCCGGCGGCAGCGCCTGGACAGTCATGCGCGGCAAGCAGGAAGCTGCCGCCGACACCTTCACCAAGCTGAGCCCGCAGGCGCCACAACCAGCTGAAGGCGACCCCAAGGCGGCGGCGGCCGTGTTGTTCGGCGAGGAGCGTGCGCCTGGCGCACCATCTTCCAACCCGGCTGCTGCGCCCGCCGTCGGGCCGTCGGCGCATGCCGAGGACATCTTCGATGCGACCCCGCCTTGGAGCGGGGCCAGCAAGACGGCGATCGCGCCAACGCCGGAGCCAGATGCGCCGAGCATGACGCTGGTCGACGCCGCCGCGCACGGCGATCCGGTGGCGCTGCACGATCAGGCCGTCGAACTGCTGAAGACGGCGGACAAGGCCCGGGCGGTTGGCCTGCTCAAGGAAGCGGCCGGCAAGGGGCTGGTGATGGCGCAGTACCGCCTCGCCAAGCTCTATGAAAAAGGCGAAGGCGCGCCGCGCGACATCGCCGCATCGCGCAAATGGACCGAACAGGCCGCGATGGGCGGCAACGTCAAGGCGATGCACGATCTTGCCGTCTTCTACGCCGAAGGCGATGCGGGGCCGCAAAGCTATGCCGCCGCGGTCGAATGGTTTCGTCAGGCCTCTGACCTCGGCTTGGTCGACAGCCAGTATAACCTCGCCGTGCTCTACGAGCAGGGCCTGGGCGTCAGCCAGGACAAGACCGAGGCGGCGTACTGGTTCGAGGTCGCGGGCAAGTCAGGCGATCCCGATGGCCTGCGACGCGCTCGCGATCTGGAAGCCGGTATGGGATCGAGCGACGTTGACCAGATCAAGCGCCGCGCCCGCGCCTATTCACCCAAGGTCGGCAACGCGCGCGCCAATGGCGACCTTGGCAAGCGGCCGTGGGATGTCGCCTCGCCAACGCAGATTGCCGAGGCCCAGCGCCTGCTCGAACGGCTGGGCTATAAACCGGGCAAGCCAGACGGGAAGGCTCACCCGGCGACCCTCGCCGCCATCAGAAACTTCGAGAAGGACAACAACCTTCCCGTGACCGGCGAGGCCAGCGTGAGCCTGCTGCGCCAGCTCAAGGCGGCGACGCTGAGCGCCAACTGACCTGGTCGCCGCCGAGGCGGAACCGGCCTTTTTAACCGATCACGCACCACCACCGCTTCCGGCTCAAGGATTGCGCGCGTAGAACGGCTCGATGCTGATTCACCTCCCCATTGCGCAGATCGCGGTTGATCCCGTGATCATCGCTGCGATCGGGACTGGGGTAGGGTTCCTTTCCGGTCTGTTCGGCGTCGGCGGCGGCTTCCTGATGACCCCGCTGCTGATCTTCTACGGCGTACCTGCCGCCATCGCCGTCTCGACCCAGGCCAACCAGGTGCTGGCGACATCGATCGCCGGGGTATCCGGGCATTGGCGTGAAGGGGCTGTCGATGTCCGGCTTGGAACGCTGATGCTGGGTGGCGGCCTCGCCGGGTCGCTGGTCGGCGTCGGGGTCTTCTCGCTGCTGCGCCATTTTGGCGTCATCAACCAGACCGTGTCGGTGCTTTACGTCGTGCTGCTGGGGGTTATCGGCGGCCTGATGGCCTGGGAGTCGGTGGGCGCCCTTGGCGGCGGCGGCGGCGACCCGGGGCGGCGCACGCGCATGCGCGTGTGGATGCGCGGCCTGCCAATGAAGCGCCGCTTCCCGCGCTCGGGCCTCTATATAAGCATCATCCCGCCGATGGCGATCGGCTTCTTCGTCGGCCTGCTCTCCGCTGTTCTGGGCGTCGGCGGCGGTTTCATTCTCGCCCCGGCGATGGTCTATCTGCTCGGCGTGCCGACGCGGGTGATGGTTGGCACCTCGCTGTTCCAGATCATCTTTCTCACCGCCTTCGTCACCTTCATGCAGGCGACCTTCAACGGCACCGTCGACCTCGTGCTGGCGCTTTTGTTGATGGTCGGCGGCGTGGTCGGCGCGCGGCTGGGCGCGGCGGCGGGACGCAGGCTCAAGGCCGCTCAACTTCGGCTGCTGCTCGCCCTCGTCGTGCTCGGTATGGCGTTCCGGCTCGCCTATGAGATCTATGTCGAGCCTAAACCAGAATACCAGCTGGAAGACATCGCATGAAAGCGAAGGACCTCTTCGCGCTGGCGGCAGTCGTGATCGCAGTCGCGATGGCGCGAACCGATGCGCGCGCCGCGCCTGGGCCAGCCACGCACCCGCCAAAGAAGCCCGCCGCCATCGCCGCCGGACTGGCCGAGGACACCGTCGAAGTGAAGGTGAACTATTCCGGGGCGCGCATTGTCCTGTTCGCCGATTCGCCCGCTGCGGATGAGCCTAACACCGGCTTCGCCGTCGCGCTGATCGGCCCGTCCGAGCCGCAGACCGTGACGCGCAACACGCCAGGCGGCGCGCAGCATTTCAAGTTCGTATCGGCGCCGATCGTCTTCGCCATTGGCGCCGAGCCACAGGTCGCGGCCGCCACCACGCCCGAGATCATGGCCGAAGCCGGCCTCAACGTCGCCGTCGCCGCGCTGCCCCGCAGCGACAAACTGAATGCGCCCGACCTGCCGATCTGGCGCGATGCTTTTGTGAAACTGATGGTCGACAAGAAGCTCTATTCCTTCGACGACGCGGCGATCGAAAAACTCGATGGAGGGTTACGCCGAGCGAAGATCAACCTGCCGCCGAACGCACCGCCAGGCGTCTACCAGGTTCGCGCCGTGGTGTTTCGCGACGGGGTGAAGATCGGCGAGACCACGCAGAAGCTGACGCTGGTGCGCGGCGGAGCTGATGCAACCTTGTTCGATCTGTCGCGACAGCACGGCTTCATTTACGGATTCCTGGCAGTACTGGCGGCGGCGCTGGTAGGCGGCGTTGCAGCCTGGATCGGACGGAAATAGAAGCTGCCGACGGCCCAGGACAGCGCCAGCGCATCGCGCTAAACCGACGGCCATGCAAACGCGGCCAGGGTGCCGCAAGCTGGAGACATGCCGATGCGACGTCTCGCACTGATCGCCGTCCTCGCCGTCTGGAGCCCTGCCGGCGTCTGCGCGCCGCCCTCGCCCATCGCTCGCGCAGCTCGCGGCGACGTCCAGTGCTACGTTCCGGACACGGCCCGCAAGACCTGCCAGTCGATTGCCGCCTACAAAGTGCTCGCCGACGGCAAGATCGAGAATACGGCAATTGTTCTGGTTGGGCTGACCCCGGTTGTCGTCATGCAGACCTCGACGCTGGTCGCCATCAAGGGCGACCAGCTCTGCGGGCCGCTCAAGGCCGAAGATATCGACAAGGCAACGTTCACCGTCGGCGGCGCTCCGGCCAATGACGGGCAGATCGTTATCCTGCGCAATCAGATGAAAGAATCGATGGCGGACCTGCTCAACGCGACCATCTGCACGGCCTATGTTCCGCAGGGCGAGATCCTGATCGCCAAGGAAACCGTTGACGGCGTCAGCCAGCCCAAACTCGACCAGCCCGTCATCTGGGTCACGCAAGCCGAAGCCTACAAGGTCGCGCCCTAAGCCGACGCCCGACCCGCCCTTGCGAGATCGGGCGCGAGTTGGCCGGGTCCGGCGGCGTAGACCCCCTCGCGGCCAAGCACGCCGACGAGGAGACCACTCGGAAACAAGCCTGCGAAGGCCTCATCCATCACGTTGAGGCCGCCAGCCAGTGCGCCATAAGCCGGCATCACCAATCGCGACCCGTCGGTGGCAAAGCAACGCGTGCGCACCGAGCCAAGACGGCTCACGACGCGCGCGCAAGGATGAAGGTGACCCGCGACTTCGCCGCGCGCCGCGCCTTGGGTCGGCTGGTGACGAAAGGTCAACGGGCCAAGGACAAGCTCGTGCGCGGCGCGTCCGCCAAGGTCGTCAGGCGGCGCCGGATCATGATTGCCCTCGACCCATACCCAGTCACAGGTCGAGGTTAGGAAGCGGACCAGCGCGATGTCGTCCGCCGCCATGCGCGGGCGAGCGCGACGATCGTGGAAACTGTCGCCGAGCGAGATCACGGTCGTCGGAGCGAGCCGCTGGATCAAGCCTGCAATCCGCATCAGGGTTGCGCGCGTGTCGTAAGGCGGCAGCATCTGTCCGCGCGCGGCGTACGCCGACGCCTTCTCGAGGTGGAGGTCGGAGACGACCAGGAGCTGCGCCTCGGGCCACCACAGCGCCCCGCAGGCCAAGGGCTCAAGCACGGCGCCTGCGACCCCGAAGGTGAGACGGCCCGGATCAGGCGCAGGGGAGCGGCGGGACAGCATTGCGGCAAGCGTGGCGGGGGTTGCCGCATCCGTCAACGGCGTTGGCTGGCGGTCTTTTTGCTCGAAACCAGCGTGCTTCGGACCGTGTTTGTGCTAGCATAACGGCTGATTTTACGGTGCAGCAACGCGGCGGCCGGATGAAAAGGGGGAGAGACATGCCTCGAACGGGATTGCTCTTTCTGGCGGCCCTGGCCCTGGCAGACTTGGCCTTGGCAGGTTGCGTCACGCCGACGACGACGAAGCGCATCACCACGCTGGGCGAAGTGGACATGACCAACATGGTCTGCCGCCGCGAGGTCCCAACCGGCTCCAGCAAGCCGAAAACGACGTGCGCCCGCGCCGAAGACTGGGCGGCCTACGACAAGCGGGAAGCCGCCGCGTCAGAAGCGTTTTTCGACGCTTGGCGCCAGCTCCCGAACGTCGACAAGTTCAACCGCGGACCTTGAACAGGACTAGCCGATCGGCACGCCGACGACCGCCTTCAGGATGAAGTGATCCTCGGGATCGCCATAGCCATAACCCGCGCCGATATTGAGATCCCAATCTCCAAGCGACGTGTCGATCACAGCAT
>JANMWT010000574.1:0-15067 GCA_031394145.1 Alphaproteobacteria bacterium | reverse complement strand
CTGCTGCATGGCGGCGGCGGCAACGCCGAGTACGCCGTCAACATGACCCAGTTCGATGTCGTTGCCGAGCGCGAACATCTGATCGCGGTCTATCCCGATGGCACTGGGCAGACCCGACTGCTCACCTGGAACGCAAGCCATTGCTGTTCTTATGCACGCGAGAATAAGGTCGACGATGTCGGCTTCGTGTCCGCGATCATCGACAAACTTGCCGCCTCGCACCGTGCCGACCCAAAACGCATCTACGTCACCGGAATGTCGAACGGGGCCATGATGACGCATCTCATCGGCCGGCGACTTTCTACCCGGGTTGCGGCGATCGCGCCGGTGGTCGGGGCTTTGTTCGGCGACGAGCCGCCGCCCGCCGGTTCCGTGCCCGCGATCATCTTTGTCGGCGCGGACGACAAGACCGTGCCGGGCGCCGGCGGAGCGATCGGCGGCAATCGCGGCGATGGTCCGCTGGGCCAGTTACGACGCCCGCCGGCCGACCATGACGTCGCTCCCGCCCGGGCGGGGGCCGAATACTGGGCCAAGGCCGACGGCTGCACCCATCCGGAGACCAGCCATCCCGCCGGGGCGGTGCTGGTTCTGTGGACAAGCTGCAAGGAGGGGGCGGAGGTCGCCTTCTACACCGTCTCGGACAATGGCCATGCCTGGCCTGGCGGGCGCGCCGGACGAGCCGAGGCCAACCAGCCGACCCAGGCCTTCAGCGCCAGCGAAATCATGTGGGCCTTCTTCAAACGCCACACCCGCTAGAGTCGCCGGAGCGTTCGGCCCGGCCCCCGGCCGGCCGACGCACTTCCGCCACAAGCTTGCCCTCCGATCCCCTGCCGGTTGCAGGTGGGCAGCGCAGGCATCTGCAACAGCATGTCCGGGGTAGCTTCGGACCGCTCGGCAGGCTAGGAGCGCAGGGTCCGAGGTCGGGTATTCGCCTCGCGGGTGTGAGTGGTCGGTTCAGGAGTAGACGTCAGTCATGTCCTTCAAGGTGCGGCTTCTGTTCGGGGCGGCTGTCCCGTTCGTGTTTTGTCTGCCGGCTGTGGCCCAGGTCACGATCTCGACCGCCGCCACAGCGCCCATCCGCACGTCGACGGCGAACGCCGGCGCGGCCTCTGATGTCACCATCGCAGCGGGTGGGTCAGTCGCGCTGACCGCCCAGCCCAACGCCGCGGTGGTTACGGTCGACAGCAACAACAAGATCATCAACAACGGCGCTCTCAGTTCGACCAATTCCGACGGCGCCGTCGGCGTGAGCATTCTGCCGAACCTGACGACCGGCTACAACGGCGCGGGTTCGATCGCCATCCTCGAAGACTACACCCGCACCGACACCAACAATGACGGCAACCTCGACGGTCCGCTCGCGCAAGGGACCGGCCGATACGGCATCCTGGTCCAGCCCGGCGGCACGATGACCGGCGACATCAAACTGATCGCGGGCGGGTCGGTGACCGTCGAAGGCAACAACTCCTACGGCGTCTCGGTCCAGTCGATCCTGAACGGCAATTATAGCCAGAAGGGTACGGTCGCTGTCACCGGCTCCAACAACATCGGCGTTGACCTCCGCAAGAACGTCACCGGCAATATCGATTTCGGCGGGTCGACCGTCGCCATCGGCGGCGGATCGATCGCCGTCAACGTGGTCGGCGACGTTGCGGGTGAATTCCGCATCGACGGCGCCGTGAAGGCCACGGGCTTCACCAGCACCGCGCTCACCAACTATCTCACGCCGCAGCAGGTCGCCGCCGGAACCACCGCCCCGATCCGCAATGCTGACGACCTCCTGGCGGGCGGTCCGGCCGTAGCTATCCGCGGCAATCTCACGCGCGGTTTCCTTATCCAGGGCGACGCCGTGGGCGGCGTCGATCCCACCCCTAGCGTCAAGGACGTGGTGCAGAACTTCAACGAGGACCGGACCACCGGGAGCGTCATCAGCACTGGCTCGGCGCCCGCCGTGCTGATCTCCCCGCAGGACGGCGCTGCCGGTCATAACATTGAATTCGGCCTGGTTCGCGAAAGCGTTCCCGACGTTCTCGATGACGACAAGGACCTCAATGTCGACGAGATCATTGGAACGTTCGACTACACCTACGGCTTCATGAACCGCGGGTCGGTCGCCGCCAACGGCCTCAACAAGGGCTTTAACTCGACCGCCATTCGGATTGCAGGTTCAGCCGACGGCACCCACACAACCATCATCGACGGCGGCATCTTCAATGGCGGCACGCTCACGTCGACTTCGTTCGATGCGAGCGCCGTCGGGCTCAGCCTCGGTTCCGGTCTTACGACACCCCAGCTGGTCAACAGCGGCTCGATTCTGGCCGCGGCCACCTCGCGCCTGACCGTCACCAGCACGGCGGTGCAGATCGACGCGGGCGCGAACGTGCCGACGGTGATCAACTCGGGCGCAATCCTCGCCAATCGCATCGGATTTGATGGCGACAGCGTCGCCTTCCGAGATCTTTCCGGCACGGTGACCTCCTTCACCAACAGCTCGCGGGTCTCCGCCGGCTTCACCGACGACGATACGACGGACACAGTCACCACCGGCACGGGCAAGGCGATCGGGCTCGATCTGTCGCAAAGCGCAAGCGCGGTGACGCTCACCCAGCTGGACACCGTCGACAACGCCCGCATCTTCGGCGCCGTCAAGTTCGGCGTCGGCTCCGACCGATTCAACCTGTTGTCGGGCGCGGTATTCGGGGACGTGGATTTCGGCGCCAGCGGTTCCGACACGCTCAACATCGACAGCGCCCAGCTCACCGGCGCGGCGACCTTCGCCGGTTCAAACGCCAGCATCGCGCTCGCCAACGGTTCAAAGCTGACCGGCAACCTGTCGCTTGCTAGCGCTGCATCGACGCTCTCCTTGTCTGGCGGATCGATCTATGATGGAGCGATCACACGCGCCGCCAGCGGCGGATCGCTGGCCGTCACGCTCAACAATTCGACGCTGAACAACCGCGCCGCCGGTACGCTCAACGTCAATACACTCTCGGTGGCCAACGCCTCGAACATCGGTTTTGTGATCAACAATGCCCGCGTGACCTCCGGGCTGCCGATCTTCAACGTGCTCGGCGCGGCCAATATCGCGGCCGATACGGTGTTCACGCCGATCTTCGAGGACTTCACCAACCAGACATTCACCCTGCGCGTGCTGAACGCCGGGACGCTCAATCTCAGCGGCGCCGCGGCAAGCATGCTGAATGCCCAGCGTCCGTTCATCTACAACATCAGCCTCGCCCAGAACGGCAACGCCCTCGACCTCAGCATGCGGGTGAAGACCGCCAGCGAGCTTGGCCTCAATCGCCGCTCGGCAGGCGCCTACACCTCGGTGTTGCAATTGCTCTCGGCTGATCCGACGGTCGGCGGGGCCTTCACCTCGCTCACCGCCGGGAACACCTTTAACCGCGCATTCAGCGACATTCTGCCGGCGCAGGACAGCGCGGTGGCCCAGGTGCTGGCGACCAACGCGAACGCCGCCTTCGGCGCCACTGCCCGACGCCTTGATCTCGTCACCGACCGGCCGAATTCGCCCGGCAGCGCGTGGATCGAGGAGTTCGGCGTCTACCACGATGGCAAGGCCGATGCCGCAACCCTCGGCGTTACCGGCGGCGGCTACGGCGTCGCTGGCGGCCTCGACCTGATCCACGCCGGCGATTACGTGCTTGGCGCCTATGTCTCGCTCGATTCGATCAAGCTCGAGGAAAACGGCCGAACCAGTGCGCCGATCAGCGTCACCGACACATCGATTGGCGGCTATGGCGGCTGGAAGGCGGGCCATCTTGCGATCAATGGAACGGCTGCCGCTGGCTTCCTGAAGTTCGACGCCAATCGCTCGATCGTGATCAATACGCTGACTGACACCACTCACGCTGGATGGGATGCGCACTCCTTCAACGGCGCACTGCGTGCGACCTACACGATCCCGATGGGCTTCGCCCAGTTCAAGCCGTTCCTCGCCGCCGACTATCTCGGCCTCTGGCAGAACGGCTACAAGGAGAAGGCGACGGCGACGGCCACGACCGGCCTTGCGCTCACCGCCGGCAGTGCGGAAAGCCATCTGGCGACCGCTTCGATCGGCGCCAGCCTGGCTGCGGAGTTTGGTTCGGACGACACCCTGCGGATCCGGCCTGAGCTGACGCTTGGCTATCGCAATGTGGTCGACTGGACTGACAAGTCGGCCAAGCTGACTTTTGCGGGCGGCGGATCCGCCTTCTCGCTGTCGCCAGGGCACGATCCCGAGAGCGCCCCGACAGCCGGCCTTGGCGTCGACATCAACAGCGAGTTCCTCAACATCAAGCTGGGCTACGATGCCGAGTTCGCCAGCAAGTATACGACGCACTACGGCTCGATCACCTTGCGCCTCGCCTTCTGGTAGCCGATCGGCCCAACCCGACGACGAGCGCCCGGATTGGCGCCGGCCGGGCTTATGCCGCCTGCGCCGGCAAATCCCCCTCCGAGGCGAGTTCCCTCGACCTCATCGTCCTGCAGCGCTAGGCCTTGGTTGACCGCGAATGGCGGGCCCGCAGCTGGTCTGGGCCCCGCGGTTGGACGGGACGATGCCGGATCCATATCCCACGCGCGCGCCAGACCCCTTTGCCGTCCTCGGCCGAAGGGTGCTTGATGCACTGGGTGCCCTCGCGCCTGGCGAAGGCCAATTGCCGGCTGGACCCGACTATGCCGCCCTTGCCGCCCTGTTTGCTGACGCGACGCCGGCGCGCATTCTCGATGTTGGTGGCGGTTCAGGCGCAACCAGCCTGCTGCTTGCCCTGGCCTTTCCCAACGCCCGCCTGATTGCGATCGACCCGGACCGACGCATCGAGGCGTCGACGCTCGAGGGCCAAGCCAGCGCCATCTCATGGACCGCGCTGTCGCTCGCTCAGGCGGCGGCGACCCGCCTTGGCGTCAACGCCCGCATCCGTTTTGTCCCAGGCGCTTTTGCGGCAAGCGAGAGAACCGGAACCGCGAAAATCCGACCGGTAGGCCCGGATATCTGCGCCTCCGAGCCCGATTTTGATCTGATCGTCCTCGAGGGATCTCCCGACGCCGAAACCCGCGCCGCAGATCTGCGTCTGGCGGCAAGTGCGCTTTCTCCCTCGGGGGTGATCGCCGTTCGCCGGGTGATCGGCGCCGACGCTGCGCTGGTGCGCGCCGGCGTATTCGAGTTCCTGCGCTACAATCCCAGCTTTCACTTCATGCACGCGCCCTTGGCCGGCAGCAGTGGCGCATTTGGCTTCCTGCGTCATCGCTCGGCCGACTGGTTCCCCGGCTTCGCGGCGCCGCGCCCCGCCCGCTCCGAGGACGTCGCAGCCGACGTCCGCGCCGGCCTCAGCCAAGAGGTCAGCTTGATGCTCGGCGACCGCCCGGTGCTGGAAGTCGCAGTGGGCGCCCCGGTGCTGGGCGCAGGAAGTCGACCGCGTGGCGGCGCCAGCCGCGCCTTGCATCCGACGGCGAGCGACCTCTCGGCTCGGTTTGTCGATCCCCTGATCGACCAGATCTTCTCCGCACTGGAGCATGCACCGGGCTCGGCATTGTTCAGCGGCGACCTGCTGGATTTTGCATCCGATGAGCTGGTCACGCGTCTGTTTGCCCGGCTTGCTGACCATGGAACGCCGGCGGTGTTCGCGATCACTCCGCCGGGCGAAGAGGGCGTCGCTGGCCCAGCCTCGCGTCCGGTCGCCCGGGTCATCGACTTCGCTCTCGGTCAGGGCCTCGGCGTTTATGGTTCGGCCGGACTTGAGCTGGAAGCCGCTCGTCATGCCGGCGGCGGGGCAGACGCGCGAGCCGCAGGAAATTCGCGCTACTTGTCGACGCTGATGTTTGCCGTGAAGGCCGGCTGGCGCGACGCGGTCGGCCGCAGTCTGGTTGAAATATCACCGGTCGCCGCGGCCCAGCACGAACAGATCGAACTCCAGCGCATCCAGGCGCATGCAGCGCTCCAGCAGGCAATTGTCGAACACGGCGAAGCACGCGCCGAGGCGGAGCGCAAGGGTAGCGATCTCGCCGAGCGGCTCAACGCGGCGAAATTCGCAGCCGATGTCGCGCGTCAGTCCCACGAAAGAGCAATCGAGGCGAACGCAGCGGCGATGGCCCAACTGCGCGCTGAGCTGCGTGAACAGACCGAGCTTGGCCGGACGCTGCACGCTGCACTGGAAGAAGCCGACGCTGTCGTCATGCGCGAGCGCGAGCGGTTGCAAGAGGCTGAAATCGACTACGCCGCAAGACTGCGTGCGGCCGAAGCGGCGCTGTTCGATCATCGCGACCGCTTCCAGCGCGACCTTTCCGAGCTCGGAGAACGTCTCGATGAAGCGCACCAGCGCGCCGCATCGACCGATGCAGCTATCTCCGAAGTCCGCACCGAACTGGAAGCGCGCGACGCCGTGATCGCGGATAACCGAACCCGCATCGGTTCGCTCACAAGCCAGCGCGCCAATCTCGAGGGCCAGCTGCGTTCGCTGATGGGTTCGATGAGCCAGGCGCGCGCCGAGCTCGAAGCGCTGACCGCCGAAGCGAACCGTGCGCGCGCCGATCTCGAGACGGTGCGCAGCGCCGAGGCGGCGCTCGGTCTTGAGCGCGATGATCTTGCGCGCCAACTTGCGCAGACGCGCACGCGTGTCGACGAGCTGACGCAGCTGCGCACAGCCAGGGCGGTTGAGACTGAGCGACTGACCCAGCATCTCAACGCCGCCAATTCACGCGTGCTCAATCTGCAGACCGAACGCGACGATATTGCCAAGAACACCGAGACGGCGCTCACCGCGCTGCAGGAGAAGTTATCGGCCGCCAGCAGTCAGGTGGTCGCCAATGCCTTGCGCGAAATGGACGCGCGGCGGCGGCTCGACGGCATCGACGCGCACCTTGCCCTGTCCCAGCAGGCGATCGATCTATACCGGACCGACCCGGCGGCGTTCCGCGCCGCGACGCTGTCCTATCCCCTATCGCCCGAATACGTGACGGAAGACGGCGTCGGCGAAGCTGATCTGGTGAAAGCCGCAAAGGCGCTTCACGGCCGGGCTGCCGATGTCTCGCGCGAGCTTGCCAACTCCCTGGAAGCCGCTGGACAGCGCACGACTTCGCCCGACCGATCGCTCGAAGCGCGTCTTCAGGCGAACGAAAGCTCGCATCGCGAGGCGATGGAAAACCTGAGCGCCGAATTTGCCGAGCGACTGACCCGCGCCGAACATGCTGCGGCCGAAAAAGCCGGGCTCGATGCTGACGCCGACGAGGTCGATGCAATGATTGCCCGCATCGAAGCCTCGCTTGGAAGCGCGGCGCCGGCCGAAGAGCTCGCAGGGAAAACGGCGGCGGCGGGACGGCTCGCCAGCCAGCGGCGGCGGCTCGAGCATATTCTGCATGTTCTCGAGGCCAGCGCATCGGCGAAGGCAAGACCAGCGCCGCCCCCCGAGCCGCGACAGCCGGACATGCGGGTGCAGCCAGATAAGTTTGCTCGCCCGCCGCTGCAGGCTGCGGCTGCGCCGTCTCGTCCTGTGGCGCCCGCCGAAGGCTGGATCGACCGTAACGCCTCGGCATGGGTTCAGCCTCCCGAACCTCCAGCGCCGCGTACGCTGGTTCAGCGCACCGACGGCTGGGTCAAGACCTACCCGGAAACCTTCCGCCTGACCCGATTGCAGCGCGACCTGCGTGATCGCTTCGAGCCTGCCGGTCTGAAGCCTCGCATCTTCGACGCCGGCTACTACCGAACGCAGGGTTCAATTCAACCCTACACCAACGCGCTGCGCCACTACCTGCAAATTGGCGAGAATGAGGGACGGCGACCGATCCCCGGTTTTGATCCTGCCTACTATCGAATGCACTTCCACACTCCGCCCGCCGGAGGCGGATCCCTGCTCGGGCATTTTCTCTCCGAGGGCGCAGCGCAAGGTCTGTCGCCAAGCGCCGAACTGCAGTCGCTATCGGCCGATGCGAAGGCCGCCGGCGTCAGCCCGCTGCAACTCTTCTTCCGCTGGACGCCGCCAGCGCCCGCCGCCTAGCCGATCGCGACGGTCTTGGCGTTCAGGAATTCGTGCATGCCCAGATCAGACAGCTCCCGCCCGTAACCGGACGACTTCACGCCGCCAAACGGCAGACGTGAATCCGACGCGGTCATGCCGTTGACCGCGGTGAAGCCTGCCTCGATCTCATCGACGAAGCGCGCCGTTTCCTTTGCATCGTTGGTCCACACATTGGAGCCGAGCCCGAAGCGCGTGGCGTTGGCGATCGTGATCGCCGCGTCGATGTCGGACGCACGGAAGACCGAAGCGACGGGCCCGAAAAGCTCGTCGACGTAAGCTGGGCTCGTCTCGGGAATGTCGGTGAGCACGGTCGCGGGATAAAATGCGCCTTTGCCGGTCGGCGCCTTACCGCCAAGCAGGCAGCGGGCGCCGGCAGCAAGCGTGTCTTCGACCTGTTTGGCCAGCTCGTCACGGATGGCTGTGGTTGCGAGCGGCCCGATTGCATTGCTGCGATCCATCGGATCGCCGACCTTGATCGCCGTCATCGCTGCGAGGAAGCGTTCGAGGAAGGCCTCGTAGACATCGGAATGGATGATGAAGCGCTTTGCGGCGATGCACGATTGCCCGGTGTTCTGGATGCGCGCCTTGACCGCAGTCGCTGCAGCCTTGTCGAGATCAGCCGACGGCATGACGATGAACGGGTCCGAACCACCCAGCTCTAGCACCGTCTTCTTGAGATGCTTGCCGGCCGCGGCGGCGACCTGTGAGCCTGCGCCTTCGCTGCCGGTCAGGGTCACCGCCCGTACGCGGGTGTCAGCGATGACGCCTTCGACCATCGCAGCGGGGATCAGCAGGGTCTGGAAGGCGCCTCCGGGAAAGCCAGCCTCGCGGAAGATGTCCTCGATCGCCAGCGCGCACTGGGGAACGTTCGAGGCGTGCTTGAGCAGGCCGACATTTCCTGCCGCCAGCGCCGGGGCGGCGAAGCGGAAGACCTGCCAGAAAGGGAAGTTCCACGGCATCACCGCCAGCACCGGGCCGATCGGCAGCCACCGCACATAGGCACCCGCGCGCCCTGTCTTGGTGTGGCTGTCAGCAAGGTAGGCTGCCGCATGCTCGGCATAGTGACGGCAGCCGCCGACGCACTTTTCCACCTCGGCTTCGGCCTGGGCGATGGGCTTGCCCATCTCCAGCGTCATCATCCTTGCCCATTTGAGCTTGTCCCGCTCGAGGATATCGGCGGCTTTCTTCAGCCAACCGGTGCGTTCGGCGAGGCGTTCACGAGGGCTGAAGTCGCGAAAGGTCGAAATCGATTTCGCCAGCGCCTTGTCCAGGGCGGCGGGCGAAAGGGTCTCAAACTCCCCGCACGTCTCGCCGGTCGTCGGATTGATGGATTTCATGACCATGGGGGATCTCCACTTTTCAAGCATTATATAGCGCGGCGCCGAAGCTTTGGTCGCCTGCCAGGTCGCGGCGCACAAGATCAACGCGCTCCGACGCCAAATTCTCGCAACCCGGCCAGTCTGGCGTCCGCAGCCGGCCCAAGCCATGGTCCGGTTCGGCCAATCGTGAAAAGGTTTGGCGTCCAAGATTTCGGATTATTCGATCCATGTCGATCAAAGCCTCGATCTACCACCTGACCCACTACCAATACGACCGGCCGGTGAGCCTGGGGGCGCAGGTCATTCGCCTGCGTCCGGCCCCGCATTCGCGCACCCGCGTCATCTCGCATTCCTTGAAGGTCTCTCCCGCCAGTCATTTCGTGAACTACCAGCAGGACCCCTATGGCAACTACATGGCCCGCTTCGTCTTTCCCGAGATGGTGCGCGAGCTGAAAATCGAGGTCGAGCTGGTTGCAGACATGACAGTCTACAACCCGTTCGACTTCTTCGTTGAGGACTCAGCCGAAACCTGGCCCTTCGAATATCCAGAAGATATCGCCCCTGATCTGGCCATCTACCGCCAGACCGAGCCGATCGGGCCCGGGCTCAAGAAATTCCTCGCCGAGACGCCGAAGGACAGGCTGCGCACGGTCGACTTCATCGTCAACCTCAACGCCCGCGTCTCCCAAAAGGTGAAATACCTCATCCGCATGGAACCCGGCGTCCAGACGCCGGAGGAGACATTCGAGCGCGGCTCAGGTTCGTGTCGTGATTCGAGCTGGCTGCTGGTGCAGGCGCTTCGTCACCTTGGCTTTGCGGCGCGCTTCGTCTCGGGCTACCTCATTCAGCTCAAGCCTGACCTGGTCGCGATCGACGGACCGCCGGGCACGGATCATGACTTCACCGATCTGCACGCATGGTGTGAAGCCTATCTGCCGGGCGCCGGCTGGATTGGCCTCGATCCCACTTCCGGCCTGCTCACGGGCGAGAGCCACATCCCGCTGGCGGCGACCCCGCACTATCGTAACGCCGCGCCGATCTCGGGCGGGTTGTCGGGCAACCCGCAGGTCGAGTTCAACTTCGACATGAAGGTCACGCGGGTTGCCGAACACCCGCGCATCACCAAGCCGTTCTCGGAAGACAGCTGGTCGGCGCTCGATCGGCTCGGGCAGAAGGTCGATGCCGTGCTGGAGGCAGGCGATGTCCGCCTGACCATGGGCGGGGAGCCGACCTTCGTCTCGATCGATGACTTCGAAGCAGCGGAATGGAATACCGGCGCCGATGGTCCGACCAAGCGGACCCTTTCCGACCAGTTGATCCGCCGCCTGCGCGACAAGTTCGCGCCTGGCGGCTTCCTCCATTATGGGCAGGGGAAATGGTATCCCGGCGAGACGCTGCCGCGCTGGACCTTTTCACTCTACTGGCGGCGCGACGGGAAGCCGATCTGGAAAACTCCCGAGCTTGTCGCCGGCGAAGGCAAGACCAAAACCAAGGGCGTCGACCAGAAAAAAGCCGAAGGCCTGTTGCAGGCGATGGCGGCCGAACTCGGTGTCGCGCCCGATATGGTCATCCCCGCCTATGAGGATCCGGCAAGCTGGATCCTCAAGGAAGGCAATCTTCCCGAGAACGTGACGCCGGAAAATTCCAAGCTGAAGGACCCGGAGGAGCGCAACCGCATCGCCAAGGTGTTCGGACGAGGTCTCACGGAGCCCTCTGGCTTCGTGCTTCCGATCCAGCGCTGGCAGGCGAAGGCGGCGTCGACCGGCGCGCGCTGGAAGTCCGAGCGCTGGAAACTTCGGCGCGGCCATATGTTTCTTGCCCCTGGCGACAGCGCCGTCGGCTATCGCCTGCCGCTGGAATCGCTGCCGCACATTGCTGAAGGCAATTACCCCTACATCAACCCCGCCGACCCGAACGAAGATCGCGGCCCCCTCCCGGATTCCGGCGCCGATCTCAGACGGCCGCAAGCGACCGCCAGTTTCACCGCATCCGAAGGCGGCCAGCAGCAACGCATGGAACAGTCCGCCGGCGGGGATGTCGCAGGCACGGTTCGTACGGCGATGACGGTCGAGGCGCGCGACGGGCGGCTCTGCATATTCATGCCGCCGGTCGAAAAGATCGAGGACTATCTCGAACTGGTGGCTGCGGCCGAAGCCGCCGCCACAAAGATGAAACTGCCGGTGCACATCGAGGGCTACTCGCCCCCGCACGATGCACGGATGAACGTGATCCGCGTCGCACCCGATCCGGGCGTGATCGAGGTCAACATCCATCCAGCCTCGACCTGGGCTGAATGCGTCGCCACCACCGAAACCGTCTATGAAGAAGCGCGCCAGTGCAGGCTGGGCGCCGACAAGTTCATGATCGACGGACGTCACACCGGCACGGGGGGCGGCAACCACGTCGTCGTCGGCGGCGCGACGCCGATGGACTCGCCCTTCCTGCGCCGGCCTGACTTGCTCAAGAGCCTGATCCTGCACTGGCAGCGGCATCCGGCGATGTCTTATCTCTTTTCCGGCTTGTTCATCGGCCCAACCAGCCAGGCGCCGCGCATCGATGAGGCGCGCCATGACAGCCTTTACGAACTCGAGATCGCGCTCGCGCAGATGCCTGCGCCGGGCAGCGGCGACAAGCCGCCGCCCTGGCTGGTCGACCGGCTGCTGCGCAATTTGCTGATCGACAGTTCAGGCAACACCCACCGCTCAGAAATCTGCATTGACAAGCTCTACTCACCCGACGGCCCCACTGGTCGGCTCGGTCTCGTCGAATTCCGCGGCTTCGAGATGCCGCCTGATCCGCGCATGAGCCTGGCGCAGCAATTGCTGGTGCGCGCCATCATCGCGCGGCTATGGACATCACCCCTCGGCGGCGACCTCGTCCGATGGGGAACCGTGCTGCACGACCGTTTCATGCTGCCCCACTATGTCTGGGCGGATTTTCTCGATGTGCTCGGCGATCTCCGGCGTCATGGCTTCGATCTCCGCGCTGAATGGTATGAGGCGCAGACCGAATTCCGCTTCCCGTTCTGCGGCGAGGTTGAGTACGAGGGCGTCCATCTTGAACTCAGGCAGGCGCTCGAACCGTGGCATGTGCTGGGCGAGACCGGCGCCATCGGCGGCACGGTGCGCTTCGCCGATTCATCCGCCGAACGAATGCAGGTCAAGCTGACCACCGCCGATCCCGACCGCTACATTCTCGCCTGCAACCAGCGCCGCGTCCCGCTACGACCGACAGAGACGGGCGGCGTTTCGGTAGCGGGGGTGCGGTTTAAGGCATGGAAGCCGGCGATGTCGCTTCATCCGGTCATTCCGGTGCACGCGCCCCTGACCTTCGACATCTTTGATGTCTGGACCGGCCGGGCGCTCGGCGGTTGCGTCTACCATGTCGCCCATCCCGGCGGCCGCAGTTACGAAACCTTCCCGGTCAACGGCAACGAAGCCGAAGCGCGCCGCCTCGCCAGGTTCGAGCCGTTCGGACATTCCCCCGGCGCCCGGCAGCCCGCGCCTGAGACGCCGCACCGGGAATTTCCGATGACCCTGGATCTGAGGCGACCGCCAGGCGTCTAGACAGGAGACCCGTCACAACCCTTGAGGCAGCGCCCCCAATCATGATGACGGCCTCGTGCAATGACGCTGATGACGGCGACATGCGCCGCCGCAGTCGTGTGGCCGGAGCTGAGCTCTGGAACTGAGCCTGCGGGTAAGCCCGGGGGATAAGCCCGGGGGGGGGGTAAGCCTTGGGGGGTAAGCCTTGGGGGGTAAGCCTGGGGGTGTAAGCCTGGGGGTGTAAGCTTGGGGAGAGGCCGGCGAGGGGCCGATTCGGCTGGCCAAGCTGCGGGCTGCGGTCGACGCAGCTGTCGTCACCGACACGCAAAGTCTTCAGCAAAAAATTCGGTATCCGGCGCGCTGCTCGTCCGCTGGCGAAAATAGCCCGCCCGCCCTCGCAAGGGTCGAACGGCCGAACCGCCGAGGGGCGGCCAACCCGAGGATCACCCTCACCGCATTCGCCGTCGTCTTCTCGCGCCCCCCCCCCCCGTGTCCAAATTGCCTCACGACAGCCACGCCGGCTTTGCCCTAGTCTGACGAGACGCCATGCAGGAAACGGGACAGCTTGCCCGCGCCAATCTCCAACCGCGCCGATCCGGCCGCCCGCTTGCTCGCCGACTACCGGCCGCTGCCGGGCGTCGCTGACGAGCTGCTGGACAGCACCGGCAAGGTCCGCTCGGTCTGGCGGCCGTTCATCGATTATCTTGCGCAGATGACCTCCGAGGAAGTCGCCCGGCGCTTTGCGCGAGGCGATCAGTATCTTCGCGACGCCGGCGTCTTCTTCCGCCAGTACGGGCAGAGCGATTCGACCGATCGCGCCTGGCCACTCAGCCATGTGCCGGTGCTGATCCATGAGAGCGAGTGGAAGACCATCTGCGAAGGTCTGACCCAGCGCGCCGAGCTCCTGGAAGACGTGGTTGCGGATCTTTACGGCGACAACCGGCTTGTCGCCGAGGGGCATCTGCCGGCGTCACTGATCGCCATGAGCCCCGAATGGCTGCGGCCGCTGGTCGGCGTAAAGCCGCGGTCGGGACATTTCCTCGATTTCCTGGCCTTCGAAATTGGCCGCGGCCCGGATGGCCAATGGTGGGTGATCGGCGACCGGGTGCAGGCACCCTCCGGCGCGGGCTTTGCGCTGGAGAACCGGGTCGCCACCGCGCGCGTCTTCTCGGACTTCTATGCTGACGCCCACATCCATCGGCTCGCCGGCTTCTTCCGCGCGTTTCGCGATGCCCTGGAGGGCCTGCGCACCGATGCCGCCAGCCCGGTTGGCATCCTGACGCCCGGACGTCTCAACGACACCTATTTCGAACACGCCTACATCGCCCGCTATCTCGGCTTCATGCTGCTTGAAGGCGAGGACCTGACGGTCGAGAAGGGCGAAGTGATGGTGCGCACCATCACCGGCCTCAAACCAGTGAGCGTGCTGTGGCGGCGCATCGATGCGGCCTATTCCGATCCGCTCGAACTTGACGAAGCCTCGCGTCTTGGCACGCCAGGGCTGGTTGAATCGATCCGCCAGGGCAAGCTTGACATGGTCAACGCCCTCGGTTCGGGCGTGCTGGAAACGCGAGCGCTGCTCGCCTTCCTGCCACGCATCTGCCAGGCGCTGCGCGGCGCGCCGCTCAGACTGCCGAACATTGCCACCTGGTGGTGCGGACAATCGGCTGAGCGCGAGCACGTCCGAGCCAACGCTGACCGCATGATCCTGAGTTCGGCTCTCTCAACGCGGATGCCGTTCGACACAACCGGCACCATGCCGGGAGCGAAGCTACAGCAAGAGCCGGGCGGCGCACTCGACCTCCTGCTCGACCGCGACGGCCCGATGCTGGTCGGTCAGGAGACCGTGACGCTGTCGACCGCGCCAGCTCACATCGATGGGCGCCTGGCGCCAAGACCCATGAGCCTGCGTATCTTCCTGGCGCGCACGCCAACTGGCTGGAGCGTGATGCCGGGCGGCTATGCCCGCATCGGCCGCGCCGAAAACGCGACCGCGATCGCCATGCAGCGCGGCGGTTCGGTCGCCGACATGTGGGTGGTCAGTGATGCGCCAGCGACCGCCGAAACCTTGCTGCCGTCACCGACCTCGCCTTTTGTGCGCGCCCAGCTCGCAGTTCTTCCCATCAGGGCTGCCGACAACCTCTACTGGATGGGTCGTTATGTCGAGCGGGCCGAGGGCCTGGTCCGTCTTGCC
>JANMWT010000550.1:0-43750 GCA_031394145.1 Alphaproteobacteria bacterium | reverse complement strand
CGTTCGGCCTTGGGCCGACCGCGCCCCAGCAGCCGGCCAACGCCGCCGGCCAGTACACCCAGATCATTTCATGGGACCAGCAGAATGGCGGCATGAGCGAAGACTGCCTGATGCTCAACGTCTGGACGCCGGCCAAGCGCGGGGAGGGCAGGAAGCCGGTCTTCGTGTCGTTCCATGGCGGTGGTTTCTCGACCGGATCAAGTGGCGCTCCGGGTTTCCACGGCGACCCGCTGGCGCGTTATGGCGACGCCGTCGTCGTGACCATGAACCATCGCCTCGCTGCGTTTGGCTTTCTCAACCTCGCCGACATTGGCGGCAAACAGTTCGCGCATTCGAGCGCAGTGGGCATGCTCGATCTCAACGCGTCGCTGCAATGGGTGAAGGACAACATCGCCAATTTCGGGGGAGATCCGAACCGGGTGATGATTTTCGGCCAGTCCGGCGGCGGCCGGAAGGTCAGCGCGATGCTGGCCATGCCATCCGCCAGGGGCCTCTTCCAGCGCGCCGCCGTGCAGAGCGGATCGATCAGCGTTCTGGTCAGTCGCGAGGACGCCAACCGCAATGCGCGCGATCTGATGACGCTGCTCGATATCGCCCCCGCCCGGACGCCAAGCCTGCAAGACGTGCCGTGGGTCACACTCCTGGAAGCCCAGCAGATGGTGATGGCCAAGCGCGGCGCGCTCGGCTTCATGCCGATGCTGGATGGCGAGGTGTTTCCTGAACGCGTGTTCGAGGTTGGCGGTCCAAGCCCGTCGAAGGATGTGCCGGTGATCATCGGCACGATGCTGGGCGAATCGGCGCTCACCATGACCAACTTCAACATGGATGAGACCGGTCTCAAGGCCTATGCCGACAAGCGCTGGGGCTCCAATGCTGCGCGCGTGCTTGGCGCCTACCGCCGTGCTTATCCGACGGCGTCGCCTTACATCCTGCAGGCCAATATCGAGACCCAGATCGATCGCCGCGCCCGCGCCCTGCTGCAGGCCGATACGCGCATCGCCAATGGCGCCGCCAGCACCTGGGTCTATCGCTTCGATTATCCCTCACCCGCCTATGGCGGAAAGTTTGGGGCGGTGCACGGGCTGGATGTGAGCCTGGTCTTTCACAACAACCTCACGTCAATCGCCACGCAGTCGACGCCCGAGCTGCTCCATCTCACCGACGAGATGACCGACACCTGGCTGGCCTTCGCCAAGACGGGAAACCCGAACAACCCGTCGATTCCGAGCTGGGCGACCTACGACCAGAAGGCGCGCACGTCGCTTCTGTTCAATGCCCGCACCAGCGCCGTCGAGGACCCTGACCGCGAGCTTCGCCTGCTGCATGCCGAGATCGGGTCGCCAAAGGGCGCGGGGGGAGAATAGGGCGGAGCGAGACCAGGGACTGTCGGGCCGGATCGGTGCGGCTGCTTCGCTTGGCGAGCGAACCCGCTGGCCTCGCTCGTGGGCCATCTTTGAGCGGTCCGCGATCGCTTTGGATCTGAGGGGGTTGGATCTGAGGGGGAATGGCGAGCTGGTTTCAAATGCGATACCTCATCTAACGCATGCGGCTTCAACTCCCCTCGCGGCTTCTCCGGGGCCCGTTCTGGCAGGCGTTGGCCGGCGCCGGCGTCCTGGGGGTCGGCGCGCTCCTCGTCATGGCGCTCACTCTGGCGCTGAGCCTTGGCCAGGCAGACGGTTTGCTTGATCGCCTGAGCCGGTCGCAGGACCAGCTCGCCATGGTTACGCGCATCGAAGCTGACATCAATCGGCTCCGCGCCGACCGGGCGGCGGGCGAGCCCGAGCCGGAAGGCGCCGTATCGGAGATTACCCTTGAGCTTGGCGCCTATCGGCAGTCGGTTGATGCCGAGGCCAGGCAGGCCGGAGGCCGATCCGCCGCCCAGTCGGATGAAGCGCAAAACGCCGGCCGCCTCGGCGATCTCTTCGTTACGCTCAACCAGAATCTGCCGGCGCGCGCGGCCAGCGGCGCGTCACACGGTGCGCCAGGCGGCGTCGAAGACGGGCTCCAAGACGGTATGCAGGACGGCGTGCCAGACAGGCGCCGTGGCGATGTCGCGCGTCGCCGTTTCGACGCCCTGGCCGAACAGATCGTCGCCAATGAGCGCCATGAGACGCGGGCGGCGATCGACGCCATGCGTCATCTCCGCCAAACCATGACCTTCCTCGGTGTCGCCATTCCGATCCTCGTCGCCATGGCGGCTGCGATTGGCGCCTGGATCATGCTCGCCAGCATGGTTCGGCCCCTGCGCGTCCTCGAGCAGGCAGCCCGACGGGCCGGGATGGGTCAACGCGTCTCTCCCGTCAGCCTCGAGGGTTATGCCGAATTCCAGCAGCTCGCCCGCGCCTTCAATCAGATGGACGACGAGATCGCCGCGCAGCGCGAAGCGTTGACGGAAGCCAACCGCGGCCTCGAGGCGCAGGTCAGCGAACGCACGCGCGAGATTGAGTCCGGTCGCCAGAAGCTTGCCGAGATCGATCGCACGCGCCGACTGTTCTATTCGCAGATCGGCCACGAGCTGCGGACCCCGGCGACGGTGATGCGTGGCGAAGCGGAGATCGCGCTCCGGGATGCGAACGCGTCCACCGGCAGATTGCGCGAGGCGCTCGAGCATGTCGCCGCCAATGGCTCCTTCCTGCAACGTCGTCTTGAGGACATGCTCGCCCTGGCGCGCGCCGAAGACGGGCGGATCGCCTTGCTGAAGGCGCCGGTTGATCTGGGCGAGGTGGTGCGCAAGACGACCCTCCTCGCCGAACCCTATGTCCGATCGAGCGGCGCCTGGATCGAGACGGATATCGTCGACCGCACGGGAATGATGATCCTCGGAGACGCAAGCTGGTTGCAGCAGGGACTGCTCGCCCTGGTCGATAACGCCGCCAAGTTCTCGGGCGGAAAGGGCGCGATCAAATTGTCCTTCGCGATTGAAGGAGCAACCGCCCACATCGCCGTCAGCGATGGCGGCCCGGGCGTCACCGAGGCTGATCTGCCCTATCTTTTTGAAAGCTATTACCAAACCGCGGCTGGGCGCGCCCGCGGGGGCTCGGGGCTCGGCCTTTCGGTCGCCCGCTGGGTGGTCGAACAGCATGGCGGGAGCATTGCGGCGACAAGCGCGCCGGAGACGGGCCTGACGGTGAGGATCGAACTGCCGGTCGCGTCATGAACATTCTGCTGGTCGAGGACGATCCTGGCATTGGACGGTTTGTCAGCCGCGGCCTTACGGCGGAAGGCTTTGAGGTTCACTGGCTGCGTGCGGGCCGTGAAGCACGCGAAAGCCTCAAGACCAACGCCTTCGCCGTGGCGATCCTCGATCTTGGGCTGCCCGACATCGACGGGACAGAGTTGTGTTCGGGGATCAGGCGGGACGGCGTCGAAACGCCGATCCTCATGCTTACGGCGCGCGACAGCCTCGATGACAAGCTCGACGGGTTTCGCTGCGGGGCGGATGACTATCTCACCAAGCCGTTCGCCTTCGAGGAATTGCTCGCCCGGCTGACGGCGCTCACGCACCGACGGCGCCGTCCTGCCAATGAGGTTCTGACGACCGGGATGCTGCGATTGGACCTGGATGCGCGAGCAGCGTTCGTCGGCGCCGCGCCGGTTTCGCTGACGCGACGCGAGTTCGATGTCCTGGCCTGCCTGGCGAGGCGTCCGCAGACGCCGGTCAGTCGCGAGACGATCCTCGATCAGGCATGGGGCCCGGGCAGCGATGTCGCGGAGAACACGGTCGACGTTTATGTCGGCTATCTGCGTCGACACCTCGCCAACCATCCCGGTGCGCCCGCCATCGAAACCGTGCGCAGCGTCGGCTTCCAGCTCACTCAGCCTGAAGTCGCACGCTGAGCGCGGCGCCTGGGTCTCGCCCGATCGATCAGAAGCTGTATCTGACGCCGGCCCAGAACAGCCGCGGCGCGCCCGGCGCATAGAAGGTGGCGCCAAGCGTCGGGCGTTCGCCATCGACCACGGGGCCCGCAAACGGGCGGGCGATGAATGCGCCTGACGCGGTGAATCCGGTGCTGCCAAGCTGCGCTGCGGTCTGGTAATGCGTGTCGAACAGGTTGTTGACCTGCGCGAACAGTTTGACGGTTGAAACCGGCCGATACTCCGCGCCGAGGTTGAGCACGGCATAGCCGCCGGTCTTGCCCGGCCCGAGATAGAAAAGACCATCCGGCTGGTGCTGGTTGTTCTCGTTGCCCCGCGCGTAGGATCCATCGATGGCGATCATGTCGGCGTCGAGGACGACCTGGCTCGTCGCCGCCCACCTCGCATTGGCCTTGAAGATCTGCTGAGGCGTCAGGGGGATGCGGTCGCCGGCGCGGACGGTGATCACGCCCGCAAACCCCGGCCCGACATCGTTGGTGCTGTTGCCGCCTCCGGTCACGAGCTCTTCGCTGCGATAGGTTGCATCGAGGTAGGTGTAGCTGGCGCCCAGGGTGACCGGCCCGAGCTCGGCTGAAAGGCCAAGCTCAGCGCCCTGGCGTCGCGTCGCGCCGAAGTTCTTGAAGTAACCGAAGCTCGACACGCTGTCGGCGACAAACATGATATCGTCATGGTTCACCGCCCGGAAGACGCCGGCGTTCCAACTGAGCACGCCGAAGGCCTCGCCGCGTAGGCCGGCCTCGAGGGTTTTCGTGACCACCTGAGCGAGCGGCGGATCGCCGGCGAGCGCGTTTGGCAAGCGGCAGGGATTGGCCGGATCCGAACAGCCAAGCTCGATCGCCGACGGCGCACGGCTTCCCTCGTTATAGCCGACATAGGCTGTGAGCTCTGGCGTGGGGGTATAGGTCACGCCGAGAGCGGGATTGAAACGGCTGAAATGATGATCGCCGGTCAGTGAGCCTGAGCCAGACGGCGTGATCGCGTCGCGGTTCTCGACCTTGGTTTTGTCATACCGTCCCGACAGCACGAGACTGAGCGTCGGCGTCACTTGCAGCGTGTCGGTCGCGAAGAGACTATCGACCCGCGTCCATCCCGTCAGATCAACGTCCGCGTCAAATGCGTCTTCGGATGCCTGCGTGCCGTCGGCAAATGCGCCGGGGCCGTCCACCGTGATCACGCCGCGCTCGGGGGTCAGATAGCCGAACTGCGAGGACTGATTGAAATGGGTGCGGCTGGAGGTCAAAGCGGCGCCGAGCGTCAACTGGTTGCGGCGATCGCCCAGGGCATGCGAGAACGTCGCCTGGCCTGAAGCGCCGGCCTCGTTCTGGCTGGTGCGTGTCCGGTTGAGGAGCGCGTTGCACAGCGCGTTGGGCGCCGCGTCGAGAAGAATGTTGGCGATGCACCGCCAGGAAGGGAAGGGCGTGTTGGCGGCATTTTCCCCAGCCGTCGGAAAACCGGTATAGCCAGCTCCCGCCAGCGCCGAGCGCTCGGCCAGGTTGGGCTGATAGAGCGCCTTGGTCAGGCTGTCGTCGTTGATGTCGCCATTGAGCGAGCGCGTCGTGATCTTCCGGTAATAGACGTTGCCGCTCAGCTGAACGTCATCGCTGATGTGGTGAAGCGCGGTCAGGTTGACGAGCGCAGCGCGGCTCTTGGTGTCATCTGGCCTCGTATAAACGCTGGCATAGTCGCGGGCGAGGAAGCGCTGTTCCTGCAGGCCATTGCCGGCCAGGTCGGTGTCCGCAAACGCGCCGCTGAGGGCAATCTCGGTCGCCGCATTGCTCCAGCCCAGCTTGCCGAAGAGCTGTGCGGCGTCAGAGGGTGAGGCGTCGCGCCAGCCGTCGTCCTTGAATTTGTTGCCGGTCACGAACCAGTTGAGGCCGCTCTCGTTATGGCCGCCGGTCGTGGCCTGCGCCTGCCAGCGATGGTTCGATCCGTAGCCAAGTTCGATCGCCGATCCAGGTTCGGTCACGCCGCTCTTGGTGCGGATCGACAAGGCGCCGCCCAGGGTGTTGAGGCCGAACAGCGGGTTGGAGCCCGGCATCAGCGCAATCGAGGAAATCGCTTCGCGAGGAATGAGATCCCAACTGACGATGTCGCCGAACGGCTGGTTGAGCCTGACCCCGTCCATATAGACCGATAGCCCCTGCGGCGCGCCGAGCAGGGGGGAGGCCGTAAAGCCGCGAAAGTTGACGTCAGGCTGCAGCGGATTGTTCTGGACGTCGTTGATATAAACGCTGCCGAACTCCCGGTTCAGGAATGCGCTGAGGTCGAGGGCGTGGCTGTTCTCGATGTCGGCAGCGGTTGCAGTCTGGACCGGCGCCGGAATGGTTGTCTTGTCGACGTCCGCGCCGGCGAGCGGGGTGGAGGTGATGATCACGACCTGAGTTGCGCCTTTGCCCGGCAGATCCGCGGGTCCCGCCTGGGCAAGGGCCGGGCGAGCGGTTGCGCCGATGACGCCGACCGAGATGATCAACCAACCGATCTTCACGCCGCCGCTCCTCGTCCGCCCCTGCAAGTGAGCCAGGACCGAGCCCAGGGCTTGAATCCGCGAATGGCGCCCCGGGAGTTTGACTAGGGGTTGAGCGGATGGACGTCCTGAGAGCCGTCTCAGAAAGTCCGGCAGCTAACGCGCCACGCTCTTTGTCGGCGGGACTTGCTGCAGACCCGGGCCAACAGCCAACCGGAGTTGGGCTGGTTGGAGCCGCATCACGGTCGCCACCTCGTGATCACCTGTACTTGAAGAGCGGGTACTTGAAGAGCGGGTCGGCGGAGGCTGTCGCGGGCCGCGTTTATTCTGCGCCAGTCGCGTGCTGCGCCAATCGAGACGAGCTGGCGCGCTCAAGGCTTTTGCGTTCCAGTGCGACGCTGAGCGCACGCGCGATCTGTCCAGGGTCATAGGGCTTCATGACCAAGGCGGAGGCGCCTGGATGATTGGCCGCGCTCTCGCCATAGCCGCTGGCGATGACAAAGGGCACGCCCGCAGCGGCCAAAGCCGCCATGACCGGGTCGCTTCGCGTCCCGGCAAGATTGAGATCGACAATCGCCGCATCGATGCTGCCCGCCGCTGCGAGTTCCAAACCACGCGGAACCGACGCTGCCGGCCCGACAATGGCTGCGCCCAGATCAAGGAGCATTTCTTCGAGGACCAAGGCGATGATCGCATCGTCTTCGACAATCAGGATGCGCTGGCCTGCGATGATCGACATGAAGGTCCCTACGAGCGCGGCCAGAAATCTGGCCACGGGCCTGGATCTGCCTGACTGACACGAGTTAGAGCGAACCTGGCCTTTGGCAAGGCGAGCGGGGCCGGGATCAGCTTATTAGCGCTTGAGCGTGAAGCTCAAGGCGGCAAAGTTTTCGCGTCTGGCCACGTCGTGATCGCCCGTCGGATCATTGAACTTGAATTTGCGTTGCACCAGTCCCAGCGAGGTCTGGCCGCCAAAGCTCGTCCGCCATGCCAGGCCGGCCTGCATGTCGCCAACCGTCACCTGGTCGCGAAGCGCAACCCCGCTGAGGCTCTGCTTGTCCGCCAGGTTCCAGATCAGCGCCTGATTGTCGGCGCCGACAAAGACGTACCATGCTGGCGGCCGCAAATTGGTCTGCCGCTGGTCGCGCGCAAGGAAACCCTGGCCCACCCGCACTTCGCCGCCAAAATTGGCGATGTTGTCGCCGGCCGCACTGCTACTGATCCGGGCGCGTGGAGCGACCTGAAAGTCGACGCCAAGGCCGGTACGGCGCGCCGAGGCGCCAAACGCAACCTCGCCGGACCAGTCTTCGCTGTTGCTCGCCCGGACCGGCCGCGGGGTTGAAAGGTCGAAGGCCTTGAAGGCCGCAAGCGTCTCCGGTCTTGCCAGCGTTGCAGGACCGAAGGCATCGCCGACGCGCAAAGGCAGGCGGACATCCAGTCCGGCGATCTCAGGATAGCTTCGCTCGGCAAGGCTTGGCGCCGATGCCTGAAACCCCTCGATGGGGCCCGCATTGATCTCGATGGCTCGGGCACTTTCGGCGGTATTTTCAGCGGTATCTCTGGTGGTATCTCTGACGTTCTCTCCGGCCGGCGCCGTGGCGCAGCCCAGACAAGACATGACAAGGACGCTACCTGCAAAGGCAATCATCGCGCGTTACCGCCGGATTTTGGCGCTGATTTAAATTGAATCTACCCAGTCCGCTGAATGAACGGCAGATCCGCCACTTCGTTCCCCGGCTGGGTGAAGGATGTTGAAATGCCGCCGAATGGGCGGTTCGGGCGCCCGGTCGCCTTCGATCAACGCCGCCTGGTCAACCCCGCCTGGCCAAAGCCTGCCCCCCGCCGAGACGTCTCTCAGGGTGGATCCTGGCGAGGGATTGGAGCGGGCTTTGGGCGCGCATAAACTGCACCGATGGATGGGTTCACTTTCCAGACGCACAGAGGCAAGGCGGCGGGGCTGGCGCTGATCATGGCGGCGCTCACTGTGGCCTGTGGCGTCGCGGCGTTTCTTCCTGACGCCAATCTCGCTGAGCGGCTGGCTGCAGAGGCGACGACCACCGCTTTCGCCTGGGGCTTCACGATGGCGGCGGGGCGGCTGATGGATCGCCGGCCGGCGATCACCGTGGACAGCTGGGGCGTTCGGGACCGACGCATGCGCGTGGCGGCCCCCTGGGATCAAATCACCGGGCTCAGGGTCTGGGTTCAGGAAATCGATGCCGCCAGGGCGACATGGATTGGGTTGAACGTCACCGACCCTGATGCGGTCCGATCCATCGGGCCGATCTGGCGCAGCGTGCGTCACGCAACCTTGGAGCGCTGGGGACGCCCGCCCGTTGCCCTCAATCTGCTGGGATTGAAGGCGTCGACCGCTGACGTGCTCGGCGCAATTGTCCACTTCCGACCCGACCTCAGGCCGGGCTAACAGATCCAGGGCGTCGCATCTCAAAAGGGCGCGATCGGGTTGTTATTTCGCATGGCCCCATAGCGGCGCTCGCGAGGCTTTTGTGAGCCCGGCCTGGCCCGACCCGGCCTGAGCCTGGCCTAAGCCGGCGCGGCGACCCGGCCAGGCCTGAGACTGATCTCGATGGGTTCACCGGTGAGGGCTTTACCTGACCCGTGTTTCGAAGACAGGTCTCTTTGTATGGGGGTGCAGTCGGAAATCGGCAGGGTCGCTGGATGAGATTGTCGGAGGCAAAGACGCGCGCCTTTCACCTTCCGGTGACCATCAGAGGGTTCATGGCGCCTGGCGCGGGCCGTATAAGAGCCATCAGGATTGAGCCACACCTGTGCCCGCCGCCCGTCGGCGAAGATTGAAACAATCGTGTTTCCGAACGCGGACTGAATCACGCTTGTGGAAATGGCGGGTGTGGAAATGGCGGGTGTGGAATTGGCGGGCAGGGCCGAGCCGGCGGGACCGATAAATGAAAGTGTGGGGAGCGCAAAAAGTGCAAGCCGGTTCAAAGCAGCGGTCTCCTTTTCGAGCTGGTCTTCGAAGCAGCCTCCCCATGCTCCGGTCCAAACTAGATTGTTAAGCAGCCCACTTTTTCCTTGGTTCCTGAGTGACATCAGCTCGATGACGCAATGCGACGCCGCGATGCGAGACGAAACCCAGGGGCGGACCCGTCAATGACCTCCCCGCCATTCAACCCGGCCGGCCTTCCCCGCCATGCCTCGCCGAAAGCGGGGCGGGCCATCGTCACCTATGGCCGCAGTCTGATGTCTCTGGTCATCGCTCGCTCCCTGCACGAACAGGGCGTCGAGGTGATTGGCTGCGATGATGTCGGCCTCACCGTCCTTTCGTTTTCCCGGCACGTCGCGGACACCTTCATTCACGCCTCGTTCGCGACCGATGAGGAGGCGGCGTTGGTGGACTTCGAGGCGGCGGTGCGCCGCTTCGCGCCGGACGATGACCGGCCGTATGTGTTGATGCCGGCCTTCCGCGATGTCCGCATCTTCGCGCGTCATCGCGATCGCTTCGAGCCGTTGATCAGGATCGCCGGGCCGGATTGGGCGTCGATCCAGATGGTCGATCCCAAGGATCAGTTCGCAAGGTTTCTTTCCGAACACAATCTACCTGGCCCCAGGACGCGGATTATTCCGCCAGGAGAATATCGAGAGGCGCCTCCGGCGAATGTGACGGCCCCCCTGATCGGCAAACCGGTGGACGGGGTCGGCGGTCGCGGCGTCGAAATGCTTCACACCCGAGGCGAGGTTCAGGCCTATCTTGCGAAAGCCGATCCAAAAGCGGCGGTGCTCCTGCAGGAAGTCATTCCAGGCGATGATTTCTGCGTGTCGTTTGTCGCCGTCCGCGGCAAGCCGATTGGCGTCGTCGCCTATCGCAATATCGCGCAATTCCCGCGCAAGGCGGGGGCTGGAGCGGTTCGCGAAACCGTCGATGCCCGACCCTTCATAGCGGCGACGCGCGCCTTGCTCAAGGCGACGAAATGGAACGGCGTCGCAGAGATCGACTTTCGGTGGGATGGCAAGCAGACGAGCGAGCCCAAGATGCTCGAAGTCAATCCGCGCTACTGGGCCGGCCTGTTTCACTCGACCGCCTCCGGCGTGGATTTTCCGTACATCGCCTACAGCCTTGCCGCGGGCCTTCCGATCTTCAACCCCGATGAAGACGCGGTGAAGGTGGGCTTTCGCACGCGCACCCCTGGGGCTTGGATTTTGTCGGCGGCGCAGGAGGTTGCTGAATCAGATCCGCATCTGGCGAAAGCCGCCGAGGCCTGGGCCAATTACCGAACCAGCGTCTCGCAAGGCGATCTGGTGGCGGCGCTCAGGAATCTGGGCGAATCGGCCGCCCGCTCGGCGCGCGGCGCGGGCGCCATCAACACGCTCCGCGAGCACCTCAAGCTTCACGCCAATCTGCCGACCGAGCTCAATTCGGATGATGACCCGGGCGTCGGATTGGGTGTGCTTTTCGCGTTGAGTTCGCTCATTCGACACGGCAAATTACCGCCAGAGCTCAAATTCGTGGCGCCGGAGCCAGCCATCATTGGCGCCCATCCGCCCAAGCCGGTCGCCGCCAAAGAACGACGCCCGGTCATCGGCGTCACCAAACCGGCCGACGGCGACTGGCTATCCTACCAGGCGATCCGGTTCGCGATCGCCATGGCGGGCGGCAAGGCGGTCAAGATCACGGCGCGGGCGCCGCGCGATCCTCACTCCATCGATGGCCTGGTGTTCGGCGGCGGCGCCGACGTTTTTCCCGAGCGCTACCAGGCTGAGCCAAAGGCTGGCTACCGGTACGATCTCCCGCGCGACGACATGGAAGCGTCCTGGGCGGACGCAGCGCTCAGCCATGACATCCCCGTCCTCGGGGTCTGTCGTGGCATGCAGATGCTCAACGTCCTGGTCGGCGGAACGCTGTTCGGAGACCTCAGCAGGTTCAACGATCGCCGTTACCCGATGACGTTTTTCAAGCGCATTTTCTATCGCGTGCCAATCGTGGTGGCGCCGGACAGCTGGCTTGCCGATGCAGCGGAAAAACGCGAACTCGACGTCAATTCCATTCACTCGCAGGCCGTCGATCGTCTGGGCGTCGGCTTTGTCGCGGTCGCCTGGGAGGCCAACGGGCTGATACAGGCGATCGAGCACTCGCGCGGCGCCTTCCTGATTGGCGTGCAATTTCACCCTGAGCTGCTGATCCACCGCCGCTTTGCCCGGCGCATTTTCCGAAGTCTGGTGGCGGCGGCGCGGGCCCATGCCCGCCAGAAATCGGCAAGAACTCAGCCGATTTCGGGCGATCTGGCTAAAGCCGGCCGGCAATCGCCGAGACCCTCCTAACCCGGCGATCGCGATCGGCGACCTCTGGCCAGGTGAATGTCGGCAAGGATCGACTTGAAAGCGCGTTGCAGCGCTTGCGTCATCTGTTGAGGCGACTAGTGTGCCCGCCGACAACGACGAGCAACAGGATCCCGCACATGGCGACCGGCACAGTGAAATGGTTCAACGAGCAAAAGGGGTATGGTTTCATTGCTCCTGAAGCGGGCGGGGGAGACGTGTTCGTGCATATCTCCGCTGTGCAGCAGGCGGGCCTTGCCAGTCTCAAGGAAAATCAGCGCGTCAGCTATGAACTTGAGAAGGACAAGCGTTCCGGCAAGATGTCCGCCGTCCAGATCAAGGCGGACTAGCGGCAAGCCAAGACGGCTTCAGCCTGGAACGCTGCACTCCCAAAGGCTGCACCCCTTGGGCTGCACCCCCAAGCCTGCGTCCAAACTCTCCGCCCGAAGCTCTGCACCCGTTACGTCGCGGGTGCGGGCTCGTGTGCTGGGTCAGGCGGGAACAGAGACAACCGGTTCGCGCCGGCTCTCGGGCGTATCCAGCGCTGGCGCGGTTTCCAGCGTCACGCGATTGCGGCCGTTGCGCTTGGAGAGGTAGAGGCACTGGTCTGCACGTGAGATCAGCTGGGCCACGGGTTCGCCCGGAACGTAGAGCGAGACGCCGAAGGAGACGGTGACGGCGCCGATCATCTCGTTGGTGGACCGGCGCAACAGCCGCTTGCTTTCAATGGCTGCGCGTATCGTCTCTGCAATGTCGCTCGCCTGGCGCAGTGTGGTGCGCGGCATCACGATTGCAAATTCTTCTCCGCCATATCGCGCCACGAGGTGGTCCGGCAGCGCGAATTTCGTGAGCGAGGTTGCGACGAAGCGGATCACCTGGTCGCCGGTCTGATGGCCCCAGGTGTCGTTGAATGCCTTGAAGTGGTCGATGTCGGCAATGATCAGGGCAAGGCTCGTGCGGTTCGCGTCGGCCTCGTCCTTGCGCGCCCGCAAGGTCTCATCGAACAGTTTGCGGTTGGCGACCCCAGTCAGACCGTCGGTCAGCGATTCGGTGCGCGCTTCTCGCAGCGAGGTCCGCAGCTTTTGCATTTCAACGCTGGAATGGGCCAGCTTGGTCGACAGTGTGGCGTTGTCCCTGGACATTTCGCCCGTGGCGCTGGCGAGGCCGGAGATCAGCCGCTTCAGGCTCTCGCCGTCGATCGAGGATGCGGCCAGCGAGCGAGCGGCCGATGAGAGCGTCGAACCGTAAGTCTCGGTCGTGGCGCCGGCCTTCTTGAGTGCGTCCAGCGCATCGGCGATTTCCTGCGTGATCCGCGAACCGGTTTCCAACACATGGGAGGCAAATCGCGTGCGCGAGAAGAAGCGCTCATAAAGGTCGTCCATCTCCCCTTGGCTCGGGGTCTGGCCATTGGCGACAAGCGCTGCGACCGCCGCCGCCAGATCAGGGGAGGTGCGAAGCAGGCAAACCAGAAGGATTTCATAGTTCTGTCGCGACGGAGGAAGCCGAAACTGTCCGGCTTGCGACACGGCCGCATGCGCCAGCACCTGAGCCTTTTCGCCGACCAGCCGGTCGTAATTCATCACGCCTCCCCCGCGGCGGTTTCCTCCGCCGCGGGGGCGAAGCTGTGCTGGAATGCTTGCCAACTGATGACCAGCCTGAATTAGGCAGGACAAGGGGCCAAAACCCCTCTGATCCTGAAAAGCGGATATCGACCCGCAGGTGGGGCAAATCGACGATCCCGCAGGGTCACTCAAGGCGTGGCGGACCCGGGGTTATGGGCGGATTGTCGACAATCGCGTCAGATATCTGCGAGAGGCTGGCTAAGCCGGGCTTGATGGGTCCAGAGCCGCGTTTCGAGCATCGGCAGCTAAGCACCCCGCACATCGTCGAGGCTTGATCTTGCGTCTTCTACTTTTGCTCGGCGTAAGCCTTGATCAGGCGGTACATGAACTCCCGACCTTCCATGACCGAGAGGACGGAGATGTGTTCATTGAGACCGTGAATGTTGCCGGCGTCATCGCCGCGGAAGAGTGAGGAAAAGCCGTAGGTCGGAATGCCGACCGCGATCAGTCGGCTTGAATCAGTGCCGAATGTCTCCTGCATCGGCGTGACCGGCACGCCGGGGAAGACCTTGGCGGCGACCGCCTGGATCGGTCCCATCATCCGGGGCGTGAGCGGCGGCGAGGGTGGACGCGGCGCGCCGGCGGCCGTTCGGGTCACCTTGACCTCAGGATTGTTCACCGCAGCGATGATCGCGGCCTCGACGGGCTCCAGTGGTGCGCCGGGCAGGGTGCGGCAGTTGATCGTCGCCTTCGCGCGCTGGGGCTGGGCGTTCGGAGCGTGTCCGCCCTCCAAGAGGGTGGGGATGCAGGTGGTCCGCAGCATTGCATTCCAGCTGACCGACCGGTTCAGGATGGCGTTCGCGCCCGGGTCCTGGGGGTCGCTCAGAACCTTGCGCATCGCCTCAGCCGTCTTCGGGTCAACGCGCGTCGCCAGCGCTGCAAAATAAGGGCGGTTGAATGCGTTCAGTTCGGTCTCGAAATGCAGTGACTTCAGATTGCCCAGCGCCTGACCGAGCGTGATGATGAGATTGTCGGGCCGCGGTTTGGACGAGTGCCCGCCTGGACCGGTGACTTCAAGAATGAAATTTCCGCTGGTTTTTTCGGCCGCCATGACCGTGACAGCCAGCTTCTTGCCATGGGCGTCGAGATCCCCGCCGCCGCCCTCGGTCAGGGCGATGCCGGCATCGATAAGGTCGCGCTGGTTCTGCGCCAGCCAGCCGGCGCCGTTCGCGAACCCGCCTTCCTCCCCGCAGGTCAGCGCCATCTTGATCGTCCGCGTCGGTCTGAAGCCTTCGGTTTGGTAGCGGACCATGGTGTCGGCCCAGATGGCGTCCTGCGCCTTCATGTCGGAAACGCCGCGGCCGTAGAACTCTCCGCCTTGTTCGATCATCACGAAAGGGTCGCGCACCCAGTCCTCGCGGCGCGCGTTGACCACATCGATATGGCCCAGCATCAGCACGGCCTTGGCCGTGGGGTCCTTGCCCGGCAATATGGCGACGAGGTTCCCGGCCTTGGGTGCATCTTCCGGCGTGAAGACGTGGAGCTGGTCGCCAGGAAAGCCAGCGGCTTTCATCCTTGCGACGATCTTGGCGACCAGGGCGGTGCAATCGCCGGTGGCGACGCTGGTGTCGGTCTCGACCATTTCCTGGAACATTGCCCGGAACGCGGGCTCGCCCTGAGCCTGAGCCTGAGCCTGAGCCTGAGCCTGAGCCTGCACGGGACCAAGTCCGAGCAGTCCTCCGGCGGCAAGTATCGCGACCACAATCCTGATTGGCGTCATCAACCGTCCTCCATCGTCCCGGGAAAGGTTGCAACCGCTTCGGGTCAGCGCAAGCGTCGTTGGCCGAACGCGTGGATAAAATGCGCCGGCTGCATCGAGGCGGGTCGCGGCCTCAGCATCGCCAAGGCCATTGTTGCAATCGGATTGTGTCGCAAGCGGTCGGGTCACAAGATCTGGCAGGCCGCGTCGAAGGCCAGGCGCGGCAGTCGCGGGAACAGGGTCTCGCTTGCGCCATGGCCAATATTGCAGATGAAGTTGGCGCGCAGCGCTGTGCCCTTGAAGAATTCTTGGTTGACCGCGGCGGGCTTGAAGCCCGACATCGGACCGCAGTCGAGACCGAGCGCACGGGCGGCCATCATCAGATAGGCTGCCTGAAGCGAGCCGTTCCGGAAGGCGGTCGCCTGCGCCACTTCCGGGGCCGTGAACCAGGCCGCAGCGCCCGGATCGTGCGGGAACAGGGTCGGCACGTTGCGCGCGAAATCGAGATCATACGCCATGATGACATTGATCGGAGCGTCCAGTGTCTTTGATCGGTTCTTGCCGGACATGTGCGGCGCCAACCGCGCCTTGGCCTCAGGGCTGACCAGAAAGACAAATCGGCCAGGATTGGCGTTGCTGGCGGTCGGCCCCCATTTCGCCAACTCGTAAATCTCGTGGATCAAGGATGTCGCGATCTGGTCGGCCGACCAGGCATTGTAGGTGCGCGCCGTGCGGAACAATTGATCCAGCGCGACGGCCGGAAGGGCGGCCGGAAGGACGGTCGGATGGCGATCGGACATCGGCAGGCCATATCCTAGACGAGATGGGTTGGCGCCGGCACAGGCTATGCCATGCTGGGAGGCTTGCAAGGCGAAGCGCGAGCAGACGGGAAACGCAATGTCTGCAAGCGATGACATGGTGATGCTGCCGGCGAGGCCTGAGCCTATCGCGTTGCCTGCATCAAAGACGGCGGTGATCGTCATCGACATGCAGAACGCCTACGCCTCGAAGGGCGGATATCTTGATCTGGCCGGCTTCGACATTTCCGGCGCCGCGAAAATCATCGCCAACACCAAGGCGGTTCTGGAAACGGCGCGAGGGGCGGGTGTGACGGTGATCTATTTCCAGAATGGCTGGGACCCGGATTATGTCGAGGCCGGCGGGCCAGGTTCGCCCAACTATCACAAGTCCAACGCCCTCAAGACCATGCGCGCGCGACCAGAGCTTCAAGGCAAGCTCCTGGCGCGCGGTCAGTGGGATTATGAGCTCGTCGCGGACCTCAAGCCGCACCCCGGCGACATCGTGCTGCACAAGACGCGATATTCCGGCTTCTTTCATTCCCAGCTCGACAGCGTGCTGCGTGCGCGGGGCATCCGCCATCTCGTCTTCGTCGGCATCGCCACCAATGTCTGTGTTGAATCGACCCTCCGCGATGGCTTTTTTCTCGAGTATTTCGGGGTCGTGCTCGAGGACGCTACCCACCAGGCTGGTCCCGACTTCGTGCAGAAGGCGGCGATCTACAATATCGAGACATTCTTCGGCTGGGTGTCCAGTGTCGCCGACTTCAAGGGCGCCTTCGGGCAGATCGAGAGATCCCGGGATGGCTGACGTGACCACCGGACCCACGGCGGGACTAAGGGCCGGACTCAGGGCGGGAGATGAGTGGTGAAACAAAGGGTCAGACCCTCATGCGCTACCGACCATTGCGCAAAGGGCGATTTTTCATTTTCTGACGACGAACCATGATCGTCTGGATCAGGACATCTCGAACGCGAGGAGTTGCAATGCCAAAGACAGTGATCACACCGCCCGGTACGACGACGCCGATCGCGCCGTTTTCTCCCGGCACGCTCGCCGATGGCGTCGTCTATGTGTCAGGCACGTTGGCCTTCGACAAAGACAACACCATCGTCCATGTCGGCAACGCCGCCGCCCAGACCAAGCATGTGCTCGAGACGATCAAGAGCGTCATCGAGACGGCGGGCGGCACAATGGACGACGTCACTATGAACCACATCTTCCTCAAGACCTGGGATGATTATTCCGCGATGAACAAGGTCTATGCCGAGTATTTCCCGGGCGGCAAGCCGGCGCGCTATTGCATCACCTGCGGGCTGGTGCGGCCCGACGCGCTCGTCGAGATCGCCAGTGTCGCGCACATCGGCAAGACCTAGCGGATGGCGACAACACCCGACGGCCTCTACTACGACGTGCAGGGCGAGGGCGAGGAAAGCGTCATCCTGTCGCCGGGCCTTGGCGGCTCGGCTGCGTTCTGGGCGCCGCAGATGGACGCGCTGACCAAGCGCTTTCGGGTCGTGGCTTACGATCATCGCGGCACGGCGCGGAGTGTGCGCAAGTTGACCCGGCCGCATTCGGTCGAGGCGATGGCGGCGGACATTCGGCTGGTCATGGATGCGAGCAAGACCAAGGTTGCCCACATTGTCGGTCATGCCGCAGGCGGCCTTGCCGGGCTCACGCTGGCGCTGAAAAGCCCGAAGCGGGTTGGCAAGCTGGTGGTGGTCAATGGCTGGTCGAGGCCAGATGCGCACACCGCGCGGTGCTTCGAGACGCGCGTCGCCTTGCTGAAGAAAGCGGGCAAGCGCGCCTATGTGCGCGCTCAGCCGCTCTTTCTTTATCCCGCGACCTGGATTTCCGAAAACGCCGATCGGCTCGAGGCCGAGGAAGAGGCCATGGTCAAGGGTTTCCCCGCTGTCGACGTGATGCTGGAGCGGATCGAGGCGCTGTTGACCTTCGATATCGATGCGAAGTTGCCGAAAATAGCGGCGCCGGTGCTCGTCAGCGCCTCAGCCGACGACATGCTCGTGCCGGTCTCGTGCTCGCGGCGCTTGGCGCAACGCCTGCCCAATGCCAGCCTCGATGTAACGCCGTGGGGCGGCCATGCGATGAGCGTGACCGACCCTGACGTCTTCAACGCAACGCTGCTGGATTTTCTTTGCAGCTGATCAGGCGAGGGTTGGGCCATGGAAGTCGGCGTCTTCATTCCCATCGGCAACAATGGCTGGCTGATTTCGACGACGTCGCCGCAATACAAGCCGAGCTTCGAGCTCAACAAGACGATCACGCAGTCGGCGGATCGGTATGGCTTCGACTTCGCCCTGTCGATGATCAAGCTGCGCGGCTTTGGCGGCAAGTCCGAGTTCTGGGAGCATAATCTCGAGAGTTTCACGCTGATGGCGGGTCTTGCAGCGGTTACCGATCGGATCAAGATCTTCGCCACCGCGCCGACGCTGGTGTTTCCGCCGGCGATAGTCGCGCGCATGGCGGCGACAATCGACTCGATCGCGCCAGGGCGGTTCGGCATCAACCTGATCACCGGCTGGCAGAAGGTCGAGTATGATCAGATGGGCCTCTGGCCGGGCGAGAGCCACTATACCGATCGATACAATTACCTCGCCGAGTACGCCACAATCCTCCGCGAATTGCTCGACACCGGCCGCTCGAACTTCAAGGGCAAGTATTTCCAGATGGACGACTGTCTGGTGCGACCCAACGCCAAGGGCGTGAAACTGATCTGTGCAGGATCGAGCGATGAGGGACTGGCCTTCACGGCGAAGTATGCTGACTACGCCTTCGCTCTCGGCAAAGGCGTCAACACGCCAACCGCCTTTGCTCCGGTCAACAAGCGCCTTGAGGCGGCGGCGGCCGTGACCGGACGCGAGGTTGGCTCCTATCTTCTGATGATGGTGATCGCCGACGAAACGAACGCTGCGGCGATGGCAAAGTGGGAGCTCTATCGCAAGGGCGTCGACCTCGAGGCGACTGCCTGGCTCTCGGCTCAGGCGGCGCCCAACGCCAAGGCCGGCGCAACCACCAATACGACCCAGCTTGCTGACCCAACCAGCGCGGTCAACCTCAACATGGGCACGCTGGTTGGATCGTACGAGACGGTTGCGAAGATGCTGGATGAGGTGGCGATGGTGCCAGGAACGTCCGGCGTACTGCTGACGTTTGACGAGTTCGTATCCGGCGTCGAGAATTTCGGTCGGCGCATCCAGCCGCTGATGAAATGCCGTCAGCACATCGTCACCAAGCGCGATTGAGACTAAAGCCCGCCCGTCGCGACGGCGTGCTTGCCGCGGCCGGAGAATAGATTCCCCGCAGCCGCATTCCCGTCACCGGTCGATGTACTGCCGGAGTTCCTCGAAGCCGGCGCGGATCAGCGCCCAGGCAGGCTCCTGAGGGTTGATCGGCGCCTGGATGCGCAAGGCCATTTCGATCTTCGCGAGCGCGCCTTGCCTGGAACCGGCGCGCATCTGCAGAATGCGCTGTGCGGCGCGGTCGAGCTTGGGGTCGGCGGCGCGCAGGCGCTGCATCAGGAGGCGCATCCGGCGAGCTTCGGGGAGGCCGCTGCGTGCGGCCTGGTTCAGGTCGAGCCGAAGCGTCTCGCGCTTCAATGACAGCTCGTGCTCGAGCTCCTGCCATTCTTTTGACAGCGCGTCGGCGGCGTCTTTTTGCTTGAACCAAGCCGCGATGAGGTCGACCAGCGGGTCAGTTGCTGTGCCTTCAATGGCCGAGGGCAGCGGGGCTTCGACCCGGATGTTGCCGCCGTGGCAGCCTGGGAGTCTCGGCCCGGACAAGCACTCTCTCCCTGCGGGCGCTAGCCACCCAATCGCCGGTGTCTACCAAATAGCGCGACGTCTGGTTATCAACTAAACTATGTAAAGCGACAGTGCGGTGCACTGCCAGCGGATAGTAATCGATCGCAGCTTCAGATGTCTTCGCCGTGAGCAACGCCGCGCGACACCCGATGCGACAGCGCGTGCGAGCGAGAAAAAATAGTTCTGATTGCAGGTAGGGTCGCCGGCGATCAGCGCGACTTAGTCTGGGTGCCGTCTATCAGCGTCGCCGCGGAAGGGCGCTCTCACGCCTCGTCGACTTTGGTCTCGACCTTGGTCTCGGCTTTGGTCTCGACATTAGCCTCGACGGCGGACGCGTGCGAGGGGGCTGGCGGATGGACGGCGGGCGATGAGAATGCGTCGCGCCAGACGCTGCGGCCTTTCGCGAGCCGCGCCACGATAGCGGACGCGACACTGTTAAAACGCTCGCTGCCGCGCGCATTCAGCGCCGGACGATCTGCTGGATTGATGGCGGGCGCCATGCTCATCACAAACCGCGTCGTGTGGGCGGTCAGTTCGAACAGAGTTTCGAGGCAGCGATCGTGGGCGGCGTGCTGGCGCGCGAGACCATCGAACCGGGCCATGATTGCGGCTTGCTCGGTGTCGCGGCCTGCGTTTGCGAACGCCCGGCCAACCGCGTCTTCAATAATGTCGGAAACACTGCGGCCCTCGAGCGCTGAAACGCGCCGAAGGCCGGCGGCAAGATCGGGTGTGAGCCGGGCGATGATCTTAACCCGCGCCATCGCTTGCCCCTTTTTGATCGTGGCATCGCCTCCAGTTACTTGATGATCGTCGGGTGGGTGGTTCATGCTCGTCTCCCTGTCCCGCTCGGGACCTCAAGAAAACCACCTGCTGGCGTCGACTATTTCAGGGTTTCAACCAGGATGCTGAATCGCGACTGGGCCTCGCAGTCCAGAGCGGCGATGCGACCGCGAAATTCGTTCCACACCGTCAGGTCGCCGGCGCAGAAGCGGATGGTGTAGTCGTACTGTCCGGCGATCCGGTACGCTTCGAGAATTTCCGGAGTTGCGCTGAGCAAATCGAGAAACTGTTTGATGGTTCGGGCGCTGGGGCCGGCGAAGCGAATATCCGCCCAGCCCTCCAGGCGAGGTCCGCCGCTGGTTCGTGCGATTAGCGCGCGATAACCGACGATCACGCCGTTTGACTCCAGTCGTCTCACGCGTGCGAGACAAGCGCTCGGCGACAATCCAATCCGGCGGGCGAGCGCTCGATTGCTCAGCCGTCCATCCGAGATGAGGAGATCGAGGAGAGATTCATCGACACCATCCAGCTTCATGCTCGGGCCGACCTTGCGGCCGACCACCGGGGCGCCGATCTTGGGCCCACAGCAATGCTTGCACGACATTTGAGAAGTAGGGGGACAGACGATTGGCGCGACATATGTACGGAGGCTGGTCCTGACCCCAACCTGAGTGCCGCCTTCATGCCGAGAGGCTGCGGATCTCGGCGCTCCTGTCGCGCCGAACCCAGCGCTGGCGCCGCCGCTGGTAACCCCCGGCGGCGGCGCCGGTCTTCACGCCGAGTGGAGAGAGCGCAGGGGGCCGCGCCGACCGTCAGATCGCGTCTCATGGCGAGCTCTCTCCGAATTTGTCGGACAGAATCTGCGCGAGTGCTGTCGCGGCGGCGATGCGCGCGGCGTGATGGGTACGGATCAATGACCGAAGCGCCTCGACGTTTTGGCGCTCCCAAAGGACCATGAGAGCGCTCAACGTCTCGGCTGCGCCCAGAAACACGGCCGGTTCGCAGCGCCGGGCGCTGAACAGGCGATCGCCGGTTTCGGTGATGCGCGCAGATAGCTCCAAATTTGGTTGCGACGCGCCAATGGCGTCCAGGAGCATGGTTAGGCCCACGGCGTAGTCTGATGCACGGGCATCTGTCGTGCTGGCTGGCGTCCCGGATCCATCCCGCTGCATGAGCTGAAGGCTCAGATCGAGGAGCGCCCCATTTAGCTGGTAGAGATGCTGAAGCTGGCGCGGCGAGGGCGGGGCAATCGCATAGCCGTGGTGGGGAGAGCAGTGGACGAAATGCTCGGCGCGAAGCCGCGCGAGCGCTTCTCTGACGGGCGTTGCGCTCATCCGCAGCCGGTCGCCCAGGCCGCCGATGTCGAGGGGTCCGGCGCCGAGAAATCCTTCGAGTATCTCGCGCTTGAGGCGCCTGTAGGCGCGCTCGGCCGCGGAGAGATCCGGCGACATCCTGCCTCCTCGACGCCGGACAGGCGTCTCGTCTTAGCCGCTCTTGCAAGGCCAGCCCCAACCACGGTGCAGCGCTTCGCTAGATTCATCGAAATCAGGAGGAGTCTGGCATCGCATCTGTCATCGGTTCGTCATCGGTCCGGCGACGCGAACGGCTTTCTTGTCAGCTAGGGTCGACCACCAAAGGGCCGTCGTCGTGCGAAAACGGAAATTCGCCGTGGGCCTTAGCGCATACCCACGATGCCGACGCGAAAGGGGCAGGCGGAAGAAAATGGCGGCCGGTCGTCACCGCGATGCATGGATGCTGTTTGGCGCAGCGGACCGCTCTACGAGCGTACGTCTGGCGCTCGCAAGTTGTCTGGCAGTGCTGGGCGCCGCTCTGCAAGGGCTTGCACCCCTCGCGCTCAAGCACCTGGTGGATGGCTTTGCCTCTGCCGGAGCCGCCCGACGCACGCTTGTCTTCGCTGCGCTGTATCTGGCGATCCTCGGATGTGGACGATTATTCGGTCAGGCGCAGGCCTACGCGTTCGCGACCGCCGATCAACGGCTTCAGCAGCGCTTCAGCGCGGCATCTTTTGTACGCTTGCTCCATTTGCCCTTGCGATTTCACCTCGAGCGCCCTGCCGGAAGTCTTGTCCAGACCCAGGCCCTGGCGCTCCAGGGAATTCGGCTGGTGATCACGCACGCGACCTTGACCCTGCTTCCGATCGTCATTCAGGCCCTGGTCATGGCGACGGTTGTCGTCAGCCTGTTCGACGTGAAGATCTGGCTGGTCGTCGGCGCTGCGATCGCCGCCTATAGCGGGCTCTTCGCTATCGGCATGTGGCGTCTCGACGACCCGACCCGCAAGGCGCTGACCGGTCAGGTGCAGGCGAGCGGCTTCTTCGCCGACGGGCTTGCGAATGTTGAAGGCGTGAAGGCGGCTGCCGCGGAGGCCCGTCTGGGTGACCGCTATCGGGTTCTGGCCGTGGAGGGCGAAGAGCGCTGGCGCCTGTGTCACGCCCGGCGCTTCGAGACCGGCATTGGCGCGACGCTGATCTTTGTGACAACCCTGACAGGCGTTCTGTTGCTTGGGACCAGCGCCCTGAGTGCGGGGCGGATCACGGTCGGCGATTTTGTGCTGCTCAATGCGTATCTCGTGCAGATTGTGCAGCCGCTCGAGATGGCGGGATTTGCGCTCCGTGATCTGGCGCAGGGCGCGCACGGTCTTGCGAAATGGTCCGAGATCCTGCGGGTTCCTCCCGAGGGAGGCGAGGGGTTTGCGCCCGCCGGGGGGAAAGCAGGATTTTCCGCCTCGGGAAGGCCCGCTCCCTCGATTCGCTTCGAGCGCGTCTGCTTTGCCTATGAGCCTGGCCGGCCGGTTCTGACCGATGTCGATCTCGACATCCCATCCGGCGGCGTTATCGCGGTCGTCGGCCCGTCCGGATCGGGCAAGTCCTCGCTGATCAGGCTTGTTCTGCGGCACTATACGCCGACCTCGGGTCGCATCCTGGTAGACGGCATTCCGGTCGAACAGATCGATCCTCACACGCTTCGGCGCGGCATCGCGCTGGTGACCCAGGATCTTGTCCTTTTCAATGACACCCTCAGGCAGAACCTGATGTTTGCCAGGCCCGAAGCCAGCCAAGCGGCCCTCGCTGCGGCGCTCAGCGCGGCGCAACTGGATGATCTGGTGGCGCGCCTTCCCCATGGTCTCGAGACCCCGGTCGGAGAACGGGGGCTCAAACTCTCCGGAGGCGAGAAGCAGCGGGTCTCGATCGCCCGCGCCATTCTCCAGGATGCCTCGGTCCTGATCCTGGACGAGGCGACCTCGGCGCTCGACGCTGAAACGGAACGGATGGTCGCGGCGCCGCTTGTTCGATCTCGGCAAGGTCGCACCACGCTGATCATCACGCACCGGCTTGCCCTGGCGGCGCATGCCGATGCGATTCTTCTCCTCCGTGACGGCCGCGTGATCGAGCGTGGCGCGCATGGTGCGTTGCTCGCAGCAGGCGGCAGTTATGCACAACTTTGGCGGCGTCAGGCACGAGATGAAATGATTCATCCGGATTTACCCGGATTGTCCGGATCTGCGGCGGGCGCGGAATGGTCTGCAAGGAGCGTCAGCGCGACGGGCGCCGCGATGGGCGCGCCGACGCGGGCGCCGCCCAGGAGATAGATCGTCCGCCGGGCCGACCCCGCTTGGGTGAGGGTTGGCGCGGTGAAGTCATCGGCCAGTTGGGATTGCGCGATACGTCCGCGCGGTTGGGGAAGTGATCATGCAGACAGCCAGAAGGCTGAACCTTCAAGCTCTCGCACGTCGGACGTCGGACGAGTTGTGCAGGGCGCATCGCTGAATGCGCAGCCTTTTCTGGACATTCGTGGAAATCTGCGACGCAGCAAATTCGGTCCGCTCGGTGAGCGATCTGTTGGCTTCGACGTTGAGGTCGGCAGGCGTCGGATCCTATGCCCTGCTCACGCATGCGCCGCGACATGACCTGCGCAGTCTCGCGGTGGTCGCCCACAACTGGTCAATGGACGCGATCGATCATCTGCTCGCCCAACGACCCGACGGTCGACTCAATCCCATTTTCGAACGGATCGAACAGACGCCGGGAGCGCTGCACTGGACGTCACCCCACTGGCAGGCGTCGCTGAACCGAAGCCAGCACGAGTGGCTGAGCCGATTTCACCAGCTCGTGGGTCGCGAGGGTGTTTCCCAGGCGATGACGTCGATCATCGTCGGCGCGTCGTGCTCGATGACATCAGATGCGCCCCTCGATCCTGACCGGGTACGCGTGTGCATGCGCATCGCCAATTTTGCCTTCCACCAGATCCAGTTCCTGCAGCGACCCCAGCTCAGCGGGCAAGAACGACTGACTGCGCGCGAACACGAATGCCTCTATCGGGCCGCCGCCTTCGGCGAACGGCCCAGCGCCGTGGCGCGGCGGCTTGGCGTCAAGGTCTCAACCATCCGGACCCTCCGACAGAAAGCCTATGGTCGTCTCGACGCTGACAGCCCCGAACAGGCCGTCTGGCGCATGCTCGAAACCGGCCAGCTCTTTCGTTCCGGCCGCAGGAGCAAGCCGCGCTCCCGCTAGGATCATCCTCGGCGCCGGTGGTCGCGGCAGGATGACCACAAAGGCCTCCCCCCGATCGCGTTCGACGAAAGACACCGTGTCCGAAGGTAGGGGAAACCCTCGCTGGCGCGACATATCTCTCGCCATGCAAGTGAGGGTGGAATGATGCTCTTCGAGACTCAAAAGAATATGCGCGTGCGTCGCGCTTGGCGAAGCACATTCGGGAGCGTCGCGCCGTCGGCGCTCGCTCTTGCGATCGCGTCCGCGGCCCATGCACAGGTCGAAGCGCCGAAGACGGTCGCCTTCGATGTCGCAAGCCAGCCGCTCTCGACCGCTCTGTTGAGTCTCGGGCGACAAGCCAGTCTGTCTGTCCTGGCGCCCAGTAACCTTGTCGAAGGCAAGATCGCTCCAGCAGTCCGCGGCGAGCTCAGTGTCGCCGCTGCACTGGAGCGCTTGCTGGCTGGCTCCGGGCTGAAGTTCGAATTCGTCCAGTCCAACGCGGTGCGCATCGTCGCGATCGATCACGCGCAGCTGACGCCGGACCCCGCGCACGCGAACGACGCTCTGCTTGCCCGAACCGAACCGGAGCGAGTGATCGTGACCGGGACAAACATAGCCGGCCTCTATCCTGAGTCCTCGCCCGTCATCGCCTACACCGCCAGGGACATCGCCCGCACCGGCGCGACGACCCTGGAGCAATTCGTTGCGAAACTGCCGCAGAACCTGGGGACGTATTCCCAGTATGCGGCGGGCACGGAGGCCAATGCATCCAATCCCAACGGCGTCAGCTCGATTGACCTGCGCGGGCTGGGGGTCGGCACGACGCTGACCCTGCTCAACGGCCGACGCATGGCGCTCTCGAACAGCGGCCAGAGCGCCGACATCTCGCTCATTCCGGCCAGCGCCATCGCGCGTGTCGAGGTGCTGACCGACGGCGCGTCAGCGATCTATGGATCCGACGCGGTTGGCGGCGTCGTCAATTTCGTCCTGCGTCATGACTTTGACGGCGCCGAATCGCGTGTGTCCTACGGCGGCGTGACCAGCGGCGGCATGCGTCAGGGCGACGTGTCCCAGAGTCTGGGCCGAAGCTGGGATGGCGGAAGCGGTCTGGTCTCCTACAATTTCCACTCGGCCTCGGCGCTCGAGCGCGACGAGCGTGATTTCTCGGCGCCAGCCGGGCAGGGCACGCTGACGCCGGCGGACATTCGCCACACCCTCTTTGCAACCGTGTCGCAGACCCTCACCGACGCGCTCAGTCTTGAAGCCGATGCCGGCGCGGCGTGGCGCAAGGTGAAGAATAGTTACACGATCCCCTTTCCGGGCTTCGCGGCGTTCTCGACACTCAACAGTTATGGCAGCACGACCGAAACGTATTTCGGCGCGCTCGGTCTTAATTACCGCTTCAGCGAAAACCTCCATGCGCACGTCGATGTCTCGTATGCCAGTGATGCGGTCGACGGCGAACGCAGCTCTGTCTTCTTCAAGCGCACTCCACCCGTGTCGGCGGGCCAAACGGACTTTGGAACCAAGGATACCTCACTCGACGTCTCAGCCAGGCTCGAGGGCGTCTTGCTCTCGCTGCCGGCCGGCGAGGTCCGCTTTTCGATTGGCGGCGGGGTGCTTGATGAGCGCTTCAAGGGCGTCAGTGCGTTCACCAACGTCCAGAGCGCAGGAACACTCGGGCGACGCTCGCCCTATGCGTTTGCCGAGATCTTTGCGCCGCTGATCAGCCCGACGCAGACGATTCCGCTTGTCCGCCGTCTCGAGCTCAGCCTCGCAGCACGCTACACGGATTACCAGGACACCAGCAGTCCTCCGCTTGATCGGGATTTCGGCGATTCCACCGACCCGAAGATCGGGCTCCTCTGGTCTCCGGTCGAACCGCTCAAGCTGAGAGGCACCTACGGCACCTCTTTCCGGGCGCCGACACTGACCCAGCTCGATCCGACCTCCGCCGCGCATTACCTCGCCAATCTGCCGGTGGGCGGATCGCCAGGAACCATCTTTGCGCTCGTCGCCCAGGCCGTGCCGAAACTGGCTCCGGAAACGGCAAAGACCTATACGCTCGGCTTCGACCTCGAGAGCGAGGCTTTACGCGGTTTCCGTTTGAGTGGAACCTACTACAACATTGACTACACCAACCGGATCGGATCGGCGCCGTCCGGCGGCCTCAATCCCTTCACCAACCCGAGCCTCCTCCCCGATCTGATCTATCGCCCGCCGTCAGCGGCGTTCATCGAGGCTCAGCTTCGCGCTTCACCGCTGTTCGCAGGGATAAACGACACCGGCGTCGATCTCTCTGATCCGAAAGCCGCCGCAACCGCACTTTTCGCCCTGCCCAATCTTTGGGTTTATGACACCCGGGACCGCAATCTCGCCCTCTCGAAACAGGACGGCTTCGACCTCTCGGCCAACCAGACCCTGACGACTGCCTGGGGCGAAGCCCGGCTTGGCGCGGACATCACGCACATCTTCAGCTACAAGCAGCAGGCGTCGCCCAGCGCTACGGTGCTGACATCGGTCAACATTCCAGGTCAGCCTCCCTCATGGCGGGGACGCATCTCGGCGGGACTGACGCATGAGGCGTTCGATGGCGCCATCAGCATCAACTACGCTGGCGATTATACCAACCCGTTCGTGACCGGCAGCCCTGGGGTCGACAGCTGGACGACCGTCGATCTCAATCTCTCTTACGACTTTGGCATTGCGGCTGGTCGAGCGGACAACGGGCTCCGCCTGAATCTGAGCGTACAGAACCTGTTCGATGAGGCCCCGCCTTTTGTCAGCGCGGGTTCGACGGGCGTCATTCTCGCCCCGATCGGATTTGATCCAGCGAACGCAAATCCGCTGGGCCGCCTCGTTGTCATCGGGCTCGCAAAGAAATGGTAATCCGCACATTGAGGTCGCGTTCCGGTCATCGACGTCTGGCGCAACCCACGGCGATGCGCGTCGCTCAGGGGTTCGCTCTGGCGTTCGCTCTGGCCTCTCTCGCTTTCACCGGACTCTGGGGCGCGCCAGCGATGGCCCAGGCCGCGCAAGGCTCGGACCGGTCGCCCAACGCAGGGCCGATTACGACCTCAGAGCTCACCGAAGCCGCAGAGCTTTCGGGGCTTGCGATCTCACCGAATGGCGCCTTTGCGATTGTGCGGCTTAATCGGGACAATATTTCGCGAAACGCAACCGAGCTCAGCTGGTACCGGCTCAGCCTGAGAGACGGGAAGGCGGTGCGCATCGGCGACGCTGGCCAGCCGCTGTGGGGCGTCAATGGCGGATTGGACACAGTGGCGCCGCAATGGTCGGCCGATGGCCGCTGGATCTACTACAGAGGTCTCAAACAGCAGCAGGTTCAGGTCTGGCGTCTCAAGGCAGACGGTTCGCGCCACGAGCAGGTAACGCATGCCGACGCTGACGTGGAAGCGTTCCTGCTGGCCCCGAACGGCGTGCTTCACTACGCGGTCGAGGGGGCGACGCGAGCAGAGATCCGGCGCGCTGAAGCGGTGGAGGACGAGCGCGGCGTCCGGGTCGATGCGACGATCATCGCAGGTTTCCCGATCGTCAGGAGCTTTCTGCTCAACGGCAGGATGGCGACCTATCGCGCGCTTCTGTCCACGCGTCGGAACTTTGGCCGAGGGCCCCTGCTTGGCGACAAGCCGCTCCGCTCTTTGACGATGAAGGGCGCCAGTCACTCGGTTGAAGCAGCGTCCGCCGACATCGCCAAACGTTTCGCCGACTGGTGGACGCAAGGTGGATTTGATCAGTTCGATCCCGAATCAGAAAGAATTTTCCATGCGCCGCATAGTGATCGTTTCGCGACGGTCGAACGGGCGGACGACGTCACCGGTCAGGATGTCAAGAAGAGCCGATCAGGACAGCGTCTGGTCTGGCGACAGGGCGGGGAGGGCCCCGCTAATCACGTCTGTCGTTCGACGGTCTGCACTGACGCTGACGGGGTCATTTTTGTCGGGTGGACGGCAGATGAACGCGGCGTCGTTTTCCAGACGACCAACTTTGGCGCCTCGGGCATCCATGTCTGGGACATTGTGACGGATACAGTCCGCACCCTCATCGAGAGCAAAGGCGTGTGGGGATCGCATTTTTCTGGCGCGTTCGGCGCGTGTAAGATGGCCGGCGCCGGTCAACCGGGCGGGCAAGATCGCGAGCAAGCCATCTGTCTTGCGAGCGCCGCAGATGCGCCCCCGCGCGTCGTCGGGATCGACGTGCGAACCGGAGAGACACGGACGCTGTTCGATCCTAATCCGGACCTCTCCAAGGATCGGCTCGGCGTCTCGGAGAAGATCAAGGTCCACGACCGGTGGGGCGGTGAGACTTACGGGTATCTGGTTTTGCCGAAGGCTTGGACGTTGCTTCCCGTCGGCGCGCGCCCAAGACTGCCGCTGGTCATCACGTCTTATACCTGCCCAGGCTTTTTGGTGGGCGGGTCCGGGCGCGATGTGCCCGAGCACGTTCTTGCTGGCCGCGGGTATGCGGCGCTCTGCCTCGACATGTCGGCATCTTCCGTGCGGGCGGCGCCGGGGTTCGATAGTGCGGTACGCAATTCGGGCCCCGAGCAGGGTCTCGACTTCTTCGAGGATGCGGTCCGTGTGCTTGATCAGCGTCAGGTCATCGACGCCGAGCGGGTTGCGATCACCGGCTTCAGCGCCAGCGCATCGGTCGTCACCTTCAGCTTAACCCATTCGAACCACTTTGCGACGGGCGTAATCACCACGCAGGGTTTTCTCGATCCGATTAGCTGCTATCTCGTGGGCGCTTTTGATGGCTGCAGGAGTTACGCAAAACGGCAAGGCTATCCTTTGCCGTATGACAGTCCGACCGGGCGCTATGCCGACTCTTCGCCGGCCTGGGATGTCGCCAAGATCCGGACGCCCTTGCTCATGCAGCTCGCGGAAGTCGAGTTTCACGGGATGATGCAGCTGTTTACGGCGATGTGGGACTATGATCGCCCGGTTGAGATGCAGGTTTTCGCCGGTGAGTATCACTTCAAGCGACAGCCGGGACACCGCCTCGTTGTCTATGATCGCAATCTCGACTGGATCGATTTCTGGCTGAAAGGGGAGGAGGCCAGTGATACTGGGCGTGCAGAGCAGTATGCGCGCTGGCGCGTCATGCGGACCAGGGAGTGCGAGCTCCATGCGCCAGATGGGAAATCAGATGGCAAATCCGCGCCACAACCTTGGTATTGCAATGAAGGCGCACCGCGGAACAACGAGTGACGATCTGCCAGCCTGATCTGAAAACCAGAGCGGCCGTCCATGGCCTGGCCGCTCTGACTCAGTGGACCTACTCAGCAAGCGCCGATGCTTACTTGATAGGGTACCGGTTCCCCGGCACCTGCAGGTCGGGCGTCTCCGCAAAGCCAACGACGATTGGCAGGCCTCTGGTCTCTGTCGAGACGCGACCAAGGATGATCATTGCGAAAGTCCTTCTGTTGGATTGCCGCACGATTGCGACCTCGACAGCGTGCCATGATCGATCTCGCCTGCGGGGGGGAATAGATCGAAAATATTGTGCCCGCTTAAGCGCAGCGCTCTGGAAGCCTCCGACGCGACGATCATGTGCGCCAGGCTTGGAGCCAGGCTTCCGCGGCAACCAATGCATGGACCGCGTTGAGTCCGCCGCCCTGCGCAAATTGCGCGGGCGTCAAGAGGGTGTCGGCCGCCTCGCGATCGATCAACCCGTGTTTGACGAGCTCGCCTTCGAGCACCAGCTCGCGAAGAAAACCAATGTTTCGCCGGGCCGTTTGCAGGATGTGGTGATTGAGAAACCCCTTGCCTGTGCGTCTGGCGATCGCCTCGGGTATCAAATCCCTGAACGCGTTTCGTTGCAGCGCCCGATCATAGCCACCTGGAGCGAAGCGATAGGTCGGAATGCGTAAGGCAAGCTCCAGGATTGGTTGAGAAACGTAGGGGTTCAGTGCGTCGAACCAAACGCCATACCCCAGCGTGACGTAGTAGTTGTAGAGGCCAACGATGGCGGCAAGATGCTCGGCCTTGCCGCGCGGCAGGCTCGCTGCAGCGTCGAGCCAGGGATGGGAGACGTAGCTCTCGGGGATGTCTTTGATCGACAGCCCCTTGAAGAACGGAACCTGGCTCTCATGGCTGCCCTCGAGGTAGGCATAGGGCCGCCATCCACTCCTCGTGAGCGTGTCGTCAAGCGTCAGCTTGAGGACGGACCAGACAGATCGCTCTTCCAAAATGGCAGTGTCATAGGCGATCCGCCATGCGTCCGGTCTCGGGCCGTTCAATCGCAGGTAATCGGCGACTGTATTCCGGGTCGCGCTGCGCTGGAGGAAGAGGCTATCACCGCCATGACCCGCCATGGTCGCGTCGACATCGTACCGCTCGCAGACATCGGCGATCATCTGGTTCGCCGGATATCCCATGATCTGCCGCGACGGGCGCGCCAGTTTCGGGATGGAGCGTATCGAACCAAGATCGCTCCCTTCAGGATCAAGTTGCAGCGTCACCAGCTCCGTCCCGGTATGCAGGGCGACCAGGTGCGCCAGCGCGAACTCATAAGCCTCATAGCTGTTCGAGATGGTGTGGAGCGCGATGACCTCGCAAGGCGAGACGCGACGCAGAACGGCGAGGAGAGTGGAGGAATCGAGCCCTCCGGACAATTGAACGAGGATGCGCCGCCGCCCGGTCGCCAGCGCCGCCACGCACGCGATGGTTGTCTCGCGCAGCTCCGCCTGAAGCTCGCCGAGACTGCGAAAATCCGGATCGGCGGCAAACGCTGTGGCCGTCCATGCCCAGGAGAGTTGGTGGCCGCGATTCCCCTTAAGCACCAGCCGCTGGCCCGCCAGCAGTTCGGTCATTTCGCGGATGCCGGTGTGCGGTGTCGTGAAATAGCTATGCAGGAGAAAGGCGCGCAGATGATCCCAGTCGATCGAGGTCGTGACCCCGGGAAGGTCTGCGATATCGGCCGCATTGGAGAACAGGAGATCAACGCCCGCTGTGTGCATCCTGAAGCACGACACGGCGCCGCAAGGGTCGCGGACGATCGTCACGCATTCGGCGCCGGGTTCGCGCCACAGCGCCACATATTGCCCCCAGTAATCCTTGAGGAGGTCGTCTCCCGCGGTCGCAAGAATCCGGCGTGTGGACGCGCCGCATAGGAATTGCCGCCGTCCCTCGGTCTCGCGTCCGCGCGCGAACAGCGGTCCGACGATCACGCCCTGGGCGTCTGCCATGGTCGTCGTGACCGGAGGCTCGCCGCGCTGGCCGTGCGCCAGGACAAGCAATCCCGGGGTATCGAGAACAGCGGCCCAGCCGAGCGAGGATTGTTCTAATGCCGCCCGCCAGGCTTCGACCTGACGAGACGGCGCTTCGGCGCTCACATCCCAGTGCATGGCGATGAAGCGATGCATTCAGCGGCCCGCCGCCGTTCTGGGTTCAAAGGCGCAAAGACAGGTGGCCGGTGCGCGCTGCATGGCGCCACACTGGGTGGTCGAAACCCTGCAGTCGTCGCCATTGTGATGATTGCTGCGGCGCGCATTTCTGTATGTCGTCCGTCGTCGCAACTACCCTACCTCGACGAGAACAAAGAATTCCGGGCCGCGCTGCGCCTTTTATTTTCGAGCCGGCGCAATTCCGGTGTAAACTGAAGCCTGCTCCCCGGCAGGTCGCGCGCCCGTCGGCGCGGCGAAGCGCGAGGAGGGCGGAGGCTTGGTCGAGAGCAAGACCACCCGGCAGGATGAGGCGGCGGCATGGTTTGCGGCCCGGCGAGCGGGGGCGATGCTGGCCGAGGATCGCGCCGCCTTCGACGCCTGGCATGCCGACCCCCGCAACCAAGCTGCGCTCAACGCCATGCACGAACTCTGGGGCGAGCTTGCCATCCTCAAGGATGCGAAGTCGGTTCGCAAAACCGTTCGCACTCGGAACACGCGGGTGATGGCGGCGGCTGTCCTGCTTGTGAGCGTTGGCGTCGCTGGTGTCGCCTGGGCGGTCTTCGTGCGCGACACGACGATCCACACGCTGGCCGGCGAGCAGCAAACCCGCTCTCTCTCGGACGGCAGCATCATTGCGGTCAACGTGGCCTCGAATGTCTCCTATCGGCTGAGCGAGGCCAGGCGGTTCGTCAGACTCGACGATGGCGAGGCGGCTTTCAGCGTCAAGACCGATGCGCAACGTCCCTTCATCGTCAGAACGGGCGGCTATGACGTGCGCGCAACCGGCACGGCGTTCAATGTGCGCCAGAGAAACGGCTCGATCGAGGTCTCGGTCAGCCAGGGTCGCGTCGAGGTCTGTTCGGCGATGGATGGCAACCGGCTGGCTATCCTGAGCGCCGGGCAGTTTCTTCGTTTGCCAGCCGCGCCGTCCAAAGGTGCGGGGCGATCCCTGACGCCGACAGCGATACCGGCCGCGCAAATCTCCGAGTGGCGCATGCGGGTTGTGACATACGAAGACGCGCCGGTCCGGGAGGTGGTTGCCGACTTCAATCGCTATTTTGATCGGAAATTACATGTCGACGAAACAAGCCTTGCCGATCAGCGAGTGACGGTGAGGCTCCAGGTCGACGATCGTGATCGTGCGATCGAGACGCTCGCCAATCTCTTGAACGTACATGTTCAGAAGACGGCGCGCGGTGAGAAGCTCGCCCGATAGCTTGCGCGCTCGAAGGGGGTGCATCCTGCAAAGCGCGCCCGTCAGCTTCCCCGCGGTTTGCGCGGACGCACGAGCAGCTCGGAGGCCTCGATCCCAAGCGCAGTGGCGAGCCGATCGACAACGTCGATGGTGGCCGAATAAACGCCCCGCTCCAGGGCGCTGATATAGGTCCGATCGATCTCCGCGCGGTGGGCGAGCTCTTCCTGAGATAGGTTGGCTGCGCGGCGCGCGCGACGAAGATTAATGGCAAAGGCGTCGCGAATCTTCATCCGCGCACGCAATATTTATGTCGAGGATGCAACCACGGAGTATACGCGACAATCTAGGACTGGCGGTCGTCTGGCGCCGTCATTCCGGCGGCGTCGGAGCGGCGCCGTCGCTCTTTTGAGGTCTCCGATGGTCCCCGGCTAGCCTGAATGCGCTGGCGCGTCGGGTCATGGCTTTGCCGCGAGGCGAAGGATGGCGGTGAGGCTTTTCATCACGTATCGGGTGAACGAGCCGCGTGGCTCGATCGCCCATTGCATGATGGCGCCGTGACACTGGGCGTCGAGAAGACGGGCAACCTCTTCTCGCGGCAGGCGTGTCGGCGGCAGCCGCTTGAGAATGGCGGCTCGAAAGAGCGCAAAGCGCTCCCGCGCCATCGCGTTGAACGTCGGGTCGCGGATATCTTCCCGGAGCCACAGGAGATGGTCAGCAAGCTCAGACCCGGGATCGTCATGAATGTCCGCCGTTGCTGCCCGGTAGACATCAAGCGTTGCGGCCATGCCGCGCCCCTCCGGCAGATTGGCGATCCAGCGCGCGAAGCGCTCATTGTCGCGGGCAAAGCTGCGCTCGATCAGGCGTCGCTTGCTGCCGAAGCGCTGCAGCAGCGTCGCAGGGGAGAGGCCGATCTCAGCGGCCAGATCACCGAGCGCTCGCAGAGGCCGGCGCACTCGTCTACTGCACCGGGCGCAGCGCCGAGGGTCACCCCAGAGGAATGGACCGTCCGGAGACCCTGGATGAGACGGTCGCGCTGATCGAGCAGGCCGGTGGTCGCGCTCGGGCGGTGCGGGTCGACCACACGCGCGAGGAGGAGGTGGCAAGCCTCGCGGCTCGCGTCCGCAGCGAGACGGGCCGGCTTGACGTGCTCGCCAACAGCATCTGGGGCGCAGATCCCCTGGTTGATTGGGGCGCCGCTTCTGGGAGGTCGACCTCGGCAAGGTCCACGCCTACCTCGATCAGACGCTCGTCAGCCACATCCTCACCAATCGACATCTTGTGCGCGGCTCATGGTGGAGGCTGACCGCGGTCTGATCATTGAGGTGATCGATGGTCATTTTGCCGGGTATCGCGGGCACATCCTCTACGACCTGGTGAAGGCGTCGCTGGCGCGTCTTGCCTACGGGATGGCAATGGAGCTGGCGCAGACCGGCGTCGTTGCGCTGGCTCTTTCACCGGGCTTCCTGCGTTCGGAAGCCGTGCTCGATCACTTTGGCCTCCGCGAGGAGACCTGGCGGGAGGGAATCGCAAAAGACCCGTACTTCGCCGAGTCCGAAACGCCGTGCTTCGTCGGCCGCGCCGCGGTCGCCCTGGCAGCCGATCCGGAGGTCAAAGGCAAGGCGGGCCTTATCCACTTCGCCGCGGACCTGGCGCGCGAATACGGCTTTACCGATGTCGACGGCCGCGCCCCGGACTTTCCCCGGATGTTCGATATCAAGGTCAAGGCGATCGCATTGGGGCCACCGCTCACCGAACAGGCGCGGTTTCTGGTCTGGACGCGGTATTGCCAGATCCACCAGGATCCCGACCGCCGCGACCTTGCTTTGCTTCTCGCAAAGAGCCTCGGTCTTGAAGGCCTGGGCCCTGGGCTCGCGCCCGCCGCGGCGGGCGCAGACGCGCAGACGGCGCCATGACGCCGGTCGGTCTTGGCTTCCGCGCGCTCCCCGGGAGGGAGCGTGGTTGTCGCCATCGCCTCTGGCGCCAGTCAGCGTGAGCCCCGCCTGGTGCTGTCGTCGTTTGTTGCAACCGCCATTGAAGGCGACCGTCTCTCGCTCGAGCCCTACCACGTCGCCGTAGAGATGGCGTTGGGTCCGGACGGTCGAGCGACGGGGGAAGTTGCTTCTCTTGTCGCAGAAGGCCGGCGGCGTCAGCACGACGCTGCAGCGAAGGGCATAACCGCCCTGATTGCAAAGCTGCGCCAACTGGAGTGCGAGCCGGTCATCGCGGCGCTGCTGGTCAACCGCGCCGGCTGGTTGACGGATCTCCTCGCTTATAGCCGCGCTTTTCCGGACCACCCGCCGGTGGCTGAAGGTCTCGCCATTCGCGACGCCCTGCGGTCTGCCTTCGAGCAGGTCGGCCTCGAGCCGGTTGAACTCGACGAAAAATCCCTTCCCGAGCGCGCCGCGCAAGACCTCGGCCTGTCGCCGTCAGAGCTCGACACCGCTCTCAAAGGGCTTGGCGCCACGGCTGGTCGGCCATGGCGGAAGGAACAGGAGCTCGCCTCTCTGGCCGCCTGGATCGCGATCACGCCCCTCGAGAACCGCGTCCAGCCATGATGATAGCAGCTCTTGCGCGCCTGAGCTGCTCCACCTGTTACGCAAGAAACCCGCAAACGACACGCCTCAGATCGTTCTGTCGCCGATATTCATGGCCGGATAAACCGGATCGAGGATCGGCCGAGCGGGCCGCTCCAACCGATAGAGCGAGTACGTATTGATCGCGGCGCCATGGCGCTCGCGGGTAAACGTGTCGAGTTTCTCGACCACCGCAAAGTTTCGCTTGAGATCTTCGAGGTAGTCGCAGCTGCCCTTGCAGATGAACAAGAGTGGGCCCTGCAAAAGTTCAGCCGAGGGTTGCGGTGCATCGATCCAGTGGATGCGCTCATTGAGCTGGATGATGGGCGCATCGGAACGCAAATGGAAGCTCAACCATCCCATCGTCGTGTAATCCATGAGTGCGTAGGCCGGGATATTCGAGCGCTTGCGAACCTCCTCAATCTTGGCAGCGAGTGGCTTCCATCCAATCGCCAGGACCCTGGCGGTTGGATCCGCCGGCCCGATCGGTACGATGCCGAACGCCGCCTGGAGAAAGACAGCAGCGGCGATGGTGAGACCCACGGGTGCGGCAAGTTTCTTCGACCATCGCACCACCGACCCGCGAAGGCCGGCCTCTGCGATCAGGCGATGCGCAGCAAGCGCGGCTGCGATCGCAAAAGCAGGATAGATCGGTTCAGGCCAGTTTCCCTGAACCCGGCCATGCAGGGCATGCCAGAGAAAGTACGTCATGATCGGCGCCACCATCGCGGCAATCAGGACGCGGGCGGACCCTTCATGGCGCTGGTCTCCCCAGCCTGCGAACAGCCCGATGACGCCGAGCAAGAAGATCGGCGGGGTCGCGAGACCCAGCTGCGATCCGATGAGTTCGAAAACATAGCGCAGCGACAGGCGCTCGATGATCAGGCGATGCGACTGGTAGTCGAACGACGCCCAGTGATGATTGGCGTTCCACAGGAAGACCGGTGAAAAGATCGCAGTCGCTATGACCCCTGCAATCCATGGCCAGGGCGTCAGGAACCATTTCCGGTTGGCGGGAATGATGACCAGCCAGGCCAAGATGCTGACAGCGAAGAAGGCGGTCGTGTATTTCGAGAACATGCCAAGACCGAAGGCGAGCCCGATTGCGAGCCACCATTGCCCGCGCTGGGTATCGTTCAATTTGGCGAGAAAATAGAGCAGGAATGCGCTCGTCATCACCACCATCGGGTCGGAGGTCGCAGCGAGCGACCCCACGCTCATCACGGTTGTCACGCTGAACAGGAGGGCAGCGGACGCGGCAAGCGCGCCATCCTTGAACAGGAGGTTCGCCGCGCGCCACACGGCCCAGGTGGTCGGGAGCCCGACGACCATCGCCATGAAGCGTACCCCAAGCGGCGTGTCGCCAAACAGCGTCGTGCCGATCCGGATCATCACCGGGTTCATCGGCGGATGATCGACATAACCGGCCGCGAGATGCTTGGAATACATCCAGTACAGTGACTCGTCCCCGGCGATTGGAAGCGTCGCAGCGAAGATCCACTTGACCAGCGTGAGGCCGAGGATGGTGAGGAGAACCGGGCTGACCCGGCCTCGGTCCAGGATTGACCGGACACTGAGCGACGCGAACAAAAGAGACCTCATTGCTGGATGGTTGGTGTGCGCCACGGAGACGTTGTGCACGGGCCTAAAAGCCTGGGAGCGCCCGCTGAACCGGCGCGATCAAGATCGACGCGCGAGACGCCGCGAAAGCGCCGCGACCGAGGGCGCTTAGTCAAAGGGGTTCGCGCAATGCGGGTAGCTTCGAACAAAGTGCTCACTCGCGGGGGCGTCCGGCGCCCCCAGGGGGCCTGGGTCGGGTTGATCGGTGCAGACCCCCGAAATGTCCTCGATCCTGCTCGAGCCGCCGCGCGGTCAGGCATGCTGATCGATGGGGCTGCCCTTCACCAGTGACGGCGCAGGCGCCGAAGGCGCGCGGTCGGCATCCCCGTCCTTGTCGCCGCCCTGGGCGAGGGGAGGGGCGGTCGGTTTATGTGGAATCAGGCTGTCCGGGGTTTGACGATCTGCGGACGAGATCTGCATTCGGCATCTCCGATGGCCGATCGAAATGACCGGCCGTGTCCTAGAGGACGCCGCCGAAGGTCAGGCGCCTCAGTTGGGCTCGCGGTAAATTGGGTTCGCGGTCAGAACGTGTGGCGGACGGAGATACCCAGCGCTCGAGGCCGAAGCGGCGTCACCAGGGTCTGGCCGGGCTGATAGGGATTGCCAAACGAATACGTCGACCCATCCGAGTTGCTCAGATTGTCGATATGGGCTTCGGCGGACCACGACCGAAGGCTCATCCCGACCCGCAAATTGCTTTCGACATAGTCGCCAATTCTCGCGGCGGTTCCAAACCCCAGCGACGATCGGCCGACATAGGCTGCGGCGAACTCGGCGAAGAAGTTGAGCGCAATTGGCCCTGTGGCTGCTGTCCATGCATATCGCGCTGAGCCGCCGCCCGAGTACTCCGGCGAACCAGGCAATCCGCCATGCGTCGCCGCCGGAAACGACGGGTCGGTGCTCTCGAGTTCCGGTTCATTGATCAGGCCATATAAGCGGAACGCCAGACGCTGGTTTGGCTCATAGCGGCCATCGAACTCAAGGCCGGTGGAGCGCGCATCTCCGACATTTCCGGTAAACGGAAACCCGTTGCTGATCAGCTCGTCAGTCTGGACGTTCCGCCACTCGCTGTGGAAGCTCGTCAGCCGCAACGCCAACCGATCCTCAAACATATCGACGCGCGCGGCGGCCTCGTAGGTCCAGATGTCGTCGTCGCCATAGCGGGCGAACGGCTGTTTGGAACTTGAAAAAGCCTGACCGATGGGGCCGCCGGAATTCAGACCGTCCGCTCGATAGCCTTTGGCGGCCGACACATAGAGCAGGACGTGAGGGGCGGGCTGATAGGAAAGTCTGAGATCTGGCGCCACGCCGGATGAGGTCAGTCCACCGCCCTCTGTGCGCACAAGCCCAAGGTTCGGCTCGGTCGTCTCTGATTGCATCTTCAAATGCGACTGGAACAGGCGAAGGCCGGTGCTCAGTTGCAGGCGCGGGGCGATCCTCCAGTTCACTTCTCCGAACAGGGCGAATTCATCGATCGCCTCGCTCCGCGTCTCCTGGTAGTCGATCCCGCTCCCTGAGCCCAAGGCGCCGTCGCGCAATGTCACACGTCGGCTGTTATCTCCATCAGCGTAGAAGACGCCGAGAAACCATGGCGTTGGCGCATCGCTTCCCGAGGTCAGTCGCGTCTCGTGCACCCAGATGTCCTGCGCATCCCGCTCGTCGATGGGCTGGACGACGCCAGCGACGACGCCCAGCGATGGAAAGGCGCCAGTTGCGTCAAACCGACTGCCAAATCGGTGACGGATGTGGGAGGTTGACGAGGTGAGGTCGCCCCATTCCGTCGAACCGTGAACCGTCAGGTTGGCGAGGTTGAAATCATTGTCGTGCGGCTCAAGCAGTGCAGCCGCCCGCACCAGCCCGCTTGGCGTCGCTTCGAGATACTGGCTGTCGTTGCTGGTGACCCCCTGGCTGCTGACGCTTAGCCCGACCGACCACGACGCGTTCAATTGCGCCAGCGCCGAGACGCGTGCGCCGCTGCGTTCAAGCGAGTTGGAGTTCTTAACCCCGGTCCGCTTGTTGTCGAGCCATCCGCCTTCGCTCTGACTGTAGACGACACCGCGCACGCCAATCACACCGCGCAGGAGCGGAGCGTTGACAACCAGCTCCCCGTTGTGGCCCGGGTCACCGCCTTCGACGCCGTCCGCCGCGAGCAGGATCGACCCGCCGAACCGGTCGAGATCCACCGGACTGGGATTGATCCGCATGATCCCGGCGACGGCGCCTGCGCCATAAAGCGCGCCCTGGGGGCCGCGCAACACTTCGACCGAGGCGACGTCCACGAGCTGAAGATCGGGATCCGGCGCGCCGTAGGTGATGCGGGTGTCGCCAAAGTAGAGACCGACCAGAGATTGGGTGCGCCCCGACAGCGCGCCATCCGAAAGGCCGCGCAGGAGGATCTTGTTCCGCCCCGTGCCAAGGTTGGTGAATGTCAGCCCGCCAATTTCGTCGGCGAGCGCGGCGTCGCTGCTGATCCCCGCTTCAAGCAGGCGGCTGCCGCTGACCTGGCTGACATCGCGCGGGATCTCCGCTTCGGTCGCGGGCAAGTAAGCGGAGACGATGATGACATCTGGCTTGGGGTTTCCCGGCGATGCCGGGGAAAACTCCGAGCGCTGCGATCGTGCAGCGATGATTCGGTAGGCAGCGTCCCCAACTCGCTCGACCTTGTAACCGGTTCCAGCGAGCAGGGTGGTCAGAGCATCGTCAAACTTGCGAACCCCCTTGATCCGCCGGCTTTGCAAACGCCCGAAGCCTTCCGTTGGCAGCGACAGGGCGACATGCGCCTGTGCGGCTAGGGAAAGCAGCGCCGATTCCAGTGATTGCGGCTCGATGCTAAAGGTTGGCGGGGTTTGCGCTGCGACGGGACCCTGACAAAGAATAACCGGAAACGCCGACGCAAGAGCAAGAAGCACGAGCCGTCGCACGCGTTTTCACCGACCTCTGAGAAGTATTTCCCCCTTGCTCAGCTCCGAGCGTACCGGAAGAAACGCTTGCAGTTGCGCTACAAGACCCGCCGATGGCTGTATCACGAGGGCGCCGGAAAAGCGAAGCTCTCCAAGCGCTGGATCGGCGAGGCGGATCGGCGTTTCAGAATATCGGTTGAGGTCGTCGAGAATCACCGCCAGCCTGGCGTCGTGATAGACCAGCCGGCCATCCTGCCATGCAAAGGCATCGTCGGGATTTGAACGGGACAGGGTGGCGCGGTGCGCTTGCGTGTCGATCCTGAACGCGTCACCCGGGCTGACCGCGACCGGCCGGGCGCCTGCCGCCTCGATTTCAACGGCGCCCTTCCTGACCGTCACGGTCAGACTATCTGCGCGCCGCAGGACGTTGAATTCGGTGCCGACATCCCGGATCGTCGCATCGCCGGTCACTACCACGAAGGGGCGAGCTGGATCGTGGACGACCGAGAAGGCGGCCTCTCCGTTCGTCAGCTGAAGGCGTCGCTCGGCAGGAGACCATGCGATGCTGATCGAAGCGCCACGATTCAACTGGGCCGTCGAGCCGTCGGGCAGCGTTACCAGCCGAACGGCGGTGGCAGGGGCGCGGTAGACCAGATCCTGCGTTTGGGTCGGGATCAGGCGCGGTCCAAGGAAAAATGCCGCTGCCGCAGCTGCTGCGAATGTCAGGCCAGCCGCCCATTTCCAGGATGTTCGGGCTGGGCTCAGCAGGGGCCGGCGCGACGCGGCCGAATGCGCTCTCAAGCTTGCCGAGATTTGGTCGGCGTGCGCGTCAAGCTCGGCGACGACCGATTCGACCGCTGCGAGCGCGCTCCGGTTCTCAGGATCCGCGAGCCAGGCCTCGAACCCAAGCCAGTCAGCCTCGGAGGCGGCGTCAGCCTGAAGCTGCACAAGCCAGGTTGCCGCAGCTTCGCGACGTTCGCTTTCTGATGGCGGCGACGGCGTGTCGCTCATAGCCCTCTGATCCCTGCCTGCTGACCAACAGATCCCTCCAGGGCAAGACGCCACACCTGCCCTGGCGCCTCAGGCGCCTCCAGCATGCGAGCGCGCGCCTCACGGTTTATGCTCCGACAGGCGTTTCAATGCGGTAATCATGTGTTTCTCGACCCCGCTGCGGGAAATGCCGAGCGTTAGCGCGATCTCCGCATAGCTGCGATCCTCGAATTTATGCATGACGAAGACCCGTCGGCACTGCGGCGGGAGCCCTTCGACGGCAAGAATCAACTTTTGCAGCCTCTGCCGACCATCGACCACCGCTTCAGGGGAGGGGGCGCTGGAGACGTCCTCCAGGCCGCCAGATCCCGCCGAGTGGGTCTGATAAAAGGCGTCGTCACGGGCGATCGATCGGCGGCGGGCCCGCACGCGGTCGAGCATCACGTTCGATCCTAGCCGATAAAGATAGGCGGCGAGATTCTCGATGTCGCTGTCATCGACGGTCGACAGCTTGATGAACATGTCCTGGACGATGTCCTCGGCCTCGGTTGCCGACGACGTCCGAAGCGTAAAGAATCGCACGAGGTCTGCGCGCTTCGCGAGGTAAAGCGTGGTCAGTCTCGAAACCGAAGCGGTTTTCGATTCCATCAACCCTCGCCATCATCGTGACCACGCATCCCAGCGACCATCCTTCAGAATTGCTCGACGTCAACCGGCCTTTGCCGCAGTCGCCGCCTGGTCGGACGCAGAAAATAACTCAACCAGGTGACTGAGGCGCCTCGAAGGTGGCGTCGTCCTTAGGTCAAGGCTGATTCGGTGGCCTTTGCTCCCAGGGGTGTCGCCTTTGAGTACGATCGTGTCAGCGACACTTCTATCCAGCCATCTGGCTCGCGACGTTTTGCGCGCGGTGTTTGTTTTGGCGCTCGGCGAGGGCTTGATCGCGCTTTGCTGGCTGTCGGTTCTTCCGCCGGTAAAATTGGTGTCGGGCGGGTCGATTTACGCCTCGCTTTTCGTCGCCGCGATCACCTTCTACGCGGTCGCAGGCGTCATGCTGGCGACCCATGGATCGCCCGCTCACCTCTCTCCGAGGTCAGTGGAGCATGCCTTCGCGATCGTTCTGCAAGGCGCCAATGAGCCGGCCGATGAAGGATCCATGAGGAACTAGTCGCCCGATTCATCTAAAAAGATCGGGTAGAGGTGTTTGAGTTTGACCCGAGCAGTTTCAGTTGTGAAGCGCCAGTTTGCTTTTGCATGATGGCGGTTGCGGTGTTTGACCCAAGCATCGACCTCGCGTTCAAGCGCGGGTCGATTGGGGATGCGGCGATCAAGGCATTGCGTGGAAAGGACGGCCAGTTCTGACCCCGCGAGATCGAGCCAGGACCCGTGCTTGGGCGTGTACACCCACTCAAAACGCTGGACCAGGCGGCGAGCCTCGACTGCGGGGAAAGCTTGATAGAGTGACGATTTGGCGTGGATGTTCAAGTTGTCCTGCAGCAGGGTGATCCTGTCAGCGTGCGGAAAATGGTCGTCGGAGATCTCCTTCAGCACCTGGGCGTAATCAATGGCGGTATGTCGGTCGGTGACCTTGACGCGCCGCCAGCCCTCAAGGGGAGCGAATATCATAAAGAGGTTGGCGACGCCGTTGCGTTCGTACTCGTAGTCAAAGCGGACGGGTCGCCCCGGCTTCATGGGGATCGGCGTCCGCGTCTCCAAAACCATCTGCTTTGACGTCTCGTCCAAACAGACCAGAGGGCGCTGGGGGTCGTGCGGTCGTTGATAGACCGCCAGCACCTCCTCCATCCCCGCTACGAACGCGCCGTTCGCTTCGGGAGGGATGACCCAGCATGTCTTGGTATGCCGCTTGAGAATGTTTTTTTAGAACGCGCCCAATCGTGCTGTCGCTGGCGGCATCGACAATCTGCAGCTCGACGACCTTCTCTTCCAGCAGGCGCAAGGTCCAACGGGCGAAGCCTGGCGGAGGATCGGAACAGGCCAGGGCAATCAGCTTGGCCTCCGTCTCGCCGTCGAATATCCTCGGCGTCGGCGGCGTCGCGCGCTGCTTACGGCTCAGAACCGCGTCCAGCCCTTCCTCAACCAGCTGCTTGCGAACGCGATAAACCATCATGTCCGTCGTATCGAACGCCGCTATGATCCGGCTGTCGCTCCAACCCTCGCCCGCGTCTGAGACGTCCGCCTTCAACAAAA
>JANMWT010000513.1:0-7341 GCA_031394145.1 Alphaproteobacteria bacterium | reverse complement strand
TCGAAATAGGCGATCTCAGGCTGGTAGCCATTCGCGACGAGCGTATCGAAACCGGCTTTCACGAGCGCGGACGCGCCGCCGCACAGCACGGCCTGCTCGCCGAACAAGTCGGTCTCGGTCTCTTCGCGAAAGGTCGTCTCGATGACGCCCGCTCGGGTGTTGCCGATCGCCTTGGAATAGGACAGCGCGACCGCCTGCGCTGTGCCCGAGGCGTCCTGCGCGATGGCGATCAGGCCAGGAATGCCCTTGCCCTGCTCGTACTGGTTGCGCAGCGTGTGGCCCGGGCCCTTGGGGGCTGAAAGCGACACGTCCATGTCGGCGCGCGGGCGGATCAACTTGTAGTGGATGTTGAAGCCGTGCCCGAACATCAGGTGCTGGCCCTTGCGGGTGTAAGGCTCGATCTCGGTGGCGTAGAGCACCGCCTGCTTCTCGTCCGGCACCAGCATCATCATCACGTCCGCCCACTTCGCCGCTTCGGCGGGGGTGACGACCTTGAGCTTCTCCTGCGTGGCCTTGGGCTTGGACTGCGAATTGTCCTGCAGGCCGACCACCAGCTCCTTGACACCGCTTTCGCGGAGGTTGAGGGCGTGGGCGTGGCCCTGGGAGCCATAGCCGATGACGGCGACCTTCTTGTTCTGGATGATCGAAAGATCGGCGTCGGCTTCGTAGAAGACTTTCATGGGGCTCACCTTGAGTTTGGCCGTTCCATTACGCGAAGGGCCGGTCGTTCGAAACTGATTTTCACGCACGTGCGTCGGTTAGCCCGGCCTGCCTTGCAGATCGGGTTTGTTTTCAGGCTTGGCAGGCGCTTTCGCTGGCGGAGGATCATCCGCGCCGATGTCGATCACACCCTTCCACTCGCCCTTGTCGTTCTTGCGCCAGACCGTGACATAGCGGCCCTCGGCCAGCGCCGAGCCGGCGCGGGTTTGTTTCCAGCGGCCCGAGGTGACCGCAAGGTCGCCTGATTTCGAGCCATAGCCCATGTCCGGCGACCAGGTCATCTTAAGGTCCGCCGGCCAGTCCTTGAAGGACGCGCGGATCGCCGCCTCGCCGCGGATGACGGAGCCGGGCCCGATCGAGGTCCCGTCGATCGCATCCATAGAGCGGGCGAACGCCTCGCCGACGCCAAGCGTCAGTGCATCGACGGAGAACGCCGCGTCGGCCGCCATTGCCGATTTCAGTGTATTATCGGCCGCCGCCTCATCGCCAACCACCGCCTTCACCTTGGTATTGGGCGAACACGCCACCGCAAGGCTGATGGTCATGGCGGCGAAGGCCGCCCTGTAAGGACCGCGTTTCATCCCGCCTTCTCCTTGCCCCGCTGGATTGACAAGACGCCGGTGCGCGAGACTTCCACCAGGCCAAGCGGGCGCATCAGTTCGACGAACTGGTCGATCTTGGTCGAGGCGCCGGTGATCTCGAAGATGAAACTCTCATTGGTCGTGTCGATGACGCGGGCGCGGAAGATTTCCGAGATGCGCAGCGCCTCGACGCGCTTGTCGCCCTTGCCCGCTACCTTCACCAGCGCCAGCTCTCGCTCGATACCCCCGGATGCGGTGACGTCGATCACCTTGGCGACGGGAACGAGGCGAAGCAGCTGTTGTTCGATCTGCTCGAGCACATGGTTGGTGCCGGAGGTGACGATGGTGATGCGCGACTGATGTGCGTTGCGGTCGATTTCGGCCACCGTCAACGATTCGATGTTGTAGCCGCGCGCCGAGAACAGTCCGACCACCCGCGCCAGCACGCCCGGCTCGTTGTCGACGATACAGGCGAGCGTGCGGCGTTCGGCCGCCTCGTCGGACTGCGTCATGTCATAGGCCGAGGCCGGGTCCTCGCGGACGCCGGATTTCGCAGTCACTCGTGGACGGGGCGTGCGGGTCATCAAGTCATCCAGGTTTTGCGGAAAAAAACGTCAGGGGCGATCGACCAGAGCAGCGACAGGTTGGCGGTCATGCCGAGAGCTCCTTCAGCGTCATGCCGCGACGCACCGGATCGACGGCTTTGAACACCTCGGTGATGAAGGCGCGGCGCTGGATGGTCATCGCTTCGAGCGCCGCCTTGTCGGGGCCGGGGGCGAGACCGGCTGCGTTGAGTGCATCGTGCGCGCGCACCAGCGCTTCGAGCGCCGGCTGGCGATGGCCCTGATAGGCGAGCTCTTTCTCGGCGCCATGACCGCCTTTTTCGACAGTGTTCGGAAAGAACAGCCGGCCGCGATCGATCAGCGCTGATATCCGGGCGCGGGCGGCCGAGCGTCGTTGCGGGAAATCGCCATCCGGATAGGAAACGCCCTTCTCGCACAGCATCTCATGCGCCTCGGCGAGATCCAGGATCACCGCGTCGGACCAGCGGATGATGTCGCTGTCATGCGCCAACTTCAGGCTGGTCGCCTCGCGCCTTTCCTGGCGGCGCATGGTGCGCCAGGAGAATGCCGCCGAGATGAAGGCGACGATGGCCGAGCCCGCGCCCATCATCTGGTCGGGACCCATGGATGTGAACCATCCGCCGATCTGGTTGATAAGGTCCATGCCGCCGTCCGTCCGCCCCTGGGCTTTCGCCCCCTTTCGCTAAACCAGCATCTTCCCGGCTTCGCCGATCTCGTCGCCGGTGATCTTCCCGAGGATCATCTCATTGTGCGCTGCGCCCGAGGGGATCATCGGGAAGCAGTTTTCGGCTTTCTCCACGCGGCAGTCGAACAGGACCGGCTTGGGCGTGTCGATCATCTCCATGATCGCGTCGTCGAGTTTGGCGGGATCATCGCAGCGGATGCCATGGCCGCCATAGGCTTCGGCAAGCTTCACGAAGTCCGGCAGGCTGTCGGAATAGGAATGCGAATAGCGCTCGCCATGCAGCAATTGCTGCCACTGGCGCACCATGCCCATCCACTCATTGTTGAGAATGAAGATCTTCACCGGCAGCTCGTGCTGCACCGCGGTCGACATCTCCTGCATGGTCATTTGCACAGAGGCGTCGCCGGCGATGTCGATGACCAGCGACTTGGGATGCGCAGCTTGCACGCCAACCGCGGCTGGCAGGCCATAGCCCATGGTGCCAAGACCGCCGGACGTCATCCAGCGATTTGGCTCCTCGAAGTGAAAGAACTGCGCCGCCCACATCTGGTGCTGCCCGACTTCCGTGGTGATGTAGACGTCACGCCCGCGCGTCAGTGCATAGAGACGCTCGATCGCATATTGCGGTTTGATGATCGACTTTGAAGCGGGGTAGGCAAAGCTCTTGCGCGCCCGCCACTGGTCGATCTGGGCCCACCAGGGCTGGAGATCGGGCTGGCGTTTGTCGGCGCGCTTGGCCCACGCCTTCGAGAGTGCGGCCAGCGCCTTGCCGCAATCAGCGACGATCGGCACGTCGACCCGCACATTCTTGTTGATCGAGGAGGCGTCGATATCGATATGGATCTTCCGGCTATGGGGCGAAAAGGCGTCGAGCCGTCCTGTGACCCGATCATCAAAACGCGCGCCGACGCACAACATCACGTCGCAGTCATGCATCGCATTGTTGGCTTCATATGAGCCGTGCATGCCCAGCATGCCGAGCCATTGCTTGTCGGAAGCCGGGAAGGCGCCGAGACCCATCAGCGTCGAAGTCACCGGAAAGCCGCTCGCCTGCGCCAGCGCGCGCAAGCCCTGGGCGGCTGACGGCCCTGAATTGATGACGCCGCCGCCAGAATAGATGATTGGCCGTTCGGCCTTGGCCATCAGCGCCACGGCTTCCTCGATACGGCCATCGACTGGGTCGGTCCGCGGGCGATAGGTCCGGTGCTCGATCTCGCCCGGGCCGACATAGGCGCCCTTGGCGAACTGCACATTCTTGGGGATGTCGATCACCACCGGACCCGGCCGGCCATGCGTCGCCACGTAGAACGCCTCATGAATGATGCGGGCAAGATCGTTCACGTCGCGCACCAGATAATTGTGCTTGGTGCAGGCGCGGGTGATGCCGACGGTATCGGCTTCCTGGAAGGCGTCCGAGCCGATCAGGTGGGTCGGCACCTGACCGGTGATCACCACCATCGGGATAGAATCCATCAGCGCGTCGGCAATCGGGGTCACCATGTTGGTGGCGCCGGGGCCAGAGGTTGCGAGCGCCACACCGCAGCGGCCGGTTGAGCGGGCATAGCCTTCCGCCATGTGGCCCGCGCCCTGCTCGTGCCGAACCAGGATGTGGCGCACGCGCTGCTGGGCATAGATGGCGTCATAGATCGGAAGAACAGCGCCGCCGGGATAGCCGAAGATGGTGTCGACGCCCTGGTCCGCGAGCGCGCGAAGCACGATCTCGGCGCCGGTCAGGATCTCCGCCGTGTCGGCGCTGGCTGTCGCGTCTGGTCCCGAATTTCCGTCCATCTCGGTGGTCCTTAGGTCCTGGCCTGATCTTCAGTGCGGGGCTGGAAAAGAAAAAGGGCCTCGTGGGGCCCTTTCATGCGTGCAACTCGCCATTCGGTCCCGGTTTAGGGGGCCGGCGGCGAGCCGATTACAAGTACGAGGCGCAAAGGGCGCGTCGACATGGGCGTTTATCCTCTAGGATCGTCGAAATATTGCCTTAGCGTTTCGCGGTCGCTCGGTCAATCTCGCCTGGAGAGGCAGAAATGACCCCATGGGCAAAACGGCACGGGCCCGGCGGTTTGCGCCTCCCCGACCTCAACCATGAATCCGTGAATGGCCGGGGCGCGGAAGAATTAAACGCTCGGCGCGCCGTTCTGAGCGACCGGACCCCCCAGCAGACGCCGGCAGACGCCAGGAGACGCCAGGAGACGCCCCGCGACGACCCGCGACGACCCGAGACGACCGGAACTTGCGGCAAAGCCTTAACTTGATTGCTGCATATTCAACCTTCGTCTTGACCAGGTCCGGCGAATGTTTCGACGTCAACTCCTTCAGACTGCGCTGTTCTCGTCGGCCATCCTGGCGGCGGTGATGGCCCTCGATTTTCTGATCAACGTCGTGCTGTTTCCCGGACAGACGCCCTATACGCCGCTGATGACGGCGCTGATCGCCGGCGCCGTCTCGCCGCCCTCCTCATTCTACCTCTTTCATCAAAACGCGAGGGTCCAGAAGGCGCAGGCCGAACTGAGCCAGGAAAGGGCGGCGCACTTGCTTGTCGTCGAGCGGGCGCGCGATTCCGCCGAAGCTGCGACGCGCGCCAAGAGCGAATTCCTCGCCAATATGAGCCACGAGATTCGCACGCCGCTCAACGGCGTGCTCGGCATGGCCCAGGCGCTGGTGGCGGATGATCTGACGCCGACCCAGCAGGAGAAAGTCGCGATCATTCTTGATTCCGGCAAGTCGCTGATGACCTTGCTCAACGACGTCCTCGATCTCTCCAAGATCGAAGCCGGAAAACTCGAAATTTCGCCTGTGCCCGGCGATTTCCTGCACACCATGAAACGCACGCGCCAGCTGTTCCAGACCCAGGCGACGGACAAGGGGCTCGAGCTTTCGTTCCGGCACAGCGCGAATTTCCCGCAGCGGCTCTCGTACGATCCGGTGCGGGTGCGCCAGTGCGTCTCGAACCTGCTTTCGAACGCCATCAAGTTCACCGAGCGCGGACGCGTCGAGGTCGCCATGTCCTCGCAGCGGGACGCCGCGAAAAACCACCTCGTCTGCATCGAGGTTTCCGACACTGGCATCGGCCTCAGTCAGGCCAGCCAAGCCAAGCTGTTCTCGGCTTTCATCCAGGCGGACGGCGCGACCACACGACGCTTTGGCGGCACCGGTCTTGGCCTTGCGATTTCCCGACAGCTGGCGCGCCTGATGGGCGGCGACCTGACGGTCGAAAGCGAGGAAGGGCGCGGCTCAATTTTCCGTCTGACCTTCCGCGCCATGGCGAGCGCTGCCGAAACGCCGACGTTGGGGGCCGATGAGACCCCAGCGGCTGAACCCCAACGAAGCTTGCGCGGCGTCCGGGTGCTGATCACCGATGACAACGCCATCAACCGGCAGGTCATCCGCCTCTTCCTGGCCCCGCATGGGTGCGAAGTCACCGAGGCGACCAATGGCAAGGAAGCGCTGGACCAGGTGGCGACGGCGCCTTTCGATCTTGTGCTCCTCGACGTCCATATGCCGGTGATGGACGGCCGGGAGGCCATCCAGCGCCTTCGAGCCGCCGGGCAATCCTGGAGCAACCTGCCGGTGATCGCGCTCACCGCCGATGCAATGAGCGGCGATCGGGAGAGATATCTGGCGCTGGGAATGACCGATTACGTCTCGAAGCCGGTCGACCAGCGAGACCTGATCGCCAAGATCCACGCCGTCCTCGCGATTCCAACCCTGGCGCCGCAGGCGCAGGCGAAAACCGGCCGCTAGCCGCTGTTTGCGGTCGATCTCTGGCGTCGTCTTGCCGTCAAGCGTCCTGCATCTCGCTCCACAACGCGGCGATCACCCTGGCCCGGACGTCCAGCTTTTCCGAAGGGACGCGCGTCCAGTGCGTGAACTGGTGAGCGATCCAGGTGAACTGGCGCTTGGCGTAGCGTCGTGTGTCGCGCTTGCATCGCTCGACGGCCTCGGTCAGCGAGGCGCGACCATCAAAATAATCGGCGAAACCCGGCATGCCGTGCGCCCGCATCGCCGGCATGTCGCGAGGGACGCGACGCTCCCACAGGCGCCGCGCTTCATCGCCGGCGCCCATCCTCACCATGTCATCGACCCGCTGATTGATCCGACCATAGAGCGCCTCGCGTGGCGGCGTCAGCGCCACGCCGAGCCAGTCGCCGGCTTTCAGCGCGGGCTCGCTTGCCCCGTGGAAGGAAGACATGGGCTTGCCGACGGCAAGCCACACCTCAAGGGCGCGGGCCATGCGCTGGGGATCGTTTGGACCGACGCGCGCCGCCAGAACAGGATCGACGCGCACCAGGTCGGCATGCGCCGCCAGGGCATCCTTGGCGACCCGCGCACGCGCCTCGATCCGCGCAGCTTCGGGGATGTCGGGGATGTCGGATAAGCCCTCGCTCAGCGCCATCAGGTAGAGGCCAGTGCCGCCGACCAGGATCGGAACCTTGTCGGCCGCCCGCAGCGCGCTGATCCTGGCTTCGACTTCCTTGATCCAGATGCCGGTCGAATAGCGCTTCGCAGCATCGACATGACCGAAGAGATGGTGCGGCGCTTCCGCCAGTTCCGCCGCACTCGGCCGCGCCGACAGGATGTCGAGATCGGCATAGACCTGCATCGCATCGGCGTTGAGGATCTCGCCGCCGAGACGGTTCGCCAGCGCGATTGCAAGCTGGGTCTTGCCGCTTGCGGTCGGCCCATGAATGAGGATAGCTGGCCGCATCACGCTTTCACAGACGTCCCGATTTCAATGGCGCAGCGCCTGTACAAGCGGACACGCTTT
>JANMWT010000496.1:0-4858 GCA_031394145.1 Alphaproteobacteria bacterium | reverse complement strand
CGCAAGATACTTCGATCCGGAAACCCAGCGCTCAACCACCGAGATCAGGGAGATCGTGCTGGCGCCGGTGAGCGAGATCGACTTCTCGGATGATGCGTTGGCGATATTGCGCCGGAATTTTATGGCCGCATTCGGCTCGCCTGGGGGCGATCCTACCTATGAAGCGGCGCGCGACCGCATCCGCCGCCAGGGCGTCGAGCAATGGCTGCCGCTGTTCTACGACAAGCTCGAGACATTGTTCGATTATCTCGCGCCGCAGGCGCTGGTCGGGCTCGACCAGCCGGTGATGGACCATGTCGCCGAGCGCATTGATCAGGCGCAGGACTATTTCGAGGCGCGCAAGCTTGCAGCCAAAGGGGCAGGCGCGCCGGCTCACGTCCTTCCGCCAGGTCGGCTGTATCTCACCCTCGATGAGTTCAAAGCCGATCTTGATACGCGCACCACCGTGCAATTTTCCGCGCAGGATGCGCCGGAAAAGACCTCTGGCGTGCTCGGCCGCGCCAGGGCGGGCCGGAGATTTGTAGCGGAACGGGTCGATCCGTCGATCAACCTCTTTGATGCCGTGGTTCGCCACATCCGCGAGCGGCAAGCGGCCGGCAAGAAAGTCGTCATCGCCGCGTGGAGCACAGGATCAGCCAGCCGGCTTGTCGGCTTCCTTGAAGATCACGGGATTTCTCGCGCCCGCATCGTCGCCAACTTCACCGAAGCAACCAAACCCGACGTCTCGGTCGCCGAGATCGCCGTTGAAAGCGGTTTTGAAGACGACGATATCGCTCTCATCTCCGAGCAGGACATCCTCGGCGACAAGCTGGCCCGTCCGCGGCGCCGCAAGAGCTCTGCGGCCGTCATCGCCGAGGCCGCAGCGCTGGCCGCCGGCGACCTGATCGTGCATGTCGACCACGGCGTCGGGCGCTATGAAGGCCTGAAGACCGTGAAGGTGCACGATGCGCCCCACGATTGCCTCGAGCTGGTTTATGCCGGCGGCGACAAGATCCTGCTGCCGGTCGAGAACGTCGAGCTGATCTCTCGCTATGGCTCGGAGAGCGGCGAGAGCGCGCTCGATCGTCTCGGTGGCGGCGGATGGCAGACGCGGAAGGCGCGCGCCAAGAAGAAGATCATGGATATGGCGGAGGATCTGATCCGCCTCGCCGCCGAGCGCGAGATGAAGCGCGCGCCCAAGACCGACGGCGCCGATGGCGTGTTCCGCGAATTCTGCGCCCGCTTCCCCTACGAAGAGACCGATGACCAGCTTTCGGCAATCGAGGATGTGGTCAAGGACCTGACATCCGGCAAACCGATGGATCGCCTGATCTGCGGCGACGTCGGTTTTGGCAAGACGGAAGTGGCGCTCCGTGCGGCCTTTCTGGTCGCCATGTCGGGCCTGCAGGTCGCGGTCATTGCTCCGACCACGCTTCTCTCGCGTCAGCACTTTGGCACGTTCTCCGAACGTTTCGCCGGCTGGCCGATCAAGGTGCGTCACCTCTCGCGCTTCGTCACGGCGCGCGAGGCCGCGCACACGCGCGAAGAGATCGCCAATGGCGAATGCGATGTGGTGATCGGAACCCACGCCCTCCTGGCCAAGACGATCAACTTCAAGCGCCTCGGGCTGATCGTGGTGGACGAGGAACAGCGCTTTGGCGTCAAGCACAAGGAACGCCTCAAAGAACTCAAGGCCGACGTCCATGTCCTGACCCTGTCGGCGACGCCGATCCCACGGACGCTGCAGATGGCGCTCACCGGCATCCGCGACCTGTCGATCATCGCGACCCCGCCGATCGACCGCCTGGCGGTTCGCACTTATGTTGTCGAGTTCGACCCGGTCACCATACGCGAGGCGCTGCTGCGCGAACGCTATCGCGGCGGGCAGGCTTATTTCGTCGCGCCGCGGGTCGCCGATCTACCCTTCCTCGAACGCTTCCTGCGCGAGCAGGTGCCGGAGGTGTCGTTCCTGACCGCCCACGGCCAGATGACCCCGACCGAACTCGAAGACACGATGACCGCCTTCTATGACGGCAAGGGCGATGTTCTGCTTGCGACCTCGATTGTCGAGAGCGGGCTCGACATACCGCGCGCCAACACGCTGGTGATCCACCGCGCCGACATGTTCGGCCTGGCGCAACTCTACCAGCTACGCGGCCGGGTCGGTCGCGCCAAGCTGCGCGCTTACGCTTATCTCACGACGGTCGAGGATGAGCAGCTCACCGAGGGCGCCGAAAAGCGGCTCAAGGTGCTGCAGTCCCTGGACAGCCTGGGCTCGGGCTTCATCCTGGCGAGCCACGACCTCGACATGCGCGGCGGCGGCAATCTTCTGGGCGAGGAACAATCCGGCCATATCCGCGAAGTCGGCGTCGAACTCTACCAGCAGATGCTCGAGGATGCCGTGACCGCGTTGCGGTCTGGCGAGGGCGGCGAGCGCGAAGTCGCCGACGACTGGTCGCCGCAGATTGATATCGGCGCCGCCGTGCTGATCCCCGAGCGCTATGTTGAAGATCTCTCAACACGGCTGTCGCTCTATCGCCGCCTGGCTGACCTCGAATCCGACGATGAGCGTGAAAGCTTCGCCGCTGAACTGATCGACCGCTTCGGGCCACTGCCGAGCGAGACCGAACAGCTGCTCGAGATCACCGCGGTCAAGATCCTCTGCAAGCATCTCGGCGTCGCCAAGGTGTCGGCCGGTCCCAAGGGCGCGCTCCTCGCCTTTCGGCCCAATGCGCCGATCGATGGCGGCCAGCTGGTCGCTTATGTCGGCAAGCACACACAGACACTGAAGCTGCGGCCGGACAACAAGCTGGTCGCGAGCGGCTCATGGCCCGACGCCCCGCGCCGGCTCCATGCGGTTCGTGCGTTGCTCAAGGATATGTCGGCGATTGCGTTGAAACGCTGAACAGAAGCGGACGGGAGATCGGAATGACAGGGCGACTTCAGGGCCGAACCGCGCTCATCACGGGCGCATCCAGCGGGCTCGGAAAACACTTCGCCGAGGTCCTATCGCGCGAGGGCGCAAGCGTCGTGGTTGCGGCGCGACGCAAGGACCGGTTGGACCGACTGGTGGACGACATCACCGCCGCAGGCGGACAGGCGCTCGCCGTCGCATGCGACGTGACCAACGAGCAGAGCGTGATCGCTGCTTTCGACGACGCAGAAAAGCGCTTCGGTGTGGTCGACACACTGATCAACAATGCCGGGATGACCCATTCCGACAACGCCTTGACCCAATCGGTCGATGAATTCCGCCGCGTCATGGATCTTAACGTAACGTCGGTGTGGATGATGGCGCGCGAAGCGGCGCGGCGACTGATCAAGGCGGGGCCAGCCCAGTCCCAGCGCGGCCGGATCGTCAACATCGCCAGTATGGCGGCGCGCCACGTGATCCCCAATGTCGCAGCCTACTGCGCCTCGAAGGCCGGTTGCGCCCACCTGACACGAGCGCTGGCGCGGGAATGGGCGCGCCACGGCATCAACGTCAACGCGCTGTCGCCAGGCTATGTCGCAACGGAACTTACCGAGGACTGGCTCAACGGCGAAGGCGGTCAGAAGATGATCGGCAAATCCCCCCGCCGGCGGATCATGGATGCCGAAAGCCTCGATGAAGCGATCCTGTTCCTGTGTTCGGACGGGGCGAAATTCGTCACCGGAACCGATGTGCTGGTTGACGACGCCCAATCCATGTAGCTGCCTGCAGGCCGACGCGGAGTAGCAGTGAGGTAGGTCGATGGCGCCCAGCGGTCCTTTGGTCGGCCTCAAAGTGGTCGAGTTCGCCGGCATCGGCCCCGCCCCGTTCTGCGGCATGTTGCTGGCCGATCTTGGCGCCGATGTCGTGCGCATCGACCGCAAGGAAGCCGTCGGTCGCAGCCACCGCGACCTGGCGGGCCGCGGCAAACGCTCCGTCGCGATTGATCTCAAGCACGCCGAGGGCCTCGAGGCGGCGTTGATGATGATTGAAAAGGCCGACGCGCTGATCGAAGGCTTTCGCCCCGGCGTGATGGAGCGACTAGGCCTTGGGCCGGAGGTGACCCAGAAGCGGAACCCGAAGCTCGTCTATGGCCGGATGACAGGGTGGGGCCAGACCGGCCCCTGGTCCTCGATGGCCGGTCACGACATCGACTACATCGCGCTCACCGGCGCGCTCCATGCCATGGGCAGGGCAGGCGAGCCGCCGGCCCCGCCGCTCAACCTCGTCGGCGACTTCGGCGGCGGCGCTCTCTACCTCGCCTTCGGCCTGTGCGCGGCGCTTTGGGAGGCCAGGTCGTCGGGCAAGGGGCAGGTGATCGACTGCGCCATGACCGACGGCGCAGCGTCATTGATGAGCATGTTCTATGGCATGCGCGCCGGCGGTCTCTGGAATGACAATCGCCAGGACAATCTGCTCGACGGCGCGGCGCACTTCTACGACACCTATACCTGCGCTGACGGCAAATGGCTGGCGATCGGCGCGATCGAACCGCAATTCCACGCCGAGCTGGTGAAGGGCCTCGGCCTCTCCGAGAGCGACTTCCCTCATCGCCTCGACCGCAAACATTGGCCCGACTATTCGCGCCGCGTTGCGGACGTCGTGCGCGGCAAGACCCGCGATCAGTGGATGGCGATCTTCGAAGGGACGGACGCCTGTGTCGCGCCGGTGCTCGACATGAGCGAAGCCCCAAACCATCCCCATAATCTGGCGCGCGAGACATTCGCCACCGCCTTCGGCGTGGTCCAGCCGGCGCCGGCGCCGCGATTCTCGCGAACCGGAGGGGCAATTCAGGGCCACCCCCCGGTCGCCGGAGAGCAATCGACATCCGCCATGCTCGACTGGGGCCTCGACCCGGGCCGGGTCGCCGCAATGCTTAAGACCGGAGCGCTTGCCGGCGTTGCGGAA
>JANMWT010000491.1:0-2537 GCA_031394145.1 Alphaproteobacteria bacterium | reverse complement strand
ACCCGGAGATGTTCGAGGCCTTTCGCAAGGCCAACGCCAAGAAGTTTCGCGGTTTCCTGGCCCCGGAATACAACATCCGCTGCATCGAAGCGGCGGTGAACCAGCCGTTCGAGGAAGGTTTGCGCACCGAGCGCAAGCTGTTCGGCGAGCTGATGAGCGGCACCCAGTCGGCCGCCCAGCGCTACACGTTCTTCGCCGAACGCCAGGTGCAGCGTATCCCGGACGTGCCGGCCGACACCCCGCTGCGCTCGGTCAAGAGCGTCGGCATCATCGGCGCGGGCACCATGGGCGGCGGCATCGCCATGACCTTCGCCAACGCCGGCATTCCGGTGACCCTGGTGGAGATCAAGCAGGACGCGCTGGATCGCGGCCTGGCCACCATCCGGCGCAACTATGAGCGCACCGCCTCGCGCGGCGGGATCACCCAGGCGCAGCTGGAAGAGCGCGTCGGCCGGATCACCGGCAGCCTGTCGATGGACGATCTGGCCACGGTCGACCTGGTGATCGAAGCGGTGTTCGAACGGATGGACATCAAGAAGGACATCTTCGCCAAGCTCGACGCGATCTGTAAGCCCGGCGCGATCCTCGGCTCCAACACCTCGGGCCTGAACATCGACGAGATCGCCTCGGTGACCAAGCGCCCGCAGGACGTCATCGGCCTGCATTACTTCTCGCCGGCCAACGTGATGAAGCTCCTGGAGATCGTCCGCGGCGAGAAGACCGCCGCCGACGTGGTCGCCACCTCGATGAAGATCGCCCGCGAGACCGGCAAGATCGCCGTGCTGGTCGGGGTCTGCCCCGGCTTCGTCGGCAACCGGATCCTTGGGCCCCGCCAGCGCGAGTCGCAGAAGCTGATGTTCGAAGGCGCGATGCCCTGGGACATCGACAAGGTGCTGGTCGACTTCGGCTTCGCCATGGGTCCGTTCCAGATGAGCGACCTTGCCGGCCTGGACATCGGCTGGGTCAAGGAGCGCTCCAACGGCGAGACCATCCGCGACGTGATGTGCGAGATGGACCGCCGCGGCCAGAAGACCGGGGCCGGCTATTACGACTACGACGAGGCCCGCAATCCCAGTCCGTCGCCGGTGACCGAGAAGATCATCCGCGACTTCGTGGCCAAGTCCGGGGTCAACGCCCGCGACATCAGCCTCGATGAGATGAAGGAGCGGATGCTCTACGTGATGGTCAACGAGGGCGCCAAGATCCTCGAGGAGCGCAAGGCCATGCGCGCCAGCGACATCGATATCATCTGGCAGAACGGCTACAACTGGCCGGCCTACCAGGGCGGGCCGATGTGGTGGGGCGACATGATCGGCCTGCAGAAGATCGCCGACAAGCTCAACGAGTTCGCCGACCAGATGGGCGACGCCTACCGGCCGGCCCCGCTGCTGGTGCGGCTCGCCGCCGAGGGCAAGCGCTTCCAGGACCTGCCGGCGCAGGAACTCGACACCGCGGCGAGAGTCTCCGTCTCGGCGTAAATCCGGGCTACCGCCCAGGAGGGGATGCACACACCCTGGACGCCAAGGCGACTCCCTTCCCCATCGAGGGGGAAGGGAAGCTGGTTTGCCGGCGATCGCTCCCACCTTCGCCTTCGTGGGAGAGTGCGCATCGATTGTCGCAATGGTTGTGCGCCGGCGTTCCAACTGATGGAAATTCCGGACCGTTACCGCCGTATTTAACGGTGAGTCGGCGCGCTGGCGGCTGAGGCAAGCGCGAGCCTGCACGCTTAGGCTGCGGGTCGTGTCAAACACAGGCTCGCTGCCTGGCAATGATCGCTATTGATCGAAGACAACAGGCACACAGCGATCAAAGTTAGTCAATAGTTCGTTTTTAGCGAAAATAGGCTCGGTCCAAAAAGGCGGCGCGCGTAGACCGGTGAGGCGGCACAGAGCGTCGCGCGTGCAACGACGGTCCAGAATTTGTTACGAGCGCGCGAAAATGTGCTCGGGCGGCGATGATTTCGGAACGTCGCTGCATTGTGCCGAAATAGAAATATTGGTACGGATATCTTGTTACAATCCGCTGGTCTCGGCCCGCCCGGTGAACCCGCGTATGGGCGGTCAGATATGCCACCGCTGGGGCGAGTAAATAACAAGATTTTCCATTCATCACCCAGGTCTATTGCTGGGAACGAGACGCCCGTTTCAAGTTTTAGCACTAAGTGTTAGAATAATTGGTATGGATTGATCGCGGTATTCGACAGGCCAAAAGCCAACGAATTCCTGCCCCTGCCGCATTCCCGACATGCTTTCGCAACGTCAACGGGCTTGTGCGAGGTTTCTCTTCGGATTTACCATTTGGCTACGCGGACGACGAAAAACAGTCCGTTCGGGGAGGAAATGATGAAGGTTGCGTATTTCCGCGGCGCATCCGCCGTGGCTGTTGCCTTGGCGTGCGGCGCCCTCGCCAACGGCGCCTGGGCAGACACCGACACTGACAACACCACCGTGCGGGAAGTCGAGGTCGTTGCGCCGACGGGCAGCTATATCCGGCAAGAAACCACAGCCCTGCCGGTCGACGTGGTTTCCGCGCAAGAC
>JANMWT010000489.1:0-14346 GCA_031394145.1 Alphaproteobacteria bacterium | reverse complement strand
TCCGGTCACGCGCGATCTTGGCAAACCCTATCGCGCCGTCAACTCGCACTGGCTGTCGCGGCTGCATTCGACCTGGAAGCCGTGGAAAGTGCGTCAGGAACTGGTGAAGCGGTTGAAGACCGCGCCGGCTTCCGGCTCAAGCTGAGCCGATCAACGCCAATCAACGCCGGTCTGCTCGGCGCCGCGGTTTGGTTCGGACAGACTCTCCCTGTCCGGCGCGCCCGCCGATGCCGCCGCCGAAATTCCAGCTCTACAAGTCGATCTGGAGCGTGGCCACTGGGAGCTTGCGCAACTCTCGCACCACGGAAGCTTTGTTGTGGCTCCCAGCTCGAGCCACGCCATCATGCTGGAACGGCCAGACTAGGCGATCAGCGCCATCGAGCACCTGATCGAGAGGAACTAGATCAACGGCCGCTAACATTTCAAGGGGGCGGTCACCCGGCGTGCTTGGCTTCCAGCACGTCGATCTCTTCCTTCGATCCCATCATCACCGAAACGCGCTGGTGCAGCGCAGTTGGCTGGATGTCGAGAATGTTTGCCTTACCGTCGATGGCGCGGCCGCCGGCTTGTTCAACCAGCAGACCCATCGGATTGGCCTCATACATCAGGCGCAGCTTTCCCGGCTTCTGCGGCTCGCGCTTATCCCAGGGATAGAGAAAGACGCCGCCGCGGCTGAGCACGCGATGCACGTCAGCCACCATCGAAGCGATCCAGCGCATGTTGTAGTCCTTGGCGCGCGGACCTTCCTTGCCAGCGAGACACTCCTCAACATAACCGCGCATCTCGGGCGCCCAATGACGCATGTTCGACATGTTGATCGAGAATTCACGCGTCATCTCCGGAATGGTCAGCGGGCCGGCGGTCTGCAGCCAGTCTTCAGAGCGCGGGTCGAGCGTGAACACCGAAACGCCGCCGCCCAGGGTCAGCACGAGCGTGGTCTGCGGGCCATAGACGGCGTAGCCGGCGGCGACCTGGTTGCGGCCAGGCTGCAGGAAAGGATCGACGCCTTTGCCAGGTCGTGTGGGCAGGACGGAAAAAATCGTGCCAATCGAAACGTTGACGTCGATATTGCTTGAGCCGTCCAGCGGATCGAACAGCAGCAGGTATGGCGCGCCACCTTTCAGCGGCACGGGATTTTCCTCTTCCTCGGACGCTGCGCCCGCAAGCGCGCCGCAGGACTTGGCGTGTTTGAGCATCACGTCGTTCGACTTCACGTCGAGCTTCTTCTGTTCTTCGCCTTGAATGTTCTCGGTCTCGGCCGAACCGAGCACGCCAGCCAGGGCGCCGCGCGCCACCAACCCGCTGATATCGCGGCAAGCGTCGACGACCGCCAGGATTACGGTAACCAGATCCTTCGGGGCCGAACTTCCAGACAGGAATTGCTCGAGCGTGCGCGCCATCGTCAAAACTCTCTGATCGGGACCCAGATTTCCGTTTTCCGGGGCACGGAATAGCGGGAACGGGGGTCCATGCACAGCCCGCACCTTATATAGGGTGAAACCGGCGTCGGGTTCACCAACGGAACGGCAGCGGGTGCCAGCGAACCTTGCATCCTTCGGCCTCATAATCGGGGAGATTACCTACCAGGTAGGTCTTTTCCTCGCTGCGGCGTTGGCGACCTGGGCGTCGTCGACCTGGGCGTCGTCGAGCGCCTTGGACGAGGTTGCAGTTTCGGCCGGCGCGCAGGAACCGTCCTGCGCCGGTTTGTCGCCACCGGCCTCACCCGAAGTCGGAAGCCTTGGCGCGGCAGGGCCTGGAACCCTGCGGCCGGCCTCTCCTCGGTCGAGGCTATTTCGGGCAATTCCCGGCAATCACTTCTCCGGCGAAGGCCTTCTTCACGAAAGGCGTCGATTCCGTGAGTGACCCGTTGACCGTGCCGGAGTGATCGAGATTCGCATAGACATGATGCTCGATCACCGCGCCGGCCTTGCAAGCGTCGATGAACAGTCGCTGCTGGCCTTCTGGCGGCACGTCATGATCTTTGCCGCCCGTGCCCATGAACACCGGACCCTTGGGCGTTAGGTTCGAATAGGCCATCCGCCCGAACTGTTTCGACATGACCTCCGTAGGGTCGGTCTTGAAGGACCCAGCCTGGGTGATTTTGTTATCCATGATGCTCTTTTCGAGTGGGCCCAGACAGGCGGTGCGGGTCAGCGCGAATGTCGGCTTTGCCCCGTCGGTGATGATGTCATCCGGCTTGAACGCGGGGTCAGCCTGAGCGACGAGGTGCATGATGTAGAGTGTGTAGCCAAACACGCCCTCCACCGCCTTGGGATCGCGCGTCGCCGGCGCCGTGGTGGCGGTGAAGTAGGGCGTGCCAGTGGCGACGGTGCCGCGAATATCGATCTCTGGCGCATAGGTCGCAGCTTCCACCGCCGTGGCGAAGGCGGTCCCGCCACCCTGACTCTGACCGACCAGCACGACCTTCTTGGAGAGGCCATATTCGGTGTCGGCCTGCGCCGCGCGCACCGCATCGAGCACGGAATAGGCCTCGGGCTTGGTCGCAAGATAGGGATGCCCGCCGGGCACGCCGAGACCCTGATAGTCCGACGCCACAACCGCATAGCCCTGATCGAGCCAGTGACCGAGATAAGTCGAATCGCGATCTGAGCGCTTGGTATTTGATGGCGCGCAGACGTCGGCGACGCCGACCGTGCCGTGCGCCCAGGCGATCACCGGCCAACCACCCGCTGGTTTCTCGCCTTTGGGCAGGAACACCGCGCCCGAGACAAGGATCGGCGACTTGCCGTCGATCCCGTCGGTCGAGGAGTAGATGATCCGATCGGCGCGGCTGGCATTGGCCAGCGAGAAATCCGCCGGAAGCTGTTCGCCGCGGAGCAGCTGTCCGGGCTTGCGAACCAGGTCAGGCAGTGACGGCGGGTCGGTATAGAATTTCGGCACGCCGCCGTCGCCGTTCAACGGATCGGAGGCTGCAAGTTTCAACGGCGGAGTGATTTCGACGGGCGGGGCGGCTGCGACCGGCGCGGGCTCGGGCGCCTTGTTGCAGGCGGCAAGCGCAAGCACGGCGGCGCCGATCGGCAGAATCGAACGAAACTTCATTGCCTAGTCTCCCACGACGCCCAACCAGGGCGCACATTAGCCGCAGGCGCGAAGCGCGCCACCCCTGCCCCGGCGTTACGCCGTTCGCACACCCGGGGCAATCATCGGGACAGGAGCTCGCGGAGCCAGTTATTCAGGAACCACCTGACCCGAGCCGCCAAGCTCGGCCGGGAAATCCTTCAGTTTCGGCAGGCCATTGCGCATCGGCAGCACCGTCTCGGAATAATTGACGTGGACGCCGGGGGTGAACGCAAGCGTCGGCAGGATCGCAGCGTAGACATCAACCAGGCCGAGTGGCGGGTGGTTGTTCATCAGGTGGCCGCCACATTTGATGCAGTATTTCCGCTCGCTCATCGGCGATAGCTTGTATGTCGCCACGGCTGCAGCGCCCGACGTGACGCGCACCGTGTCTGGTTTCCACAGGGTGAAGGCATTGACCGGGCTGGCGGACCAGCTGCGGCACGACTTGCAATGGCAATAGCCCATGCCGACAGGGCGGGCCGGTGACTTCGATCTCGACAGCGCCGCAGAAGCACGCGCCCTTATGAGTGGTCGGGGAGGCGTTCATTTTCTTTTTTCCCTTGAAGAGTTGGAGGATCATTGACCGGCCCTATTTCGCGAGCCGCGCCTGGATCGCCGTAAGACCGGATTCGTAGATGCCGGTCAGAGCGTCGGCGGCGTCCTTCTCCTTGCCCGGATCGGGCGTGTAGGCGCCGCTCCAGGTGACCCGGGTGCTACCTGGCCCCACCGCCTCAACCTTGAAGGTCGAGGAATAGTGGGTGACCGGAACCGGAGCTGAGGTGAAGGTGTAGGTGTAGGTGTAGGTGTAGGTATAACGGTGCTTCACGTCATCGCGCGCGGTCTGCAATTCGACAAACGTCGCCTTGCCGTCCTTGGTCACCAGCGTGCGCGTGGTCGGCGTCTTGCCATCCTCGGTGCATTTGCCAATCGCGGGGTGCCAGTCCTTGATTGCACAATAGGCGCCGATGGCCGCCCAGACTTGAGCGGGGTCGCCCTTCACCTCGACGCTGCGCGTCAGTGAAACAGGCGGGCGGGGGGATGCAACGGCGCCGAGTACGGCGAGCGCAGCCACGGTCACCGCAACGCCAGCCATCCGCGCGATGAAAGTGATCGTCTTGTCGGAGGCTTGGCCGTGCGGTCTGATTGAAGTGTCAGAGAAAGTCATGGGGAGGGATCCTTGAGTAGAACAGGCCGGAATTGACCCGGCAGATGATCCTTCCCGGATGGCCGGCTTCCTTCCAGTTCTGGAACTGAAGCGTTGCAGATACAGAAACTGAACTAGTCAGGCGGGATTGGCCGGCCTATTTGGCAGCGGATGGACAAGGAGACTTCCGATGACGCAGGGCAGCTACAAACAATTCTGTCCGGTGGCGATGGCCGCCGAAATCCTCTGCACCCGGTGGACCGTGGTGCTGCTGCGCGAGCTGATCGCCGGCTCGACGCGGTTCAACGACCTCAGGCGTGGTGTGCCGCGCATGTCGCCGGCGCTGCTGTCGCAGCGGTTGAAGGAGCTTGAGGCGGCGGGCGTCCTGATGCGCAAACCGGTGCGCGGCGAGCTCGGCGTGTTCGACTATAATCTCACCGCCGCCGGGCGCGAGCTCGGCCCGCTGGTTGAGCAGTTTGGCGTCTGGGGCCAGCGCTGGGTCGAGACCGATCCGTCGCTCGAGCACCTCGATGTTCAGCTTCTGATGTGGGACATGCGCCGAGGCCTCAACACGACGCCGATGCCGCGCAAGCGCAGCGTGATCCACTTCCAGTATCCGGAGTTGTCGCCAGCTCAGCGCGTCTGGTAGCTGATCGTCGCACCGGGCGCCGCGGTCGATCTGTGCTCGGTCGATCCTGGGTTCGACGTCGATCTTTATGTCGCGACCGACCTGCGCACCATGACTGCGATCTGGATGGGGCTCGACACAGTGCGCAAGGCGCGCGCCGATCAGCGCCTGATGCTGACCGGCGACAAGCTGCTGGCCACTGACATGCAGACCTGGCTCGGCCTCAGCCCGTTCGCGCGCGAACGCAAACTGGCGAGCTAGGTGCGGTCTCTTCCACGCAGCCCCAGTACGATGGCGACACCGCCAAGCGTCAGCACAGAGACGAAGAGGAGCCGCACCGTCGGCGCCTCGCTGAGAAACACCACGCCGCCGAACGCTGCGATGATCGGCACGGTAAGCTGCACGATCGCCGCCTGCGTCGCCGTCAGGTTGCGCAGTGCCGCGTACCAGACGACATATCCGCAACCTGACGTGATCGCACCGGATGCAACGGCCAGCAGAGCGCCGGTCGCTGATAGTTCGATCTCGCGCATGGCGATGGCGCTGACGATCACGGCGGCTGGCAGCGCGTAGAGAAAATTGCGCGTCGTCGCGCCGAGCGGATCTACCCCGCCCCTGCCTGCCAGCGAATAGAGCCCCCAGCACACGCCTGCCAGCCCCATATAGACCGCGCCTCTGGGATCGGGCGCGGAGACGCCCGGCGCCATCAGCCAGGCCAGCCCGCCAATCGCCAGCGCCAGACCGCTCCAGGCGAGCAGCGGAAACCGCTCGCCGGCTCGCAGCGCGGCAATGAACATGGTCAACTGCACGGCGCCGAACAGGATCAATGCGCCGGTTCCCGCGCTCAGCGAGCGATAGGCGAAGGAGAACAATGCGGCGTAACCCAGCAGCATAACCGCCGGCCGCCACCCGCCGCCGCTGTGCCCGCGGAAGACGCCGCGGCGGTGGCGCAGCAGAACGACCACGAGAAGCGCAAGGCCGCCGGAGGCGATCCTTATGGTGGTGAAGCTGGCGGGATCGATCTCACCCTGCCCAAGCGCGAGGCGGCACAGAAGCGAGTTGCCGGCGAAAGCCAGCATGGCGACGAGCGTCAAGGCTGCGGCGCGCAAGGTCAAAGGGGGAGTATGGTTCAGGGCGGCTTGCCTCAATTTGCCAGGCGCAGATGTCGCAAGCCGGCGGCCAGGTCAATCCATCCTGCCGCAGGGTCTGCCAGCGCGAGCGTGACTTTATGCGTCCCGGCGGATCTGCTAGCCTGCACGCCATGACCGCCGTCGCCCGCATCGATCCAAAGACGATCTTCAGCTCGGAAGAATGGGCGAAGCTGACGGCGCCGAGCCGGTGGCGCGGGCCAATGCTGATCGTTTTCGCCTGGGCTGTGATCCTCGGGGCAGGCGCCCTCTTCATCTATGCGCCCAATCCGCTGACCTACCTGATCGCCGTCATGTTGATCGGCGCCCGCCAGCTTGGCCTTGCCATCCTCGAGCACGATGCGGCGCATGGCGGGCTGCACCCGAACGCCAAGCTCAATGACTGGATGGCCGAGTGGCTGTGCGGCGCGCCGATCGGGTCAAGCTTGAAGCGTTATCGTCCCTATCATCTCACCCACCATAAATTCACCGAGCAACCGGAAGACCCGGACATCGGGCTGTCGAAGCCCTTCCCGATCACGCGCGTCTCGCTGGCGCGCAAGTTTTTCCGCGATCTCACCGGCCAGACTTTCTTCAAGCAACGCATTCAGCCGACGCTAAAGCGCGTCTCCTCCGGTAAGCCGCCGAGACCCTCGCGCGTGATCGATCATCCCGGCCGTCGCTTCTGGATCGTCAACCTTGCTGCGATCGCCGCTCTCTCCGCCGCCGGCTACTGGTGGGCGTGGCCCGCGCTATGGCTGGCGCCGATGGCGACGTGGTTTCCTCTGGTGACGCGCCTGCGCTCGATGGCCGAACACGCGATGGTCGATGGCACCACCGCCGACAATCCGTTCAGCCACGCGCGCACCACGCTCGCCAACCCGATCGAGCGCCTGTTGATCGCCCCGTTTTGGGTGCACTATCACAGCGAACACCACATGTTCATGTACGTCCCCTGCTACCGACTGCAGGGCGTGCATCGCGGCTTGCGCAACAAGGGCCTGACCGAGCGGATGCAGGTGACCAAGGGCTATCTTGAGGTGCTGAAGCGCTGTGCGTCCGCCAAACCTGCACCGGCGATGGCCTAGAAAGGTTCGTCAGAGGCAGCGTGTACTACGTCATCGTCATCGCCACGACACTCGTCCTGCCGATCGGCGCAGCGCTGGTCGAGGGTTTTACCCTGCAGGGCGTGTCGCCCCTCTGTTGCTTGGCAAATGGTATGTGTTCTTCGCCGTCGGTGTGCGCCTGTTTCTCGCCGGCCTGCGCCAGACGTTGACGCCTGCCTTCAGGCTGCAGAAGATCTTCGAGATCGAGGCGCCCGAAGCCAACCACATCGTGCAGGAACTTGGCTTTGCCAATTTGTCCATGGGATCGCTGGGCTTGCTTGCCCTGCTCGATCCGATGCTGACGCTGGCAGGCGCGGTCACCGGCGGGCTTTACTATGGCCTCGCCGGCCTCAAAACCCTCACCACAGGCAAACGCAACGCCATGCGCACAACGGCAATGGTCACCGACATTCTGGTGTTCTCAGTGCTCGCAGCCTTCGTGGTCATGAAAGTTGGCGGGCAGCTTCACGCATTCAGCTAGGCGTTTCGCGCTCGGTGGCCTTCTGGTCCCGAAGGAAGGTTTCGCTTTGGATGTAACATCTCCACCCGCTTTGCGGCGCGCGCCCTGGTTGAGCTGTCAGCTATAATGAGGTCTCGCGCCATGCCACCTTTTCGTCTCCTCACCTCCCTCTAGGAGGGCTCCGAAGCAATCGCCTCGCCTTTTTCTCACTTCGCGATTTGCCTGCGGCAGCCGCTTTGGTGCTGATCGATCAATCGCGCGAGGCGCGCTCGTACTCCAGACCTAGGGGAGATCGCCGACATACCGCGCGCGCGGACGGATGATGCGGTTAGCCTCGCGCTGTTCCATCGCATGGGCGAGCCAGCCCGTCATGCGCGAGAGAGCGAAGAGCACATAGGGCGCATCATCGGGCAGGCCAAGCTCGCGCGTCATCGCTGCGAGGGCGGCGTCGCAATTGGGTGGCCTGCCGACCTCGTTCTCCATCGCCTTCAAGGCACGAGCTATGGCGGCGCGGGAGCGCAACGCTTTCAGCAGGACTTTCGCGCGGATGTCGCCTTCAGGATATAGCGGATGACCGAAGCCGGCGAAGCGCTCGCCCCGGGCCAGCATGTGGCGCGCCTGGGCAACAGGATCGCTCGCCGCCAGCATCTGATCGAGCTGCGCCAACGCCCGCGCCGCCGCCTCACCATGCAGCGGACCCGATAGCGTCGCCAGTCCTGCAAGCACGCTTCCTGCCAGCGACGCTCCGGTCGAGGCCGCGATCCGCACGGCAAAAGTCGACGGATTGAGCTCGTGATCGCTCTGCAGCACCAGGACCCGACGCACGAGCTCCGCGCCACGCGCTTCCAGTCGCCAGGCCTTCGCGAAGCGCCGATGCAGCGGCCCTGCGCCCGCCTCACCGATCAGCGCGTCGGCAAACCCAGCGAGCAGCAGCCAGGCCTCCGCGCGCAACGCCGCTGGGGGCCGCCCGAGACTTGGCGGATCGACGCCTGCACGCACCGAGAGATAAGCAAACGCCCGGGCCTTGGCGGTTGCGCCTTTCGCAATTGCCTTCGCCGGTGCGGCCGCACCAACCTCTCCGCCCCAAAGCAAACACGCAACATCCTCAAGCGTCGCCGTCGCCGCCAGCGCCTCAATCGATTTGCCGCGCAGGATCAACTGGCCATCGCGCACCGTGGAGATCGCGCTCTCCAACACCGGTTCACCCCAGGCGATCGCACCAGCCGCGACTTCCGAGCGCCGCCGCGCGCCGCGCCTACGGCCGGAGAGCGCGCGGATGTCGTGGGCCGAATAAAGACTGCGGCGCGGATCGTCGTCATCGGGTTGAGCGCGGATCAGGCCGCGGCTGACATAAGCGTAGAGGGTCTGCCGCCTTACATTGAGTGCGGCGAGCGCCTCCGCAACCGGCATCCAGTCGGCGAGCGCGACGCTCACTTCTTGCCCGCCGGCTTGTTCGGCGACTTCCGCGGCTTGACTGCCTTCGGCGCGAAGGGATTGTCGCCCGCGGCGGCGGGATAGGCCGCCGCCTGCCCGTCGATCCAAACCATGCGCTTCTTCTGTTTCGGGAAGTCGACCACATCCATCGACAGCTGCTCGCCGCCCATCAGACAGACGAGATCCTGCCGGCCGGCATTCTTGATGTGATGGACCACCTGCGGCGCGGGATAGGCGAGGAAATCGCCAGGGCCGACCTTCACCTCATCCTTTCCGATCAGCGCTAGTCCCACGCCTTCAAGAATGAACACCCACTCCTCCTCGCGGAGGTGGGCGTGGAGCGCATAGGCCTCCTTGCCCGGCGCGATGCGGATGAAATTGACGCCCAGCCGCTTGAAACCCATCGCGGCGCCGATCTGCGCGCCGCGCATTTCCGACTTCGCATTCCACGGGTGCGAAAAAGTGCGAAGCGTCGATGCAATGTCGGAGGCGGTCATCACATGCGGGCTTTTCATCAACCTGGCTCGTTTCGCGATATATTGATTAAATTGATCAATCTTGACTGAACCGACCCTGTACCGCCATCTCAATTCCGTCAACGCGGGAGTGCGGTCATGGATGCGGGTCTCGAAAAAATCGTCGCAGCGGAAACCGTGCTATCGGATGTCGACGGCGCCAATGGTCGCCTGATCATTCGCGGCTACGAGGTCGCCGACCTCGCGGCGCGCTTCACCTACGAGCAGGCGGCAGCGCTGTTGTGGTCGGGCTTCTTTGATCCCGAGGTCGATCCCGGCAGGCTGGGCGCCGACCTTGGCGCAGCCCGGGTCGGAGCGTTTCAACGGCTGGAAGCGGACTTGCCGCGGCTTGCGATGCTTGGCGATGTCGAAGGCCTGCGCGCGGCGCTGGCGCTGTCGGTGGATGGACATGACCTCGCCGCCGCGATCGATCTTGCCGCAGTCACCGCCGTCGCCACCGCCGCCATTGCGCGGCTGCGCGCTGACCTGAAGGTGCTAGCGCCAGACGCGGCACTCGGCCACGCCGCCGACCTGCTGCGGATGATCCGCGGGTCGCCAGGCAGCGCAGCCGAAGCCCACGCCCTCGACGTCTACATGGTGACGACCTCTGATCATGGGCTCAACGCCTCAACCTTCGTGGCGCGGTCGGTGGCCTCGACGCGCGCTGGGCTTGGTTCTGCGGTGATCGCGGGATTAAGCGCACTCAAAGGTCCGCTGCACGGCGGCGCGCCAGGGCCGGCGCTCGACATGCTCGACGCCATCGGCCAGCCGGACAATGCCGAGCCTTGGATCCGTGCGGCGCTTGATCGCGGCGAGCGACTCATGGGCTTTGGCCACCGCGTTTATCGTTTGCGCGATCCGCGCGCCGACGTGTTGAAGCGCGTCGTCGCCACTCTACCTGCCAGCGTCGGGCGCCTCGCCATGGCGCAAGCGATCGAGGGCCGTATCCTGCAGCGCCTGGCCGCCGAAAAGCCCGACCGTAAGCTCGACACCAATGTCGAGTACTATACCGCGATCCTGCTCGAAGCGCTGGGCGTGCCGCGCGGCTCTTTCACCAGCCTCTTTGCTTGCGGCCGCATCATCGGCTGGATCGCCCACGCAAGGGAGCAACTGGCGACGCAAAGACTGGTCCGGCCGGCGTCGGTTTATGTGGGTCCAAGGCCGCGCGCGGCCGCTTAGGCGCCATCCGTCCGGGCAAGACGCCGACAAACATGGTCGCGCAAGCTCGCGGCATGGCGCCGCCTGGCAAGATGGAAAACGTCCTGGCGAGTGTGCGCAGCTGCGCGCAGTCTGCGTCTAGTTCGGTTTCGTCTTCCCTGCCGCTTTTGCCTTGGCGCCCGCTTCGGGCACCACCTTGACCTTCCATTCTGTCGCAGGCCTCAGCCAGCGCTTGGCGGTCTCGCGGATCGAGGCCGGCGTCATGGCGGCGTAGTCGGCTTCCATCGAGCGGACGAAGTCGAGACCGCGGTTGTCGGTCTGGACGCCGCCCAGGATCTCGAGCCAGGCGAGGTTCAGCTTGACCACCGAGCGCTCCGATTCGATCTGCGGAGTGATGGCGCGCTTGAATTCATCAGCGGAGACATCATGCAGGGTCAACTCCGCTGCGATCTGCTCCACCGTACCGATGACACCGTCCACGGCCTCAGGTGGCGCATCGACGCCGAGACCCATATAGCCATAGCCAGGCAACTCGCGTTCGGCCTCGATGATTGCGCCGGGCGAATAGCTCTTGCCCTCAGTGGTGCGGATGCGGTCGGTGACACGCGACTGCAGCAGGCTGGCCAGCACCATGCGACGGCGATGCTCTGCCGCATCGGCATAGACGTCGGTTGTCGGCCACAGGATCTGGGCGAGCGCCTGGTCGGCCGGGCCCTTATGCGTCAGCACCACCGGCGTCTTCACTCCAGGCGGAAATTTCACATTGCGCAGACCGTTGGGCTCCGGCTTGTCGGCGCGAGGCGGCAAGGCGCCAAAGGTTTTCGCGGCGAACGTGATGATCCGCTCGACGTCAACATCACCCACGACGATCACCTCGATCGGCGAGGTGGCGACGATCGGTTTCATGAAGGCGACAGCGTCCGCCGCTTTCCAGCCCTTGCGCATTTCGGCAGTGTTGAAGACGAACCGCATGTCTCCAGGGTGCACCAGTCGGTCGAGATTGAAGCGCGCCACCGATTGGGCCGAGAATGGCACAGCCTTTTCCGAGTCGTCAGCCTGCCGCATGGTGTTGGCCCATTCATCGGTGCGGAACGCGGGGTCGATCAGCATCGCTGTCATCAGCTGGAATTGACGTTCGACACGCGAAGGCAACAGGCATCCGCCACCGCAAGCGTCAATGGCGAAGGCGTCGTCAAGTTGACTGACCGGCGCCACGACGCGGTCGGCCTCGAGCGTCAGCATCTCTTCAGAGGGGGTAAGCTTGCCAAGACCGCCCACCTGCCAGAGGCGCGGGCCCATGTCGGAGGCGTCGATGTGATCCTTGGCCAGCGCCAGCCGTCCGAGTCCGAGCCGCACGCGCACCACCGTGTCCTCCTTGCGGAACGCGGTCTTCATCACGGTGAGCCTCACATTGTTGGCGAAGCGCACCAGGGTAATATTGAAATCCTTGATCTCGCTGCGGTCAGCCACGACGCCCGGCGGGCCAAATTCAGTGTAGGGCCACGGCTTGGCTTCGGGCGGCGCGAACGGCGTCAGCGGCTTGGCTTTCGCGCGGTTGAATGATGCCAGCAGCGCTTCGGCCCCGCCCGGCGGCGCCGCTGGCCCGCGATAGAAAAGGCGCGGCTCGCCGACGCTTTGCGCCTTGAGCGCGGCGTTGACCTCGGCCAACGTCACGGAGGGCGCCATCGCCATGAAGATATTGTAGTTGGTCTCCGAACTGATGAACGGCGCATTGGCGAAGCCCTCCCCGGCGTCCATGTCAGCGATGCCTTCGGGCGGGCCGGCATGACCGCCACCCTCGCCCCGCACCCGGGCGGCGCGCGCAAGGTTGAGGGCGTGACGGAGTTCCTCGGCGCTGATCCCGTATTCGGCAGCCTGCCGGTAAGCCGTCACCATCAGATCAAGCGTGGCGTCGATATCAACGACGCCGCCGGCCGTCATCGTCGCACCGCTCCACACACGGGTGATGCGCCCCTGGCTGACGCTTGAGATGCCTTGGGCCGGTTTACCTGCTCGCTCGACCACGCCGGCCATGCGATCAGAAATCGCGATCCGGCCGAGTTCCTCGATCAGATCGCTGCGCTCGCCGGCCAAGGTTGGCGGTGTCGTCGTGTAAGGTCGGAACCATTGCAGCGACAGCAGCGATAGCGGCATGCCGTCGACCACGGCGATTGTGATCGCCGGCGTCTTCGGTTCAGCCGTCAGTGGCTTCGGATCGCCGCTGGCCGGCCCGCGGCCCTTCCAGTCGCCGAAGCGGGTGCGGATCTTTTCTGTCATGGCGATGGGGTCAACGTCGCCCGCGATCACAACGATGGCGCGCTCGGGCCGGTAATAGGCGTCGTAGAAGGCGCGCATCCGGCCGACCTTGGCCTTTTCGATCACTTCGGTGCGGCCGCCCGGCGAACGGGCGAACGGATGGTCGCCGAGCTGCCAGGCCATCTGCGCCCGCTGTAGCGTTTGTGCGGGCTGGTCACGCAGACGTTGTTCGGCGAGGATCACGCCGCGCTCCTGGTCCATCGCGGACTGGTCGAGTGTAAGCTCGCTGGCGATCTCGCGCAGCAGCATCAGGCCGGTGTCGATTGACTCATCGTCATTGCGCGCGAGGTTGAACTTGTACAGCGTGCGGTCGGGCCCAGTGGCGGCGTTGGTGTCGGCGCCCATGCGCAGGCCGAGACGCTCCATCGTTTTGATCGTATCGCCCATCGGTACATGGGTTGAGCCGCGATAGGCCATGTGCTCGAGGAAATGCGCAAGCCCTTCCTGGTCATGCGCTTCCTGCATCGAGCCCGCTGTGATGACGAGGCGCATCGCAGCTTTGCCTGGAGGCGATGCCTTCGACTCGACGATGTAGCGCAAGCCATTTGGCAGCACGCCGAGCTTCACATCCGGGTCGAGCGTGAGATCGCCAGCCAGCTGCGGCCACGCGGCGGCCAGTGCAGGATCGATGGCGGCCTTGCTCGCCGACGTGCCGGACGGACCTGGAGGGGGGGTGACCGTTTGCGCGACGGCGCTGCATGCAACCAGCGCAAAGCTGGCCAGCGCCAGGCTGCGGAAGCGACGCAAGAGGTTCATAGGCAATTCCCCGGAACTCGCTCCACCGTGGGGCGAACACTAGAGCCTTTCTGTATTTGTTGGAATCGGAAGATTCCCTGATGCGCCGAACTCTGATTCAGTTTGGGGACTGGATTGGGAGGATTTGTGCGATGGGAAGATACTATTCGGCGGATCTTCGCGAACGTGCGGTGACGGCGTTTCGAGCTGGTGAGAGTTGCCGCGCCGTGGGGCAAAGGTTCTCGATCGCGCCTTCGACGGTGGTGAAGTGGGCCGGTCTTGAGGATCGCACCGGATCGCTTGAGCCCGGCAAGTGCGGCGGCCATTGGCCGTTTCTGCTGGAGGCGCACCGTGACTGGATCGTGGCCCGTCTGAAGGCGACTTCGCACCTGACCCTGCACCGTCTGGCGGATGAGTTGGCCGCGCGGGGCGTGCCCGTCAGCCACGATACGGTCTGGCGTTTTCTGAGGGCCGAGGGCCTCAGCTTTAAAAAAATGCTGTTCGAGCTTGAGCAGCTACGCCCGGACATCGCGCGCAAGCGCCAACGTTGGCAGGCGCTCCAGCCACGCCTCGACCCGGACCGGCTGGTATTCATCGACGAGACCTGGGTGAAGACGAACATGGCCCCGTTGCGCGGCTGGG
>JANMWT010000466.1:0-18260 GCA_031394145.1 Alphaproteobacteria bacterium | reverse complement strand
CACCGCCGCCAGCGTGGTGATGGGGCGGGACTGCAGCATGTGTAGACCGGCCTCATCGAAGGCCCACTCGATGTCCTGCGGTGCGCCAAAATACGTCTCTGATCGGCGCGCCAGCGTCGCGACCTCGGCGCGCTGAGCGTCGTTCAGCACCGGCCCATCGCCGACGAGTTGCACATCCAGCGTCTTGCCCGCCGCATCGATGCGATAGCTGTCGCCGTCCGCTTCGCCTCCGACCAGCTGATCGGCGAGGCCGACGATCGCGCTGATGATGACGACGCTGCGCTCCCCCGAGACGGGATCGGCGGAGAACGCGACGCCGGCCGCTCTGGCCTGCACCATGCGCTGAACGACGACCGCCGGCGGTTGCGGCGCGCCGGAGAGGCCCTTGGCGGTTCGGTATTGCGCCAGCGTTTCACTGAAACCGGACCGCCAGACCCGATGCGCGGCTGCGGCGACTTCGCCCGGCGGCACATTCAGTTCCGTCTCGAACTGACCGGCGTGGGCGCTGTCGGCGCCATCTTCCTCGCGACCGGAAGACCGCACGGCGAACGGTCCTGGCCCCAGTAATTTCAAGGCGAGGGCGACGTCAGAATTTGCTGCAACTTTCAAACCCGCATCATCGAACGCTTCGGCCGGGATTACGAAGAAGGCCGGAACCGGAAACGTCGCAGCCAGCTTTGCCAGCGCCGCCCCTTTCCCGCCCGCGATTGCAGCCGACTGCGCGGCCGGGCCGGTCAGGACGTAGCGCTCGGCCGCGGCTAGCTGAACCATAAATGCTCCGCCATCGGCAGCACGCCGAGCAGGAGATAGTTGGTGAGCACGAACACGCCCGAGCCTGTCTCCAGCGCCTTCGATGTCTTCAACGTCGGCGTGCCGGCATAGTCGATCGCCGTGAACATGGAATAAGCGGCCGCGAGCAGCAGCCCGGCCAGGAAGGCCAGTCCGGCGCCCGACTGGACATGGACATAGGCCGAGAGCACCAGCCCCGCGAACATGAAGACCGCGACCGATAGGCCGGCCCACTCCGGCTTCCAGAGCCTGGAATAGGTCTCGACGCCGTCGCGTTCCTGCTCCGGCGCCCAGGACTTGCGCGCGACCTCGAGCACAATGCCGTTGGCCAGTGACAGACCAAGGAAGCCGCTCAGCGCGAGGCCGAAATTCCCGGTCGGCGTCAGCCCGGCCGGAAGCCAGTCGCAGGCCGTGGCGTAGAGATCGATCAACGGCATCACCATCATGTGACTGACCATGTAGAGGATCGGCCGGGCCTTGAGTGCGGCGGGAATGAAGAACTCCTTCGTCATCAGCGCCATCCACGCCCAGACCAGCGCAAGCAGACCAAGCAGGCGCCAGTCGAGGCTTGCGGTCAGGGCGACCTGCGCAAGCGCCAAAACCAGCGCGACCCAGCGCAGCTCGCCAAGGCTCACCAGCCCGCGCGGCACCGGGCGCTCGGGGCGGTATTTTGTGTCGTCTTCGTTGTCCTTGTGCTCATCGGCGATGCGCAGCTGCAGGAAAAAGCCGAACAGCACCAGCACGGCGACGAGGATCGCATAGGGTTTGGGCGTAGCCCCGCCGCGCAACAGGTCAGACAGGCAGACCGCCGATGCGCCGAAGGCGACGATCAGCGCGCCATGCTTGAACAGCGGAAAGCGTTCGGCCTGATAGGTCCACAGCCGCGAGGCCAGAGGCGCTCTTGGTGGTGCGGCCGCGGTCACGCCTTGCCCCGTGCGAGACGCTGGTGAGCGCTGGCGAATTCGTGCGCGCAGAGGGCCCCGATGATCGACAGCTCGCCGGCGAGACAAACCGCGGCGCAGACTTCTGCGAACGCCCGCGCCTTGCCGGCGCCTTTCAACCCCAGAATATTGAGCCCGGCCGATTGCGCCGGCAGGCCGGTTCCGCCGCCAACCGTGCCGACGATAATATTGGGCAGTGTCACCGATACGAACAGTTTGTCGGCGTCACGCAGCTCGATGCGGGTAACGCCGACGGCGCTTTCGGCGACGCAGGCCGCGTCCTGGCCGGTGGCGAGATAGAGCGCCGCCAGCCCATTGGCGTAATGCCCCTGCACGCCGATCGATCCGGACATCACCCCGCCTAGCGCCGACATGCGCCAGTAATCCTGCATCCGCTCCGGCGTGGTGTGGAGCTGCTTGCGGGTTTCCGCGCCCGGCAATTCGACGCTGGCGGTAACCTTGCGGCCACGCACGCCGAGAAACGACATGTGCGAGGCTTTCTTGTCTCCCGACAGATTGGCCTCGACGAACCAGAACAGCGGTTTGAACGGGCTGTGCTCCAGAATGACCGCGCAGACCGCCTCGGTCGCTATGGTGACCATGTTCTGCCCGGCGGCGTCGCCCGTAGTGTAGGTAAGCACGAGATAGACATGATCGCCTTCGACATGCGGCGAGAGCTCGACCAGTTTGCCGTGGCGTGTCGTCGTTTCGGCGGCCGTCTTCAATCTCTCGAAATTGCCGCAGACCCAGGCGACGAACAGGCCAGCCTCGGTGGTCGTGGCGAAGGCGAAGGCAGGCGAGCGCTGCACGCCCTCGGCAAGCGTTCCAGTGGTGCAACCCCCGACGGAGGAGATCAGCCGCGCGCCACGCCCATAGCTTGCGACCAGCGCCGCTTCGGTCGTGGCGAGCGGCGCGTAATAGTCGCCCTTGGCGAAGATGCCGTTGATGCGCAGCGGACCTATGACGCCCAGAGGCAGGCGCAGCTCGCCGATATAGTTTTCGATGTTGTGCTCGAAGCCCGGCAGGTCCGCCTGCGCCCTGGCGTCATAGAGCTCGTCGTGATCCGCCTGGCTCGCCCCGGAATGCGCCAGCAGCGTGCGCCAGTTGGCGGCGGTGAAGGCCGGCTCCAGTCGCCGCGAGGGACGGATTGCGGGCTTTTGCGGCGTCTCGAGGTCGGGGCGGCTTTGCCGCGCGATATCGTCTGCCGTGCGGTTCTCCAGGATCGCCGCGATCATTCGGCGTGTCGCGTCGAATGCGCTTGGCAAACGAGTCTCCCGTCCTACCGATCTCGGCGGCCACAATCAGTGGAATTGGGGAAAACTCAAGGCAAAGCGGGTCAGTGTTCCGGTTGAGGCGGGAAATAGAGCTGGGAAACGTCGTAGCCGAGGCTCTTCACGCGGGCGCTGAGGTCGGCCTTCTGTCCAGCGCTGATCTGCGGGTTCCGGGTGAAGATGTTGGCTTCGCCCATGTTCGGCGTGACGGTTATGAACCAGCTGTCGTCCGGCGCCAGGGCGGCCACTTGCGTGGTTCGGCTGAAGAACGGGAAATAGGTGACGCGGATGCGCGCATTGGCTCCCGGATCAAGGATCAGACCGGTTCCCGTCACCGCCCTCTCCTTGCCGTCCACCCTATCCTTTCGGCAGCTATCGCGCACCGTAACCTTCTTGGGGTCGTCGGTCGCCGTGTAGCGGGTGATCCCGGCGACACAGCCCTTGGTGAGCCAGGTCGGCCGATAGGCGATCTCGTGCCAGTCCCCACTGTAGATGATCGCCATGTCGACATGCGTGACCGGAGGTGGCGCACCGCCTGGTCCGGAGGCGGTAACGCAGGCTGAAAGGCCCGTCGTTATTGCAATCGCGAGAAAAAACTTCAGAGCCGGTGCATGTGACATCCCCGCTATACGCAGCCGAAGACGGATTGGAGCACCGACACAATGAAAATATCAGTGACCGGAAAATCTTGGCGACGCGAAAACATTGGCGACGGCAAGTCGGGCGTCACATATGGAAGCAATGATCCGTCCTGAAGACCTGTTGCGCCCGACGCCAGCCGGCCTTTATTGCCCGCCGGGCGATTTTTACATCGACCCAGTGCGATCGGTGGACCGAGCCGTGGTCACCCACGGTCACTCGGACCACGCCCGCGCCGGCCATGGCGCTGTGCTGGCGACGCCCGAGACGCTGGCAGCGATGGCGGTGCGCTATGGCGAGGGCTTCACCCGTTCGCGCCAGGCGGCGCCTTATGGCGGGACAGTGCGCATCGGCGAGGTTGACGTGCGCTTGGCGCCCGCAGGTCACGTGATCGGGTCAGCGCAGGTCGTGGTCGAATGGAAAGGCCTCAGGATGGTCTGCACCGGCGACTACAAGCGCAAGCGCGATCCGACCTGCGCGCCATTCGAGGTCGTTCCCTGCAACGTCTTCATTTCAGAGGCGACCTTTGCCCTGCCCGTGTTCCATCACCCGGATGCGGCTGGCGAAGTGGCCAAGCTCTTGAAGAACGTCGCAGCATTTCCAGACCGGGCGCACCTGGTGGGCGTCTACTCCTTTGGCAAGGCCCAGCGCGTCATCGCCCTGCTGCGTGAGGCGGGCTATCACGAGACGGTCTATGTTCACGGCGCGTTGAAATCCTTGTGCGACATGTATGAGCGGCTGGGCGTGCCGCTTGGCTCAACTGAACCCGCGACCCTCGAAAAAGGCCAGCGCGGCGAGAGCGGGAAATTTGCCGGCCGGATCATTCTCTGCCCGCCATCGGCGACTTCGACGCCGTGGGCGCAGCGATTCCCCGATCCGGTCATCGCCTTCGCCTCGGGCTGGATGAATATCCGCCAGCGCGCCAAAGCCGGCGGCATCGAGCTGCCTTTGGTCATTTCCGACCATGGCGACTGGGAGGAGCTGACCACCACAGTGCGTGACGTGAACCCGGATGAGCTTTGGGTCACGCACGGCCGGGACGACGCATTTGCCCGCTGGGCCGAGCTGGAAGGGCGCAAAGCCCGGCCGCTCCATCTTGTGGGTTATGAGGATGATGCGGCAGACTGATCCCTGACGGACACGAATCCGGCGGGGGCGCGATATGTCATCTCTATACAGCCTAGGCAATCCGGTCGCCAGCATAGCGACCTTGCTCGCGTGGATCAGTTTCTGCACCGTCATGCTTCGATCGCGCCGCCCTCCATCCAAAGAGAAGACCGGCGTTGCGAAACGCGATTCCAGCTCGATCTTCGGCATCGCGCTCCAGGGCCTCGGAATTGGCCTGTGCTGGACCGGTCCGGCCCGGTTCGACTTCCCGCCTACGCCCGCCACCTGGATCGCTGCGATCGTCCCGGCCGCCATCGCCCTCTTGTCGGCAAGCCTGTTCATCTGGTCGACCCAGACAATGGGCGCGAACTGGAGCCTGGTGGCGCGCACGCGCGAGGATCACAGCCTGGTCCAGAGCGGGCCCTTCGCGCTCATGCGCAACCCGATTTATGTGGCGTTGTTCGGCATGATGCTCGCAATCGCGGTGTCGCTCGGCCACGCGATCAACCTGGTCGTCGCTCTGCCCTTGTTCCTCGTCGGCACGCTGGCGCGCGTCCACATCGAGGAAAAACTGCTGCGCGCGACATTCGGAGCTGCGTATGACGACTACGCACACCGGGTGAAGCGATTCATTCCGATGATCTGGTAAGAGTATCCATCGAAGCCATGACCTTTCGCACCCTCCAGGCCGACAAGATCGAGACCACGATCGAAAAGCTGCAGAAGCGGATCGAGGAGCGCTTTCCCGGCCGCGGAATTTGCACCATCTGCGCGGAGCTTCTGGTCATCTCGCAACAGGAACGCGGTCGACGCAATCGGACGCGGCGTCCCAATGTGCTGCTGCGCGCCAGCGTCGGCATGATCGTTGGGGTCGGCGTTGCCTGCATCGGCTGGCTGGCCTTCCACATCGCCACGATGAAGGTCGATGGCGGTGCGTTCAGCGCGCTGCAGGGCCTGGATTCGCTCGTCAATCTCATCGCGCTCGGCGGTGCAGCAGCCTGGTTTCTGCTCAACCTCGAATCCCGGCTGCGACGGGAGGCGGTGTTGCGCGACCTGCACGAGCTGCGGTCGATCGCGCACGTGATCGACATGCATCAGCTCACCAAGGACCCGCCCGTGATGGCCGAGGGCTATGACGCACTCGGTGCGCCACCCGGCGAGCGCATGAGCGAGGCCGTCCTGTTCCGCTATCTCGACTATTGCTCCGACATGCTCGCGCTCACCGGCAAACTCGCGGCGCTCTACATGCAGGACGTCCAGGACCCGGTCATCATCCAGACGGTCAACGAGATCGAGAACCTGACCGGCAACCTCAGCCGGAAGATCTGGCAGAAGATGATGTTGCTTCGCGGCGGGCCTATTGCGTGACCTTGAAGCGCGCGTCGGCGCGGGCGATCACGTCGCCGTCCGCGCTGATAAAAGCCTGCGCGAAACATAGCGTGCGACCGGTCTTCACATAGACCGTGTCGAACGCAATCCATTGGCCGAGCTTGGCGGTTCCAACAAAGTCGGTTGAAAGCGAGACCGTCACAAGCCCGCCAGCCGGCCGGCGATCTTCGGCCGCCAGCGCCTCGCCGCAGCTCAACCCCATCGCGTTGTCGGCCAGCGCCGCGATCAGGCCGCCATGAACCATGCCGCGCGAATTGCAGTGCGCCGGACGCACATGCAGGCCGATGATCACCTTGCGCGGGTCGCGCCTCGAAAAGATCGGCTCCCAGGGTTCGGTGAGCGGCGATTGGCGGAAGTGCGGCGCAAAGCCGTCGGGTGCATCCATGACAGTGTCCATGGCGCATCTCGGGCGCGCAAGTTGACGGCGTCAATCAAATCTTCCGATCCGGCTGGCCGGCTGTCGGCTTGCCGGCTTGCCGAGCTGGTGCGCTCGCCCTAGCCTTCGCGCCGACGCCTGACCGAGAGAGCCGGGCGCATGGGAGGACATCATGGACATCAATGGGTTCGGCACACGACGGGCGATGCTTAAGGCCGGCGTTGCGATTGTGGCGTTGACGACTGCGGGCGGCTTGCTTGCCGCGTGCGACAACAAGGCAGATGTGGCGGCGACGCCTGCTGCGCCGCCGCCGCCGCCAGCGCCGGTCGCGACCACCAAGGCCGGCAAAGTCAAAGGCGCCGTCGAGGATGGCGTCAACGTGTTCAAGGGCGTGCGTTACGGCGCGGACACGTCGAAATATCGTTTTGGCCCGCCGCAACCTCCCGAACCCTGGACGGATGTGAAGGATGCGCTCGCCTACGGCGCCTCCACGCCGCAGAACCCCGCCGGCAATGGCGGCGGCCTCTTCGTCTCCTGGCGCCCCGAGCCGCAGCCGCCGCAGAGCGAGGACTGCCTGTTCCTGAACGTGTGGACGCAAGGCCTCGACGACAAAAAGCGGCCGGTCATGGTCTGGTTCCATGGCGGCGGCTTCACCACCGGCAGCGGCTCGTCGCGAGCCTATGACGGCGTGCGACTGGCCAAGCGGGGCGACGTCGTCGTGGTGACAGTGAACCACCGCCTCAATGTCCTCGGCCATCTCAACCTCGCCAAGTATGGCGCCGAGTTCGCGGATTCTGGGGCGGCAGGTTCAATGGATATGGTTCACGCCCTCAACTGGGTGAAGGACAATATCGCCAGCTTCGGCGGCGATCCCGGCAAGGTGCTGATCTTCGGCCAGAGCGGCGGCGGCGCCAAGATCTGCACACTGTTGGCGATGGACTCGGCCAAGGGCCTGTTCCACCGCGCCGTCATCCACTCGGGTCCGCGCATCAAGCACGCCACGCAGGAAGAATCCGGCAAGGCCGCTGACGCCTTCATCGCCAAGCTCGGCCTCACCAAGGCGAACATCGCCGAGATCAAGACCAAGCCGGTCGCCGACCTGCTGAAGGCGATGGTCGATGTTCCAGCAGCCGGCTCCGGCCCGGTGCTCGACAAGCGCAGCATCACCCGCCACCCGTTCGACCCGGATTCACCCAGCGTCTCGAATAGTGTGCCGGTGATGATCGGGTGCACCCGTACGGAGGGCACCTCGCTCGTCCCGGCAGGCGAGAAGCCGTTCGACATCACCTGGGAGACCCTGCCGTCGGCGCTGAAGAAGAGCTTCCCGGACAAGGATCCGGCGAAGATCATTGCGGCCTACAAGAAAGACCTCCCGAACGTTGAAGCTCCGGAATTGTGGTTCATGGCGACCTCGGACGCGCGTTTCTTCCAGAACAGCGTCACCATCGCCGACCGGCGCTCCAAGGCCGCCGGCGCTGCGCCGATCTACTTCTACGAGCTCGACTGGGTAACCCCGGTGATGGGCGGCAAGCGCTATGTGCCTCACGCCCTCGACATCGGCCTGGTGTTCGACAATGTCGCCAAGTCGGAGACCATGTCGGGAACCGGTCCAGACGCTCAGCAGATGGCCGACATCATGTCGGAAACCTGGCTCTCCTTCACCAAGACGGGCGATCCCAACAACGCCAAGGTGCCGATGTGGCCGGCCTATACGGCCAAGGATCGGCCAATGATGGTGTTCAAGCTCAAACCCGCGGTTGAGAACGATGTCCGCAAGGACGAACGCGCCCTGACCGCCGCGAAGGCCTGATCAACCGATATCTGCAACGCCGCCGGGGGGGGGAACTCCCGGCGGCGTACTGTTTCAGCCGGTAACGCCTGCCACACCCGTATCTTCTGGGTTAACGACGGCTGTCGGAGTTTGGTTAGCAGCCTCAACCGGAAAATTACCTTGTTGGCGTACGGTCTCTCGGAACCAGACAGAGAGATGGTGGGCGGGCGATGCAAGATCCAAGGAAACCGAAGACGTTGCGGCCGCGCTCGCTCTCCGTGCTGGTCGTCGACGCCGTCAATTTTAGCCGAGGCATGATTGCCGAGATCCTGCGCGGTCACGACGTCACCAACGTCTTTTCCGCCCGCGGCGCCGCTGACGCCCAGGAATTCTTGACGGAAAATGCGATTGATCTGATCTTTCTTTCCTGGGAGCCGGGCGACGCCTTCGAAGCCCTGGTGTTCTGCCGCGCCCTGCGCCGCGCGCACAATGATCGCTTGCGCCGCCTGCCGGTCATTCTCGTCACATCGAGCCTCACCCGCCAGATGGTGATCGACGGTCGCGATGCCGGCGTCGATGAATTCCTTGCCAAGCCAATTTCGCCGGCCGCGCTGAAACAGCGCCTGGAAATGGTGATCGAGACGCCGCGCCCCTTCGTCGATTGTGACGTCTTCATCGGGCCCTGCCGTCGCCGCAAGAACCCCGCAGATTACTATGGCCACAAGCGCCGCGCCGGCGATATCGTCGCTGAAACGCCCGTCGCCATGGTCGACCATGATGAGGAAGGCGCAAAAACCCCGATCCGCATCGCACTCGCCGCCTTGCGTCAAACCTGCGGCAAACTGCACGCCAGCCGCCCGGACGTGCTCGCCGCAGCGCTTGGCGAAATCAAGATCGCCGAAGATATCGCCATGGGCTCCAAGGACCATGCCCTGCACAGCGCGCTGGCGGCGTTCGAGGCCTATATCGGCATTTCGACGCCCGCTGGCTTGATGGAAAACAGCGTGATGCATACGGCCCTTAGCGCGCTCGAACAGCTCGCAATGCTGCCCCAGAGTTACGCCGACGCCCGCGATAGCGTGGCGCTGGCGCTGGGCAAGGCGATTCAGAAGAAACTGGCGGCTTGAAATGACCGAAGAACTTCGCGACCTGACGACCGGCGAGCTCAAGAAGCTTCGTGTTCTGATCGTCGATCCCAACGTCTTCATGCGCGGCGTGGTGGCTGACAGCCTGCGCCGCCTGCAAGTCACCCACATCGCCGCCGCCGCGAGCGCCATCGAGGCGTTCGCCGTCGGCCGCACCTTCAAGCCGGATCTGATCATCGTGGACTGGGACGCCGGCCGCATGACAGGCTTGGAATTCACGCGCGAAATTCGTCGCAACACAACCGGCCTTCCGCGCGAGGCTCCGATCATCCTGCTCGCCGCGATCATCGACCACGACCAGCTGATGTCGGCGCGCCAGGCTGGGATCAACGAATTCCTTCTGAAGCCGGTTTCGGCCCAAGGCGTGCTTTCGCGGATCGAGGAAGTGATCCTGCGCCCACGCAAATTCATCGACAGCCGCAACTATGTCGGCCCGTGCCGCCGCCGCAAGGAAGATCCCAACTTCGCCGGCCCGTGGCGTCGCCTCACCGACGAGCCGCCGATGAAGTCGGCGAGCGAGACCTCCAAGGAGAACGCCTTCAAGCTGCGCGCCATCCTCGACAACTTGTCAGCCTACGCCGACCGGACAAACGTCGATCGCGGGGCCGGCATTCGCGGCATGTATCGCCTCCTCGGCGATTACACCAAGGAAGTCCAGATGCTGGGCGACGACATCATCGTACGCGTCTGGAACACGGCAATCCGCTACATCGAAGGCGTCGGCATGACCGAGACCTACGACATCGAAGTGGTGAAATACCACTTCCAGACCATCCATGCGATCATCGAGATGCCGGAGGAGGCATTCCTCCACCGCACCGCGGTCGCCAACGAGCTCGAGCGCCTGGTAGGCAAGAAGATCCACACTGCGCACGACGCCAAGTCGGACGTGGCGTAGACCCCACTCCTGCTGACCTGAAGCCGCCTGCGGCGCTGATCCGCTCGCCGGTCAGCCACGAGGATTCCTCTGACGCGAGGAAGCCAACGACTTTGGCGATGTCGCCCGGCTTGGCCAGACGACCCATCGGCGCGGCGGCCGCCATCTGCTTCTCGAAATCGCCGCCGATGACGCCTTCTATATAGGAATGGGTTCAGGGCCGCATCACGACCTTTCCCACCAGCCTGCGATCACGCATCAGTTCGAACGCCTCGGCCCAGCGCTCCAGAGGCAGTTCGGCGAAAACCGCCGGCCGGGTCTTGCCCTCCGCCGCCCAGCGCCAGATCGCCTCGCGGATCGCGCGACCCTTGTCGGGGAATTGCCGACAATACTCTCCGGCGCGGACGCCGATGACCGAAAAACCCTTGATCAGCGCGATGTTGGTCTTGAGGTCGGCGATCCGTCCGCCGGCGAAGCCAATCACCAGTAAGCGTCCATTGAATGCAATGCATCGGGTCGATTCATCGAACACGTCGCCGCCAACCGGATCAAATATCACGTCAGCGCCGCGACCGCCGGTCAATGCCTTGACCTGCTCGCGAAAACCGCCCGGCCCAAGCACGATCGCTTCTTCGGCGCCATAAGCCTTCAGCGCCGTGATCTTCTCAATTGAACCCGTGGTCGCGATGACGCGTGCGCCAAGCAGCCGGCCGACATCAATCGTCGCCATGCCAACCCCGCCGCTGGCCCCGTGCACCAGCAATGTCTCGCCGGCCCTGAGCTGGGCCCGCTCGACCAAGGCGACATAAGCTGTCGTGTAGGCGGCAGGATAGGCGGCGGCCATCGGCATCGCAAAATGGTCGGGAACAACCGCCAGCGACCCCGCCTGTGCGATGGCGAAGGCTGCGAACGCGCCGGTCTTCGCTCCACCCGCAACCCGTTGACCGGGCGCGAGCCCGGCTACGCTCTCGCCGACCGCATCGACCCGGCCTGCGAAATCCATGCCCGAGACGAATGGCGGCTCCGGCTTGAACTGATACTGCCCCTTCAGCATCAGCAGGTCGGGAAAGTTGAGGCTGGCAGCCTCCACCTTCACCCGCACCTCGCCGACGCCCGGTTGCGGCAGCGGAACGTCCTTCAGCGCGACACGCGAAAAGTCCTCCGCCAGCGCTTCGACCACCAGCGCTTTCATCTAGCTTGCCTCCGCAACGATCGCGACGATCTCCTCGCCATAGCGCTGCGCCTTGCTTTCGCCAACGCCTGCGACGCCCCGGAGATTTTCAACCGACAGCGGTCGCTCGACCGCGATTTCGCGCAGCGTCTTGTCGTGGAAGATCACATAGGGCGGCACGCCATTGGCCTTTGCGGTTTGTGTGCGCCAGCGCCGGAGGCTGTCAAACAGGACGTGATCGGCCTCCGACAGCGTCTCTGCAACGTCCCCGCGCGCCGCTTTTTTGGTGCGCTTGCGCGTCCGCTCAAGCGTGGGATCCTCGCGCAACGCGACCGAGATGTCGCCCGCGAACAGCGACTTGGCGATATCCTTGTCCGGCGCATAGAGGGTCGGACGCATATCGGCGTCATCCTCGCCCAGGAGGCCGTCAAACAGAAGCTGGTCGATGATCGTGCGCCACCCGGTCTTGCCGAGATCCTTGCCCACGCCAAAGGTGGAGAGGGCCGACAGGTCCTGGTCAATCTGGTCCTTCGGTTCGCCGATCAGGTGTTGGATGATGCGGCCACGGCCAAAGCGTTGCCCGGTGCGTACGACGGCAGAGACGGCCATCTGCGCAAACCGCGTCGCGTCGTAACCGTCGGAGGCAGGTCGCAGGCAATTATCGCAAACCCCGCAATCGACAGCGCCGGTCTCGCCGAAATAACGCCGCACCGCGGCGCGCCGGCAGGCGGCGCCATCGAGGAAGGCGAACAGCTGGCGCGCCTTGCGCACTTGAACCTTCTTGATCTCGTCCTCGGCGTCGGACTGTTCGGCCCATCGAACAATGCGCCGCATGTCTCCTGGTCCAAACAGCGCGGTGGCCTCCGCAGGCTCGCCATCGCGTCCGGCGCGTCCAACTTCCTGCCAGTAGGCCTCGAGTGATTTCGGCGGATCAGCGTGGATGACGAAGCGCACATCCGGCTTGTCGACGCCCATGCCGAAGGCGACGGTCGCCACCATGGTCAGGCCTTCCTCCAGCAGAAAGCGCCGCTGCCGTTCCGTCCGCGTGCGGGCATCAAGCCCGGCATGATAGGCCAGCGCCGGCACACCGGCTCTTTCCAACCCCGCTGCGATCTCCTCGACGCCATCGCGCGTGCCGGCATAGACGATGCCGGACATTCCTTTCTGCGCCTTCACCAGCGCGGCCACGCGATCATGGCCGCGCCCATCCTTGCGTTCGGCGGCAAGCGTCAGATTGGGCCGGTCGAACGAGGCGACGAACTCCTTCGCTCCTTCGAGACGAAGCTGCGCCTTGATGTCAGCGCGGGTACGCGGATCTGCGGTCGCTGTCGCCGCCATGCGCGGCACGTCCGGAAAGGCGTCGGCCAGCCGCCCGAGCGCGCGATAGTCGGGTCGAAAATCATGCCCCCACTGGCTGACGCAATGCGCCTCGTCGATGGCGATCAGCGCAACTTTCATTTGCTGCAGCCGCTGGACCAGCGTCGAGTTGGCGAGAGCCTCGGGCGAGACATAAAGGAGGTCCATCTCGCCGGCCGCCGCCTGACGCATCGCCGCTGAGCGATCCTCGAGACTCTGGCTCGAATCCAGCCGTTCGGCGCGCACCCCGGCCTGCTTCAGCGCGTCCACCTGATCCGCCATCAAGGCGATCAATGGCGAGACAACAATGCCGACGCCCGGGCGGAGAATGGCGGGGATCTGGTAACACAGCGACTTGCCGCCGCCGGTGGGCAGGACAGCGAGCACGTCCCGCCCGGCCAGCGCCTCGGCGATCACCGGCGCCTGCAACCCCCGAAAGGCGTCATAGCCATAGATGCGGGCAAGCGCCGCGCGGGCGTCCGCCAGGGAGGGCGCCGAATCGCTCGAGGCGCGCGAACTGTCTGTCATCGGCGGACCCTAGGCCAAGCGGCGACGTCAGGGCGGGCGCCGGCGCCCGGATATTTGCCGTTCCTGTGCATTTCCAGCGGACATCTTGCAATGTTGACGTAACGTAACTTGATCATGTTGCATCGCAGCATTGATCTGTTCGCAGTCGCAATAAAACCGGCAGATACGAAACGCCAAGCTGGTCGCGACTGAGGAACGCTCCGAGGGGTTTTCGTCGATTTTCGACATCAACCCAACCGGAGACTGCTGCCATGAACCGTACGCTTTTTGCTCTATCCGCCGCTGCGCTGGCGACGCTTGTCCTGTCCGGCGCCCCAGCGCTTGCCGATGTTTCTAAGCAAGTTCGTATCCCCGTCGAACTGAAAACCGACGCGCGCAGGTGACGGCTTAAACCGATGACCTGATCTTGGCGGTCGACCATGTCTGCTGGCGCGCGACCTCGCCGATGCTGGCTGGCGCCTATGACGCCTACCGGGCCTGCAAGAAAGTGACGGCGCACGAAACCGCGACGAAAGACCCAACCGGCCTCCTCTGTCGCGCAGCACTCCTCTGCCGCGCGCCTCGGTCAGACGCCAGCGCTTGCCGCAAAGTAGGCTCGCGGCCTCTCCTCAAACGACGAAGCGACGCTCGGATCCGAAACGGTCCGGGCGTTTCTGCGTCCGTCGAGACGCTCGAAATACCCCGAAATGGCCACAATCGGGCGATTGACAGTTGATATTGTTATTCGATAATCAATTATCGGAATTCGAGATACCTCGCAGGGCTCTCTCGGATCACCGCAAATGCAAGAACCCGTCAAAACAGGGCAAAATCAATGAAAAGCCTGCTCTCCCTCGCCACGACCTTCACTGCCGGTACGCTGCTCTGCGGCGCCCTCCTCGCCGGCATCCTTGCTGAACCCGCCCTCGCCGCGCCGCTGGCGAGCCAGGACGCAGGCTTCAGCTTCCCGTTCAGTTATTCACCCGCGGGACTCACGACTCACAAAGGCGCCAATCTCATTCTCTCGCGCCTTGAACGCGCGGTGCGTCGCGAGTGCGGTGATTTTGGTCCGATGCCGATCGACCAGAAAAACCGGGTCCAGGCCTGCGTCGAGGCCACGATGAAAGCCTCGGTCGAGAAATTCGGATCCGCCGCTGTCGCCCAAGCCTACGAGACCCGCACCGAAGGCTGACCGCTCTCCGAAGGAGCGCATCGAGGCCGAAGTTCCCCAAGGGACTTCGGCCTCCCTATTTATGGAGGCCTCGTCTCTCTCCCTCCGTCTCGCGGACCACCTCCGCGATATGCTGCACCCGGTTCAGGCGACCGGAGCGACCGCTCCGAGCCGCCGGATCCCAAATGACCGGGGAAGGCGGACGCCCGACATGCATCCCCGGGCGGACGGGGGAGAGGCCTCAGCCCTTGCCCACGATGTCGCCAAGCCGCGCCACGCCTTCGGCCTGCATGATCTCGACCAGCTCCGCTTTGATGCGGCGGACCAGTTGGGGACCCTCATAGGCGAGCGCCGAATAAAGTTGCACGGCTGAGGCGCCTGCGCAGAACTTGCGCCAGGCGTCCGCGCCGCTGGCGATGCCGCCAGCGCCGATCAGATCGAGCGCGCCCCCAAGTTCACCTGCAAAGGCCTTCAGCACGGCGGTTGATGGGTCCATCAGCGGCGCGCCGGAGAGCCCGCCCGGCTCGCCGCGATGGGCGCTCTGGAGCGTGTCGGGACGTGCGATGGTGGTGTTGGAGACGATGAGACCATGCAGATAGGGCGCAGCCTTGCTCACATCCGCAATGTCGGCGATCGCCTTGTCATCGAGATCAGGCGCGACTTTGAGGAACATCGACCGGTTCTTGACCACCGCCTCCATCTCCTTCGCCGCCGCCCCGACGCGGCCGAGCAACTCCTCGAGTGCGACGCGATCTTGAAGGCCTCGCAGGCCGGGCGTGTTGGGCGATGAGACATTGATGGTGAGATAGCTGCAATACGACCACACGGCCTTCACCCCCGCAACATAGTCGGCGATGCGATCGGTGGAGTCCTTGTTTGCCCCGACATTGGCGCCAATGACGCCAATGCCACGCGGGCTGGCCGACAGCCGGCGCACGAACAGGCCAAGCCCGTCATTGTTGAAACCCATGCGATTGATAACCGCCCGGTCTTCCGGCAGGCGGAACAGCCGCGGCTTCGGGTTGCCCTCCTGCGGGCGCGGCGTGACCGTCCCGCATTCGACGAAGCCGAATCCGAAAGCCAGCATCGGCAGATAGGCCTCTGCATTCTTGTCGAAGCCGGCGGCGAGGCCGACCGGATTATTCAGCTTGAGGCCTGAGCGCTTCAGTTCTACCGCCAGCAGCGGGTGGTCGAGTTCTGGCGCTGGCTTCACCAACCCCGATTTTAGCGCATTGATGGTCAGCCGGTGCGCCGCCTCGGCGGGCAGGAGGCGGGCCATGCGGGCGCCGACTTGATAAAGGCTCACGAAATCTGGTCCGGCTTGGCCTGGGGCCCGGAGTGAAGCTTGGGCGCATCCTTCATCCGCCCGACCTCGTCTGGGGCCAGCGGTGCGCCGTCCTCGCCGATCTCCAGGAGCCACAAGGTCTGCGCCTGCCCGGCGCGGACGACGGAATAGACATGCGGAAACAGATCGCCGCCGCGCGACTTCTCCCACTTCAGGTCGGGACCGAAATCATCGGCGTCAAAAGCAGCCAGCACGCAGCCCTCCTGACCCTTGAACCATTTCGACAGCGTCTCCTGAAGCTGCGCGGCGGTCGAGAAATGCACATAGCCGTCGGCGACATCGACCGGCGCCTGCACCGGCTCGCCCGTCTCAGCCGCGGCCCACTGCTCGCGCGTCAGCACCTTGAAGATCGTACGCCCCATGATTGAAGATTTGCTCCTGTTGGAAGCGAGAGGCAAGAGATTGGGCCGCCCAATGGCTGACCGTAAACGAGCCTCGCGCCTCTGATGTCGGATGACCAAGCTCCGCGTTGAAGCAACGACGGATCGTCTGCAGCGCGGCTTCACTCTCCTGGTCCCGGTCCTGGTCCTGGCCGGCTTGCAGCTTCAGCGCAGATACGAGATGTCGAGCCGCGCAAGCCAGGATCATTGCCCAGGCTGTTTCTTCCAGCCTTGATCGAACAATCCAGACCGTGCGCGGTGATCCACCCGCGCAGGACGCCAACGGACCCCCCCCATCGCGTCACGCTGCATCCGCAATGCCCGTCCGCTTCATTGGCATTCACCTTCGATACTTGATGAACGGCGTCTTGGTGGCGACCGCATCATAAAGCCGCCGCGCCACCATGTTGGTTTCCGCCGTCAACCAGTAGACTTGATCTGCGCCGCGCTTGTCCGCCGCTGCATAGACCGCCTCGATCAGCGCCCGGCCGACACCCCTGCCGCGCGCCTCGGCGGCTGTGAACAGGTCCTCGAGATAACAGCGCGGGCCGACTGACCAGGTCACTGGATGAAATAGGTAGTGGACGATGCCGAGCAGCGTTCCATTGTCCTCAGCCGCGCAGAAGCCGAGGATCGGCGCTTCGGGATCGAGCAGCCGCCGCCAGGTGGCCTCGCTGACTTCGTCCGGCAGGTCAGTCTCGTAGAATGTGAGATAGCCGCGCCAGAGCTTGTCCCATTGCGGGCGATCGGCGGCGACAAGCGTGCGGAGGGAGAAGTCCTGGCTCATGCAGCGATCTCGCCTGCCCACGCCGCACGGTCAATCGTGAACCGCGATGGCGCCTTCGGTTCGCCAGCGGTCGGGCAAGGGTTCGGCCAGCCGACCCTTCGCTGCGGCGCGTGCGCCAAAGCTGGCGAGGACGGCGTCGAGCGCGTCGGGGCCGTCCGTCATGAGTTTGCGAAACGCCGGCTTGATCGAGAGCCGTCGCCGCAACGCCGCGACGATGAGTTGGCGAACCGCGCCGCCCTCTGCGCCCGCATACTTCGCGTAAGGCAGCGACCACGCCTTGAGCTGTCCGGCAGGAAAGGCCTCGACGATTATCCCCGCGCCCGCCGACCACGGCCAAACCGGCCGCTCGGCGCGGGCCAGCAGCGTCAAGCAGGCCGCGGTGAAAGGCGCCCCGCCCCGCGCGCCATTCCACAGCGTCGAGCGGACGTTGACGCCTTTTTTTTGCCAGACAGCCTCGGTCTGGCGGGCAGGCTTGGCCGTCTCAAGCGGCGCGATGCTGTGCGCGAGCCCAACCAGGTCGGCGCCGCGCGGAAACGGGCGGTCGGCCGCCGACGGCATCATGCTCACGGTCTTCAGCAACGCCGCATGACCGGCCGTCGGCATGTGCCGCGCCGGCAGCGAGCACGGCGCATCGATCCCGGCTGCGCGAAAGTCGCCTGCCTTGAGCAGCCCGACCAGGCGATCGAAGGGCGCCCCTTCGCCCCCAAGCGCCTGCACCGGCCGCAGATCGATCAGGACATCATCCTCGACGGCTGCGATCCAGACCGTGGGTTTCGCGCAGCGCGGCGTCCAGGGTGCGGCCGCGCCAGAGAAATCGATGCCCAGAAACCGCTCGCCCATGGTGCGATGCTCGCACGAGCCAGCTTCCATCGACCACCCTTGACAGGAACGATGCTTGCAGGCGGTTTGAGCAGATGAGCTCTTCGGTTTCCTCCGCCCCCGGCGCAGCCACGCGCGAGCGCCTCACCCGCGCCGCCATAGCGATCGTGGCGCGCGAAGGGATGGCTGCGGCTACCACGGCCGCGATCGCCGCCGAGGCTGGCGTCGCTGAAGGCACGCTCTATCGCCATTTCGAGAGCAAGGACGACCTGCTGATCGCAGCCTATCGCCAGATGAAGAACGAGGTGTTCGTGCTCGCAGCCGAGGGCGTCGATGTGGCGGCGCCGCCACCTGAACGGCTCAAGCGGACCTGGAAAGCGATCTATCTCGCCTACCGCGCCGACCGCGATGCTTTTGCC
>JANMWT010000421.1:0-5403 GCA_031394145.1 Alphaproteobacteria bacterium | reverse complement strand
CATGCGACCGCCAGCTTCTGGGATGTCGTGCGCGGTAATCTGACGACCGTCCAGGACGCCGCGGTGTGGCTTGCCGTCGTTTACGGCGGCGGACTTGAAGGGCCCGAGCTCTCGCCGGACGACCAGGTCTTCATCAACCAGGCAGCGGCGGTGTTCCCGGCAGGCGAAGTCGGTCCGACCAGCTGGCACGACTGGACCGAAGCGGTGAAGGCGGCAACCGGCCGCAAAGGCAAACAGCTCTACATGCCGCTGCGCCGCGTGCTCACCGACCAGGACCGTGGCCCGGAGATGGACAAGGTGTTGATGCTGATCGGCTCGAAGAAGGCGCGCGACCGGCTGGTGGAAGCAGGCGCCTAGGGCGCTGCGTGTCGCGCTCTCGGTCAAATCCAGCTAATGACTGCGAAGCGCTTTCAGCGCAGGCTTCTTGCGTATGGCCCATCAAGATGGCCGGCGACGAAGGGGAAACGCTATGGGGGAAACCCCTCGCCAAGACGGGGCCAAGCGTGCGCCGGCGAACGATGTTGGCGCGAAATCGGGCAAGCTCTCGCTCGGCGCCCAGGCTTGGGCGCTGTTTGAGGGCGCCCGCGATCCTTATGTGATCCTCGTCACCATTTACGTGTTTGCGCCCTATGTCGCCTCGACCTTGGTCGGCGATCCGGTGAAGGGGCAGGAGGTGGTCTCCCGCTGGCAGACCTTCGCAAGCGTCGGGGTCATGCTGACGGCGCCGATCCTCGGCGCGGCCATCGACCGGATGGGGCAGCGCAAAGTCGGCCTTGCCCTCGTCGTTGGTCTGATGTCGGCGCTGATGTTTGCGCTTTGGTTCACCCGGCCGGGCGATGCCTGGTCGCTGCCGCTCGCGCTGATTTCGGGTGCGATCATGGCGGTGCTGTTTCCATGGTCCGAGGTGTTTCACAACTCGCTTCTGGTAAGCGCCGCAGGAATGGACAAGGCGCACAAGGCCTCCGGTCTTGCGCTCGCGCTGGGTAATGGCTTCGCACTCGCCGCGCTGGTCTTTGTCGCCTGGGCCTTCACATTGCCGGGCAATGTCGACTGGGAGTGGGTGCCCAAGGCGCCACTGTTCGGCGTCGGCGCGATCGACCACGCCAATGAGCGCATCGTTGGCCCGATCGCGGGCGCCTGCTTCCTGATCTTCTCGATGCCGCTGTTTCTGTTTACGCCCGACATTCCGCGCACCGGAACACCGGTGCTGAAGGCGCTGGCGATGGGCGCTCAGGATCTCTGGACGATGCTGAGGAGCGTCAAGACGTACGGCGACGCCGTCACCTATCTCGTGGCGCGTATGTTCTACATCGACGGCATGACCGCGATCTTGGTCTATTCGGGCATTTATGCGACCGGCGTGATGGGCTGGGGACCGCTGCAGATGCTGATGTACGGCATCATCCTTACGGTGCTTGCGGTGATCGGCGGCGCGCTAGGCGGCTTCCTTGACCACAGGCTGGGTCCGAAACGGGCGGTGCAGTTCGAGGTGCTGATGTCATTGATCGGCATCATTGCCCTGCTCGGCATGACGCCGCATCAGATCTTGTATCTCTGGAGCTTTGATCCCGCCGCGCATCCGAAGGTATGGAACGGTCCTTTCTTCACCACCTGGCCGGAGATCGTCTACCTGCTGATCGGATTTTCCAACGCCCTCTTCATCACCGCCCATTATGCCTCGAGCCGCACGCTGCTGACGCGGCTGACGCCGCCTGCGATGACCGGCGCATTCTTTGGCGTCTATGCACTGTCCGGCACGGCGACGCTCTGGCTCGGGTCTTTGCTGGTGAACCTTGGCACGCGCATCTTCCATACCCAGCAGGGCGGGTTTGCGACCATCGCCGGGCTGCTGGCGGTTGGCTTCGTCGGGACGCTGTTCGTCAAGGGCGGGACGCGCAAGCCTACATCATAAGCTTCTGGCGCGACCCCTTTTGCGAGGCCGCGCGGAACATGCGAAGGTCTGGCGAGTTTGGCCGCCAGGAGCATCGACATGGTGAAATCGCGCATGAACGAGTTCGTCGAAGATACGGGCGAAGCCCTCGAGGACGCGCTCGAACGGATCGCCTCTGAGGCGAGTGAGTTGTCCGGCCGGGCGCGCAAGGCGCTCGCTCGGTCTGGGCGGCAGGCAGCCGAGTTGGCCGGCGAGGCGGCGGATCAGGCACGCGTCCGCGGACGGCAGGCGGCTCGCTACGCATCTGATGAAGTTCGCGAACATCCTCTGGCGACGATCGCACTTGGCGTCGCCTTCGGAACGGCCGTCGGCATCCTGCTGTCGCGGCGGCGCTGGTTCTAAGCGCTAGGGGCGGCGCGGGCGCTGCTTTGCCGAGATCGACTTGATGACCAAGCGGTTCTTCTTCGAAGCATCAAGCCGCCAGCCGACCTGCATCACAGCAGCGGTGATCAGCGTGTCGATGCGCGGGTCATCCAGCTGATCGAGGCTGTCGATGCGGATCGAGCGAACAATCGAGCCCTTGCCCTTCAACAATTCATGCGGATCAGGAAGCATCGCCCCCATCAAGAAGAAGAGGTTGGTCCACCGCGGATAAAGTGCGATCGACAAAGGCGTCGCCTTCATCTTCTCCTCGGCTCCGAACCTAAACGCCAGGGCGTTGTAGTTGTCATAGACCATCGACACTGCGCCCGGTAGGCGCGCCTGCATCCGCCTGAAGAGGTCGCGTCCCAGCTTGGCGATCTTCGGATCGTATTTGGCGAAAAAGCCGGAGGGCTGTTGGTGCGCTGTTTCCGTCATCACGCCGCAGCCCGCGCAGTCAGGCTCAACGCCAGAGCCTCGGCGACCTTGATGCCGTCGACCGCGGCCGAGAGTATTCCGCCGGCATAGCCAGCGCCTTCGCCGGCGGGGTAGAGGCCCTTGACGTTGAGGCTCTGGAAATCCTTGCCGCGGGTCATGCGGATCGGCGAGGAGGTGCGTGTTTCAACGCCGGTCATCACGGCATCCGCCATCGCGAAACCCGGAATCTGACGAGCGAAAGCCGGCAGCGCCTCGCGTATCGCCGCCACCGCATAATCGGGCAGGCAGAGACTGAGATCGGTCGGCGTGACCCCCGGCTGGTAGGAAGGAGTGACGGCGCCAAAATCGGTGCTTGGCCGTGCGGCGAGGAAATCGCCGACGGTCTGGCCCGGAGCGTTCCAGGCGCCGCCGCCCGCAGAAAAAGCCTGCTCCTCCCAATGACGCTGAAAGGCGACGCCGGCGAGAGGGTTGGAGCGGAAATCACCCGGGAAGTCTTGCGGCGTAATGCCGACAACGACGCCGGCATTGGCGTTGCGCTCCTTGCGCGAATACTGGCTCATGCCGTTGGTGACGAGGCGGCCAGGTTCGGAGGCGGCCGCTACGACGGTTCCGCCAGGACACATGCAGAACGTATAGACCGACCGATCGTTGGAGGCATGATGCGCAAGCTTATAGTCGGCAGCGCCGAGGATCGGATGGCCGGCCGACTTGCCGAAGCGAGCAGCATCGATGATTGATTGCGGGTGTTCGATGCGCACGCCGATCGAAAACGGCTTCGGCTCGAAGAAGACACCGCGACCATGCAGCATCTCGAAGGTATCGCGGGCGCTGTGGCCAAGCGCCATGATGACGCGATCGGCGTCGACCTGCTCGCCGCCCGCCAGAACCACGCCGACAATCCGCCGATCAGCGCCGCCCTCGTCGATCAGCACATCGGCAACCCGGTGTTGAAAGCGGATCTCGCCGCCCAAAGCCTCGATCTTTGCACGCATGCGCTCGATCACCGAAACCAGGCGGAATGTGCCGATGTGCGGCTTCGAGACATAGAGGATTTCTTCGGGCGCGCCTGCCTCGACGAACTCGGTCAAAACCTTGCGGCCGAGATGGTTGGGGTCCTTGATCTGGCTGTAGAGCTTGCCATCCGAAAATGTGCCGGCGCCACCTTCGCCGAACTGCGCGTTGGAGGCGGGGTCAAGCACGCCCTTGCGCCAGAATTTGAACGTGTCGACTGTCCGTTCGCGAACGATCTTGCCGCGTTCGAGAATGATCGGCCGCAGTCCCATCTGCGCCAGGATCAGTCCGGCGAAGAGGCCGCATGGTCCCATTCCGACCACCACTGGGCGCAAGGCGCTCCTTGAGGCGCTCTCGGCTCTCTGTGCGGCCCCCTGTGAGGCCTGATCTGAGGCGTGCGTCACGAACTTGTAGCTTGTGTCCGGCGAGGGCGCGATGCGGGCGTCGCGAGCGAAGCGTTGCAACAGCGCGCCCTCGTCATTCGCCTCGAGGTCGATCGTATAGATCAACTGAATCGCCGAGGTCTTGCGGGCGTCGTAAGCGCGCTTGAAAACGGTGAATGAAACCAGATCGGCGGAGGATATGCCTAAACGGGTCTGGATCGCTTGGCGCAGCGCCTGCTCGCCATGGTCGAGCGGCAGCTTGAGTTCGTGAATGCGGATCACGGGCGTCGTCCTCATGGGGGCAGCACAACGCACGCCAGACCATGGCCGGCTTATAGGACAGACGGGGCCAAACGAAAACGGCCTTCCGCTTGTCCGCGAAAAGCCGTTTGTCGATCTAGACGGTGGCGATCAGTTGGCCTTGGTCGCCGCTTCCTGTGAGGCTTTCTCGTCGTTCGCGCGCTTGACGATGTAGGCCATGATGCTGTCGGCCTCGCCAGGACGCAGGACGGCCTTGAAGGAGGGCATGCCCTGGGCGGCGCGCTCGCCCTCGACCACTTTGTGGAAGGTGTCCGAGGCGCGTAGCAGTTCGGAGTAGCGCAGGTCTGGCGCGGTCGCGCCTGCTGCAGGGACGCTGTTGCGTCCGTGGCAAACAGCGCAGTTCTGATTGTACGATTGTTCACCGGCCGCAACCGTCTCGTTGTTGGCGGTCAGCAGCGGCGGATTGATCTTCGCTGCGCTTGGCGACTTGAGGCCGGCCGGCATCAAGGTTGGCAGCTTCGCTGTCCCGCCTGCCGCGAACACCAGGATGCGGCTGTTGTTGGCGGAGACGGCGCTGGTGCGCTCCTGCTTGGGTGGCAGGCCGCGAGCGCCGACGAGGACAGCCACTTGTTGCTTGCCATCGGCCTCGTAGGTCGCCGGCGCGGCGACGACGCGCGCGCCAGTGGGCGCTGACCAGAGGCGTTTGCCGGTGGTGGCGTCATAAGCGACGAACTCGCCCATGTGGTTTCCGGAGAAGATCAAATTGCCGCTGGTCGCCAGCAGGCCCGAGGCGCCGTACTCGGCATTCGGAATGCGGAAGACTTCCTTCGAAGTCGCCGGGTTCCAGGCCAGAATATAGCTGGAGACGTTGCCGCGCGGCGGGGCCCCGGGTTGCTTGTAGAGGTCGGCGCCGCCGGAGAAGTCCATGCCGGTGTTCCAGCCAGCCGGATTGTACTTGAAGTCCTTCTGAACGCCGTAGGCGGCGTTGGAGATGGTGAT
>JANMWT010000460.1:0-4492 GCA_031394145.1 Alphaproteobacteria bacterium | reverse complement strand
GACGAGATCGAAGCCGACGACTGCAACTGCATGATGTGCGCGAAGACCGGGTTCCTGCACATCATCGTACCGGCCGGTCGTTTCCGCCTGCTCTCGGGCGCGGAGGCGATCAGCACGTACACCTTCAACACCGGCGTCGCGAAACACCTGTTCTGCAAGGTGTGCGGGGTCAAGTCGTTCTACGTGCCGCGCTCCAATCCGGATGGCTACAGCGTCAACCTGCGCTGTCTCGATGACCCGAAGGACTTCAGCGAGGTGCGGGTTGTCGCCTTCGATGGCCGGGGCGACTGGGAGGGCCAGGCAAACGCCTTAGCTTACAAGTCGAAGGATTAGGCGGGACGTTGCACCAGTCGGCCAGCCTGCTCCACCCAGCGTTCGCGCTCGATGCGTCCACGGAAGGAGATGGCGGCGTTCACCCAGTCGATCTCTGCCGGCGTCCAGCTGGCGATCTGGTCGAAATGGAAGACGCCAAGCGACTGCAACATTTTTTCGAGCTTGGGCCCGATGCCGGCGATCTCCTTAAGATGGTCGCCGCGGCCGTCGCGAGGCGCGGGAAGCGTCTGTGGCTTGGTTCCGGCGCTTGCAGCAGGGCGTTCGAGCGTCGTGATTTCGCCCGCGGTCGCAGCCGGGCGGGACGGCGCCGGCGCTGGCGCTGGCAGCTGAACAACAATGTGATCGCCCCGCACCAGCTCTTCTTCGAGGTATTTGACGCGGCCTTCGAGATAGCGATTGCGCCAGCGCAGGCGAGTGCCCTCGTCGTTGGTGTCTTCCTTCGGCATTTCGGGCGCTGCCGCCGCCTCAAGATCGGTGAGTTTGCCTTCAAGAAAACGCACGCGCGATTCAAGATAGCGGTTGCGCCACGCAATCGATCCCTCGCCATCTCCGGCCGCCGTCATGGCGAGGTCGGCGGTGGGTTTCGTGCGGGTGGTTTCCAGTTCATCGCGCTCCTGCTGAAGCTGCGTTTCGAGCTCGGCAATCCGCGCGGCGTCATCCGATGCGCCAGCGGCAGCGAAGCCCGGCGCCAGCTGGATCTGGCTGCGCGCCACATAAAGGATACGCAAGGCCCAGCCGATCAAGCCGCCAAAACCGGCGGCGATCAGGAGCCATAGCCCCATCTGTGCGACCAACCAGGCCATCAGTGTTTCTCCACGCTGGCGACGTTGAATTCGATGCGACGGTTCTGAGCGCGCCCCTTGGCGGTGCGGTTTGAGGCGGCTGGTTGTTCTGGGCCGTAACCGGTCGCCGTCAGGTGCTCGGGCGAGATGCCGCGCTGGACAAAGTAGTCGCGCACCGCTTCGGCGCGATCGCGGCTGAGTGCGACGTTCTTCGCCTTCTTGCCGACGGCGTCGGTATAGCCCTGAACTTCGATCCGCAACCTGGCGCAGGGCTTGGCCACCGCGATCAGCTTGTCGAGCACATCGCCGCTCTGCCGGCTGATCCTGGCCTTGCTGCTATCGAATAGGATCTGGTTTTTCGCCATGATGCGGGTAAAGGCGGTTTGGCAGGCTTCGCGTTGGGTGTCGCCGGTCGACCGGAGATTGACGTCGTTGATCTCGGCGATTGCCGGCGCGAGCTTGCGTACCGCATAGACGAGCGTGAAGTTGTCGCGGATCTTGCCCATGTCTTCCTTGAGGTAGGCGAGCACGCTTCCGGGCGCCTCTCCGGAAATTCGGATCGCCGTCCCCTGCACGCCGATCTCACCGCTCTGGAACTTGACGAAGTAAGGCAGTGCGGCGGCGACGCGCGGTTGCCAGCTGCCGGTCGCGCCGACCTTGCTGTTGTCCTCTACGGTTCCCGCCTTGAATGCGGCGCCGGCGGCGCGCGCCAGTTTCGCCTGGGCGTCGGCGGATGCGATCTTGCCGGAAAAGACAAGCTTGTCTGCGGCGAGCCTGGCGGTCCATTCGGCAGGGCCATTGATTTCGGAAGCCGTCGAGATGCCTGAGCCGGTCTTTGCGAGGCTTGCCGATGCCTCTTTGAGGACTGCATCGCTGGAGGCAAGGCCGGTCACGACGAGACGGCTGTCACGCAATTCGGCCGCACCGCGGTCGAGATGCTGCAGGGCCTGAAGGCCGGCAAGCGCCGCCTGCTCCCAGTTGACGCCATCCGGCGCCCCGGAAGCCAGGGTCATTCGGCTTGTGACCTTCTCGCCATAAAGTCCGCGCGCAGCCTTCTCGATGCTGCTCAATGCGGCCCGACTGGGTGCGTAGCCTTCAAGCGCAAGCACGCCGCCAGGCTCCTTCTGCGCCCCCCAGGTATAGGGCTTCACGAGCAGGGCGACATCGATGCCGGCGTCGGTAACCTTGGTGACGCCGCCGGAAACCACGCCCCCCGGGCCGAGCGCGCCCAGAACCGCGGTGTGTGCGCCGGCTTTGGCCGCCTCGCTTGGCGCGGCGCCCTGAAGCTCGACGGCTTGCCCGAGAACGAGCGCTCTGGCCCAGGTGAATTGTGCGGTCTGAAGCGAGCTCTCAGCCGCCGACCGCACGCGCTTTTCCAGCGTGGCGGCCGAGCTGGGGCTCAGCCATATGGTAAAGACGATCGTCGCGGCGAGACCGAAGGCTCCAACCCAGAGAAGCGGTTTTGCAGCTTCCTGCGATGTCATGGCCAACCCCAATGAACTCCCGATCAAATCGCTCTGCGTCTTCCATCTCGGACGCAACCTCCATAGAGGTACATCGAATGAAACGACAGGCGAGATAACGTGGCGTCAGGTTCATCAGAAAAGCCGCAAATGCATGCTGATTCCCCTCAGGGACGATCTGGTCAGGGACGATCTGGCGGGCGGACCGTGGATGCGGCCTTCGAGCATATCACCAGCACAGCCAATGAAACGGTCAAGCTTCTGAAGTCGCTCGATCGTAAGAAGGCCCGCGCCGAGACCGGGCTTTTCCTGGCCGAGGGCGCAAGGCTCGCCGAAGAGGCGATCGGCCATGGTTGGGCCCCCGCCTTCGTCCTCGCCGGCGCCGGCGCCCTGGAGCGGCCCAAGACCGCAGACCTGCTCGCCCGGATGAAAAAAGCCGGGGCTCGTGTGCTGACCGCCACGGAGAAGGTCATGGGGTCCGTCGCCCACAAGGACAACCCACAGACCGTGATCGCAGCCTTCCGACAGCGCCTGTCACAGCTGGCCGATCTCGAAACCAGCGGTCCGCGCCGCTGGGTGGCGCTCTACGAAGTACGGGATCCTGGCAATCTCGGAACCATCGTTCGAACCGCAGACGCGGCAGGCGTTGATGGTGTCATCCTGGTGAACCAGTGCTGCGACCCGTTCTCGGTCGAGGCGGTGCGCGCGACCATGGGGTCGCTGTTCGCGATCAAGCTGGTCGAGACGGATTTTGCCTCGTTCGATGTCTGGCGGCGCCAGGCGGGCGCCGAGATGGTCGCTGCTTCGATGAACGGCAAGCTGCGACACGACGCGAGCCGCTATGGCGAACGAAGCGTGGTCCTGATGGGCAATGAGCAAGCGGGCCTCCCCGCCGACGTCGAAGCTGCCTGCGACGCGCTGGTGCGCATCCCGATGAGTGGCGCGGCCGACAGCCTCAACCTCGCCTCGGCGACGGCGGTGATGATCTATGAGGTCTGGCGCGGGCGCGGCTATGCCGGATCGGATGGGCGATGAAGGGCGACTTCAACTTGCTGGTCAGCGATGACTGGCGCGATTATGAGCTGCTCGACAGCGGCGATGGCCGCAAGCTTGAGCGCTTCGGAAATCTCCGCTTCAACCGGCCCGACCCACAGGCGCTCTGGTCGCCCCAGCGCCCGGTCGAGGGTTGGCGGGCCGACGCGGTTTTCGCCTCGAAAGACGAGGAGGATGAGCGCGGCGCGTGGACCTTTCCGGGCAAGCAGCCGCCCGATCAATGGCCGATTGCGTGGGAAACGATCAAGCTCAACGCGCGTTGCGCCGCCTTCCGCCACATGGGCGTTTTCCCGGAGCATTCGGTCCATTGGCGCTGGGCCATGGCGAAGATCCGGAGCGCGGGCCGGCCGGTGCGGGCTCTGAACCTGTTCGGCTATACTGGGATGATGAGCCTGGCGGCTGCGCAGGCCGGCGCCGAGGTGGTGCATCTCGACGCCTCGCCCAAGTCTATCGGTCAGGGCCGCGAGAACCAGGCGCTCTCCGGCCTCGACGACAAGCCGATCCGCTGGATCTGCGACGATGCGATGAAGTTTGTCGAGCGCGAAGTCCGGCGCGGCCGGCAATACGAGGCGATCATTCTCGACCCTCCGAAATTCGGTCGCGGCCCCAAAGGCGAGACGTGGCGGTTCGAGGAAGAATTCCCGGCGCTGCTGGCGACCTGCCGCAAGCTTCTGAGCGACCAGCCGCTTTTCATGATCGCCACCGTCTATGCGGTGCGGCTGTCCTACCTCGCCGTCGCGCAGGCGATGGCGACCGCGCTCGCGGACCTGCCCGGTGAGATCGAGCATGGCGAGATGGCGATACTGGAAAGTGGCCGTGGCTTCGTGCTGCCGACGGGGCTTTACGCGCGCTGGAGCGCCT
>JANMWT010000458.1:0-5201 GCA_031394145.1 Alphaproteobacteria bacterium | reverse complement strand
CGAGCGCGACAGCACGGTGGTCGCATCCAAGTGGGCGAACGAGGTTGCGGGCGCCGGGTCGGTCAAGTCATCGGCCGGCACGTAGATCGCCTGCACCGAAGTGATCGAGCCCTTCTGGGTCGAGGTGATGCGCTCCTGCAGCGCGCCCATGTCGGTGGCCAGCGTCGGCTGATAGCCGACCGCCGAAGGGATACGGCCGAGCAGCGCCGACACTTCGGAGCCTGCCTGGGTGAAGCGGAAAATGTTGTCGATGAAGAACAGCACGTCCTGACCCTGATCGCGGAAATGCTCGGCGACGGTGAGACCCGACAGCGCGACCCGCATGCGGGCGCCCGGCGGCTCGTTCATCTGGCCGTACACCAGCGCGCACTTGGAGCCGGCCGTCGAGCCGTTGTTCTTCTTCGGGTCGATGTTGACCTTGGACTCGATCATCTCGTGATAGAGGTCGTTGCCCTCGCGCGTCCGCTCGCCGACGCCGGCGAACACCGAATATCCGCCGTGCGCCTTGGCGACGTTGTTGATCAGCTCCATGATCAGCACGGTCTTACCGACGCCGGCCCCGCCGAACAGCCCGATCTTGCCGCCCTTGGCATACGGCGCGAGCAGGTCGACGACCTTGATGCCGGTGACCAGGATCTCGGCCTCCGACGCTTGGTCGGCAAAGCTCGGCGCCGGCTGATGGATGGCGCGGCGCGACTTGGTCTTGACCGGACCCGCCTCGTCGACCGGCTCGCCGATCACGTTGATGATGCGGCCGAGCGTCTCCAACCCGACCGGAACCGAGATCGGCTGGCCGGTATCGGTCACTTCCTGCCCGCGGGTGAGGCCTTCCGACGAGTCCATCGCAATCGTGCGCACGGTGTTCTCGCCGAGATGCTGCGCGACTTCGAGCACGAGGCGGTTGCCCTGGTTGGTCGTCTCCAGCGCGTTCAAAATCGCCGGCAGATTGCCACCATCGAACTGCACGTCGACGACGGCGCCCGTGACCTGACGAATACGACCGACCTTGTTGCTGCCTGCTGCTACCGTTGCCATGTGATGTCTCGTCCTCGGTAAGTTCTCAGAATGCTAGTGTCATTTTCTGTTCAGCTCCGGTAAGCCGGGCTTCGACTTCACCCTGAATTCGCTGAAACTCGGCAAGATTTTCACCTTCGAGCGATAATTCCTGCCCCTCCGAGATGGAACTTCAGCGTGTATCTCGTGGGCTCCGATTTACCCGCCCCCAGACTCAACTGATCCGCTCATTAGTGGCTCAAGTGCTGCCTGCCTTCACGATCGCGGTGAAATCCGATCCCTGATCCATCCGAAACGCGCGTATATTCTTCACACTCGCGGGGAACCATTCCAATGATCGCAGCGCATCAACAGCGGCGAAAAGATTTGCCAAGTCCTCAGTTTCGGCCGCGTAGACGCTCCACTGCGCCCTCTTGAACCCGAAATTTTCCAGAGTTCGCGCCACGTCCGAATAAGCCTTCCGTTGACCTTTCGGATGGTGGGCATCCGCATTCGCGACTGTCATATCGATTGCGATCGCGAACATTGGTAAACCTCAAGGTATCGTCTCGGCGATTGGATCTTCCAAGACTTCGGCAACGGAACAGATCACCTTCTCGTCGGAATAGACGACCTCCACGTGGACTCGACCTTCATCATCTATAACCATGACCTCATAGGCAGGGCCATCCGGTCCGAAACGACGGAATTGCCCGATCAGCGTGCGTGGATCGTCCGCCGCATACGGCGCCTGTTGTTCCTGGAACCCTTGCGCCTGCATCACGACCTCCATTCGCTCCAGGTCACCATCTACCACACCCCGCCCGTGCCTACAGCGCCTCCGCACCCGAGATGATCTCGATCAGCTCCTTGGTGATGTTGGCCTGACGCTGACGATTATACTTGATCGTCAGCTTGTTGATCATGTCGCCGGCATTGCGCGTGGCGCTGTCCATGGCAGACATCCGTGCGCCCTGCTCGGACGCCGCGTTCTCGAGCAACCCGCGGAACAGCTGCGTCGAAATATTCCGATGCAGCAGCTCGCCGAGGATTTCCTCCTCCGACGGCTCGTATTCGTGGATCGCCTCGGCCTTGGACTCGCTGATTGCGGCGTCCTTCACTTCGGGCAGTCGCGCCGGGATCAGCTGCAGCGCTGTCGGCTTCTGCGCGATCACCGACTTGAACTCGGAGAAGTAGATCGTGCAGACGTCGTATTCGCCGGCCTCGAACATTTCCATCACGCGCTTCGATACCTGCTCCGCATTGGCGAAGCCGAGATTCTTGATGCCGCGGAAATCGATGCGCTCGACGATATTGCGGTTGAAGTCGCGGCGCAGGTTGTCGGCGCCCTTGCGCCCCACCGTCATGATCTTGACCGTCTTGCCGTCGCGCATCAGCCGCTGTGCATCGAGCCGCGCGAGCTTGGCTATGTTGGAATTGAAGCCGCCGCACAGTCCGCGCTCGGCCGTCATCACCACCAGCAGATGCACCTGATCACGCCCGGTCCCGACCAGCAGCTTCGAGGCGCCCTCCGGACTGGCGATTCGCTTGGCGATCGACGCCAGCATCTTGTCCATGCGCTCGGCGTAAGGCCGCGCCGCGGTCGCCGCCTCCTGGGCACGGCGCAACTTCGCCGCCGCCACCATCTGCATGGCCTTGGTGATCTTGCGCGTCGCCTTCACGGAGGCGATGCGGTTGCGCATGTCTTTTAATGAGGCCATGGGTCACTCGATCTGTGGTCGCAGGCGTAGGTCGGGTCGAGGAACGAGACCCGACGATATGCGCTTGCCGGTGTCGGGTCTCGCGAACTCGACCCGACCTACGCTTGATTTAAGCGGCAAACGCCTTCGTGAACTTCTCGAGCATGCCGACCAGCTGTTTCTCGGTATCCGGCTTCAGCTCCTTGGTGGAACGGATCGACTCCAGGATCGCCGGATTCTGGTCACGCAATGCGCGCAGCAATTCTTGCTCGTAACGCCCGATCGAGTTGACCGGCAATCCGTCGAGATAACCGCGTGTGCCGGAGAAGATCACGCACACCTGCTCCTCCATCTTCAGCGGTGAGAACTGCGGTTGCTTCAACAGCTCGGTCAGTCGCGAGCCACGCGCCAGCATCTTCTGCGTCGCCGCATCGAGATCCGAACCAAACTGGGCGAACGCCGCCATCTCGCGGTACTGCGCCAGCTCGCCCTTGATCTTGCCGGCGACCGACTTCATCGCCTTGGTCTGCGCCGACGAGCCCACGCGCGACACCGACAGACCGACGTTCACGGCCGGACGGATACCCTGGTAGAACAGGTCGGTCTCGAGGAAGATCTGCCCGTCGGTGATCGAAATCACGTTGGTCGGGATGTAGGCCGACACGTCGTTGGCCTGTGTTTCGATCACCGGCAGCGCGGTGAGCGAGCCGTTGCCGGCCGCGTCGCCGAGCTTCGCCGCCCGCTCCAACAGCCGCGAATGCAGGTAGAACACGTCGCCGGGATAGGCTTCGCGGCCGGGCGGGCGGCGCAGCAGCAGCGACATCTGACGGTAAGCGACGGCCTGCTTCGACAAGTCGTCGTATGCGATCACGGCGTGCATGCCGTTGTCGCGGAAATACTCGCCCATCGTGCAGCCGGTGAACGGCGCGAGATACTGCATCGGCGCCGGATCGGACGCGGTCGCTGCGACGACGATCGAATAATCGAGCGCGCCGCGCTCTTCGAGCACCTTCACGAACTGCGCCACGGTCGAGCGCTTCTGGCCGATCGCCACGTACACGCAGTACAGCTTGGCCTTCTCGTCGGTGCCCGCGTTGACCGACTTCTGATTGAGGAACGTGTCGAGAATGATCGCGGTCTTGCCGGTCTGACGGTCACCGATGATCAGCTCGCGCTGGCCACGCCCGACCGGGATCAGTGAGTCGACAGCCTTCAGGCCCGTCGCCATCGGCTCGTGCACCGACTTGCGCGGCAGAATGCCCGGCGCCTTGACGTCGACTTGCATCAGCTTGTCGGACTTGATCGGGCCCTTGCCGTCGATCGGGTTGCCGAGACCGTCGACCACGCGGCCGAGCAACCCCTTGCCGACCGGAACCTGGACGATCGCGCCGGTGCGCTTGACGGTATCGCCTTCCTTGATCGAGCGGTCATCGCCGAAGATCACGACGCCGACATTGTCGGATTCCAGGTTCAGCGCCATCCCGCGGATGCCGCCGGGGAACTCGACCATCTCGCCGGCCTGCACCTTGTCGAGACCGTAGACGCGGGCGATGCCGTCGCCGACCGACAGCACCTGACCAATCTCGGAGACCTCGGCCTCCTTGCCGAAATTCTTGATCTGGTCTTTCAGGATCGAGGAGATTTCAGCGGCGCGGATATCCATCAGCGAACCTCTTTCATGCGAGCTTTGAGCGTGGAGAGCTTGGTGCGGAGCGAGCTGTCGATCATTCGACTGCCGACCTTGACGATGAGGCCGCCGAGCAACGTCGGATCGACCTTGGCGATAATCTGCACGTCCTTGCCGACCGTGGTCCGCAACGTGTCCTTCAGCGCCTGCACTTGCGCCGGATTGAGCGCCATCGCCGACGTGACCTCTGCCTGGATCTCGCCGCGCGCGCGAGCGGCGAGCGCCCGGAACGAGCGGATCATGTCGGGAACGGCGAACAACCGGCGATTCTTGGCGATCAGCCGCAGGAAGTTCCCGCCGAGCCCGGTGATTCCAGCCTTCTCGACGATCGCCGAGATCGCCTTGACCTGCTCGTCGGCGGAAAACACGGGGCTGGCGACGAGCCGGCGCAGGTCGGCGCTGCCGTCGAGCAGGTCCTGGAACGTGACGAGATTGGCCTCGACATCGGGAACTTGGCGCTGCTCAGTCGCTAGATCGAACAATGCGGACGCATATCGGCCGGCCACGCTGGCCCCGCCCGCGACGCCGCTCGTGGCCCCACCGGTAGCCCCACTGGCCATGTTGATGTCTTCGGTCGCCACGTCGAACGGCCTCGTGCGCAGTTGCAGGATGTCTGGTCGGTGCCCATCTCACCAGCGGAGAGCAAGTGCCGGGCGAATAAGAGTACGCGCAAATGAGACGATGGCGCGAAGCTGAAGCTCCACGGTCCCTCGCCGATTGATCGCGAGGTTGCTCCTAACATGCTGTGGGCAGGGCTTCAACGGGGCTGACCTGCACTCAATGCCGCATTAGCCCGCACCACACCGACACGCGACCTGAAC
>JANMWT010000414.1:0-1708 GCA_031394145.1 Alphaproteobacteria bacterium | reverse complement strand
CCAAGCGCCGAAGTTCGCCCTCGTTCTGGGCATCGGCAAATACGCGCACGCGCCGCACCTGACAAATCCCGAGCATGACGCGGCCGCCGTCACGGCGGAGCTGAAGCGCGCGTGCTATGACGTCGAAACCTGGATCGACCTTGACAAGAAGAATATTGAAGGCCGCATGGACGCCTTCGTAAAGCGCGCAGGCGTGTGCGATACCCTGCTGCTTTATTACTCCGGGCACGGCATTCAGCTCGCCGATGGGGCCTGCATCGTCAACTACATCGTGCCGAGGGATTTCAGTTTCGACGCGGCCGATCCGATCCTGGATCTGGTCTCGGTGCAAAAGCTGCTCGAGCGCATGGCGGCGGCCGACAACAAGATCATCTTTCTCGACGCCTGCCGCGATACGGCGGGACTGGAGCGCACGCTGCGGCCCAGGCCGGCGCCGGCGGGCGGCCCGGACATGGTCGGGAACGGCATGGCGGCGACCGGGACGCGCGGCATGGGCGCAATGTCCGCTCTCCGCCCATTGCGCCGCCCGCAGTTGAAAGTCGGCACCTTCCTGGCCTTCTCATCGGAAGCCGGCGAATTGGCCGACGACGGAACGGGCAGCGATCTCAGCCCCTTCACCCAGGCCGTGGTGCGCTACATCGGCACGCGCGGGCTCGACGTGGTGACCATGGCGCAGCTGGTGGCCAAGGACGTGCGCGTGGCCACTGACGGCCGTCAGGTGCCGTGGACGAACTCGAACCTGGTGGAGCACTGCCGGGTCTATGATCGCGACCCTGGACCGGTCTGGATCATGGGTGCGCTCGGGGCGGTTTCAGGCGCAGTCAGCGCCGTTTTCCTGATTGATTTCTTCAGGGGAAGTTCAGAAATCAAGCCTCCGATCCTGATCGATGTCTGGATGCATCCCTGGGTGTTGCTGTCCTCGGTTCCGCTCGGCCTGACGCTCGGCTTTGGCGCCTATATGTGGGGCCGCAACACGCGCTCGCCATGGCTGGGCGTCGCGACAGGAGCGCTGTTTGTCGCCATCGCGGCATTCATGCGGCTCTGGTTCGCCAGCATCGCGACCCACAAAACACTGGAGCCGATCTACGAAAAAATCACCACCGGACAACTTTGGAGCGCCGCTACCAACGCGCCGATGTACGAGAACCCCTTGTGGATGATCCTGGTCCTGAGCATTCTCGTCACGACGTTCATCGGCATGTCGACCATCCTGGTCAGTCATATCTTCATCCCCTTGATGCGCGATATTCCGCGGCTGGCGAATGGAGCATTCCTGGGGGCGCTGGCGGTGCCGCTGTTCCTGATTTTCGCGGCCATCAACGGCGCCTATGTTTGGCTCTTTCACGGCCTGAACGCCTACTTCCAGATCGCTTGCATCGTCATTTCCGGCATGATCTGGGAAGGCGCGCTCGGCGCGAACGCGGGCTGGGCCTACTGGTTCCACGTGCCGTTGCCGGACGCGCGCGCACAGAAAAAAACAGCCGCCACGCCGCCTAAACCCACGCCAGCCGCCGCCGCGCCGAGCCAACCTCAGGCCGTGGACCGTTTCTGGGGGCCGGCGGCGGACGCATTGAATTCGCCAATAGCCAAGCAAACCGGCAACAGGGGGATCGCATGAGCCTCAGGATCGCATCGTCAGGGGACGGAGCAGACGGCCGTCGCGGCCCCGGCGACATGGGCGGAGCGACCGACGCCTACATGGACCGGC
>JANMWT010000381.1:0-3557 GCA_031394145.1 Alphaproteobacteria bacterium | reverse complement strand
CCCGGCCAGTTGGTGCCGCCATAGGAGCCCGGCATGTGGATCGAGCCCTTCTTGCCCGCGCCCTTGCCTTGGCCCTGCATGACGATGGGATAGAACATCGGCCCGTACGCAAAGTTCTCCAGCATTCTGACGGCTTCGGCGCGAAGTTCGGGCGTGAAGTCAATCAGATCGTCGACGGTCACCCCCTGCTGGTCGTAGGAAAATGGCTTGCCATGGGCGTCCAGAGGGACGGGTTGGGTCGGCGAATACCATTCGCCCGGCGCATCGCCCTTTGGAACGGGCCGTTCGACGATTGGCCACACCGGCTTTCCGGTCTTGCGGTCCAGCACGTAGAGGAAGGCCTGCTTTGAAGGTTGGGCGAGCGCCTTGATCTTCTTGCCCTTCACAGTGATGTCGACCAGCACCGGTGCGCACGGGAAGTCATAATCCCAGAGGCCATGGTGCACGCCCTGGAAGTGCCACACGCGTTTGCCCGTACGAGCGTCGAGCGCAACGATGCTCTCGGCGTAGAGGTTGGCGCCGGGTCGCTTGCCGCCATACCAGTCGTTGGTCGGCGTGGTCTCGGGCAGGTAGACCATGCCCAATTCCTCGTCCCCGCTCATCGCGCCCCAGACGTTTGTGTGTCCGGTATATTCCCACGACTTTTCCAGCCACGTCTCATTGCCGGCTTCGCCAGCGTGCGGGATGGAATGCCAAATCCACAGCTGCTTGCCGGTCTTCGCGTCGATGCCGCGGACATCGCCCGGCGGCGCTGTTTTCAACTGCACGCCACGCGCGGCGTTGATGTCGTTGACCACCGATCCGATGATAACGACGCCACGAATGATCATCGTCGGCCCGGTGCGCCAAGCGAACCAGTCTCCACGCTCCTGCCCCTTGCGCAGGTCCACCTGGCCATCGACGCCGAAATCCGCGATGCGTTTTCCGGTCTTGGCGTCGAGGGCGTTCAGATACCGGCCGCCGACCAGGGCGATGATCCGCCCATCGCCGCCATCCGGCCAGTAGGCCAACGCCCGCGTGGCCCCGCCGACCCGCCGCGCGTCGTCCGCGGATGCGGGGTTCTCGGCGAGGAGGGCGTCGACGTTCCACACCACCTTGCCGGAAGCAGGATTGAGGGCGGCGACGCCGCCGATACCGGTGCTGAAATAGACCAGCCCACCCACCATGAGCGGCGTGGTCTCGTTGTTGCTAGATGGCGGCGGCGGTTTAAGCGCCGACTCCCGGGCGACATCAGGCGTCAGCGACTGCCGCCAGGCCACGTGCAAAGTCTTGACCGTGTCCTTGTTGATCTGCTCGAGCGGCGAGTAGTTCCGACTGGCGTAGTCGCCATGGTAGGCGAGCCATTCGACGGGCTTCGCAGTGGGGTCGAGCCCGGCTGGCGCGACAGGTTCGCGCGACGCCGAGGTCAGTGTCGACGGCGCTGAAGCAGCTGCGCCCAGATGGGCGGCCAGCGCATCAATATCAGCCTTCGAGAGGCCCGCCGCCATCGGCGCCATGACGCCGCCGTCCAGCGCGCCGACGATCTGTGCAGGCGACATCAGGGCGATCGTGGCGCGCGACGGCGCTCGCTCGATATTTGGTTCGTGGCATGACGCGCAGCGGCTCTGAAACAGAATCTCGGCGCTGGTTCCCGTTGTAGGCGTCTGCGCCCAGGCGGCGCCAGCGATGAAGGATGCAGCGGCAAGGCTGCCCGCAATGCGCCGCTTCCAGGATACCGCCACCTTCAGACCCATCTGAACCTCCCGTCGCGCCGATTACGCCAGCGGGTATGCGATAAGCCCTCGAGCTTGTCATTGTTGCGGCGCGTCAATCCGCTTCAATCCGCGCAGGCGCTCACCGGGAAATCGGAACGGGCGTCAAGGCTGGCGCGTTCTCGCAGCGCGATCCGCGCCGCTCCGGGGCTGCACCCGAATGTCCGCAATTGGTGGGGGTCATCGGAGGAACCAGCGCCTTAGATGGCGTGAGCTGGGATCCGGATCGCGCCGAAACTGCCTTTCGCGGGCCACCTACCAGAGGTGTTTTCCATCAAGCAAGCAGACAGGCCAGTCAGCGGCTTCAAAATCGTCGCAAAATGGCCCAATGTGCGTCGTACTGAACGGCGTTGAGGCGATGCCGCGCTTCGCTCATCGTCACCGCCATGATCGATCAAGGTGAACCGCAGGCTTGGCTCGCCAACGACCTCGTTTGCGTCGCCGATCATCCGGTAGACAAAATCGACGCGCAGTCGCCGCGGGATAGCGTGACATGAGAAGGCCAGCGCCTCGCTGAGCCAGACAGCTTAAGGCTACCGCGATTGACTGCGGGGCGGTTGACGTGCCTGAAGCGCATCTTCACCAGGTCGGCTTGGCAAAAGGAGGCGGGCATGAACGACGAAATGCTTTTGCGCGAGAAACTGCGCAAACTCGAAGCCCTGTTCGTCGGCGCCGGTACGCCTGGCGAGAAGATGGCCGCCGAGGCCGGCCTTGAACGCATCCGCGCCCGCTTGGCTGAACTGGAGCGCAGCGATCCCCCAATCGAGATGCAGTTCTCCTTGCCTGACCAGTGGACCCGCCAGTTGTTCCTGGCTTTATGCCGACGCTATGGCATGAAACCGTATCGTCTGCATCGGCAAAAAACCACGACGGTGATGCTGCGTGTCCCGAAAGCGTTTGTCGATCAAGTTCTCTGGCCCGAGTTCCAAGAACTCAATGCCGACCTCTCGCGTCATCTTGATGAGGTCACGACCCGTGTCATCCGTGAAGGGGTGCACCGCGACACCAGCGAAGCGCACGAGGTTCAGCAGGCCCTGCTCAAGCCATGATCGTCGCACCTAAGGGGCGCCTTTCAAAATAACGTCGCCCCCCGTCGCTGCCCGTCTGCAGCGCCGCCCTTGCTTGATCGCATGTTCGCGCAGGTCGGCGACGATCTGATTGGGCGCGCCCGCTTCGCCTACTCCTCCGACGCGGCGACAGTCGGGACGGTCGACCGCCACGCCGAGCGCAACAGCGATAGTTCCGCGTAAGCCACCACGGCCACCACGAGCCACCAAGGATGTCCAACGGCATCTCCTTCACAACGAATGCCGCCACAAGCACCGCCGGGATTCCACCAAGCGCCATGGCCAGCACCACGCGCAGATCAAGTTCGCGCTCATGGCGAACCAGGCGCATCCTCGCGCGGGCGACGCAGATGACCACCACTTTTGGTATCGACTAAGGGTCTCATTCGGTTGATGGTCAGGGACGTCGGGGTACGCTTTACGCCGCGTTAGCGCGGGTCTTCGGGTATTTGGCTCATGCGGGCCGGATCGCCTTGAGATATCCCCGGTCGGGGAGCGGCGGGATGAGCGACGTCTTTGTCAGCTACAAGCGCGACGACAAGCACGATGTGCTCAAGGTCGTCTCGCAATTGCGTGCGTCGGGCCTGAGCGTTTGGTGGGATGATGACATTCCGCCCAACGCGCCCTGGGAAGAGACAATCGAAACAGCCCTGGCCGAAGCCAAGGTTGTCGTCGTCGCCTGGTCCGAAGAGGCGGCTGCAAGCGAAAACGTCAAGGGTGAGGCGCGGCGCGCGCGCGA
>JANMWT010000368.1:0-3044 GCA_031394145.1 Alphaproteobacteria bacterium | reverse complement strand
CGCCGCCCAAACCAAGCGCCGCCCAAAGAAGAGGGCGCGCCTTGCAGCGCGCCCTCGGGAATCTTAGCCCATCAGGAAAGTCTATTCCCCGCCCGCATCGTCGCGCGGCAGCACCAGGCCGGCCGCGATGCCGGGGCCCATGGTCGGCTTGATGCCTTTCGACTCAAGCTCGCGCGCGCCGGCAAGGATGCCCTTCATGGCGTAGTTGCCTTCATGGCAGGCATACTCATAGAGCGGCGGCGCCGTATTCAGGGCCTCCTCGCCCTTCCACACCTGGCTGTAGAGCGAGGGATCGTCGACCTCGAAACTGTAGAGCACCTGTTTCTCGTTCCAGCGTGAGAAGCGCTCGGTCAGCTTGCCGGCCGAAGAGATCATGCCGCGCTGGTTGGGATGGACGTTGGTGGTTTCGACCACCAGCGTGTCGCCTTCATACCAGCCGATGGAATCCCCACCCCATCTTGGAATGTTGGAATGGTGAACGTCGGCCTTGCTGGCGACGATCGGGATGATCCGCACATCATGGATCATCTCGACCTCGATCGCGACCGCGTGGGGCGACTGCACGATCTGCATGGTATTGTTGTACATGCCGTTCTGCATGATCGGACCGAACGAGCCCGAGAAGCCAAGAATGCAGCGTTCGGCCTGCGGCCGCGTTTCGGGACCGTCGAAATTGTCTTGCGCAAAGCCGCCGCCGCGCGCTGCGCCCGGTTTGTAGGGGATGCGCCCTGAGGCCGGTTCAACAATCCAGGACGAGCGGTACTCGCCCTTGACCAATGCGAGGCTCTTGCCCGGATCGATCCAGAAGGAGTTGTAGCCCTTGTCGTTGTTCTTGTCCTCGAGCAGCTTGGTGTTGTTCGGATCCTGGCCATTGGTCGCCTGGTCCTGTTTGCCGAGCACGATCAGGATGTTGCGGTTGGTCAGCCGCTTGGCTTCCTTCTCGTCCACCACCAGCGTTTTTGCATCCGGCGAGCGTTGCAGGCTGGTGATCGAGGTGTTGTTCCAGAAGCCTTGCAGATCGGGCCGGCCATCCGCTGTGTGCGGGACGGCGTAACCGGGCGCAGACTGCGCAAATGCGCCGCCGGCGCCGATGAGCGCTGCGGCCGCGAGCGCTGTACAAGCCAACAAACGAGTTCTCATTGAAGACGCCTCCTCCTGCGCCTCGCATGTCGGGCTCGCGGGGCGTTCGGGCGGCATGCTTACGCCTACGTCAGGTCGGCGCAAGCATGACGCCGGGTCAGCCTATCTGCACGTTTTGGGGAGCAGCGGCGTTCGAAGCCATGCGCCAGGACCCCGCCGATCCCCGCCGCCGCCCCGCGCACGGGTCCGCGCTGCGTGTGAGGCGGCCTCGCCACGACCTCGCGATCCCGACAGGCTCGCCGTTCTCCAAACCCAAAAGGCGTGTCCCAACATCCGGAGACGGGCCCCCATCTTTGGCTCGCGACCACCGCCTGCCGCTTGTCTCTGTCTTGGTCTTCTCTGTCTTGGTGTCTGTCTTTGTGTCTGTCTTGATTTCGATGTCTTGGTTTCGTTTCGGGACCGTCGGTTCGCGACAGGTTTGATCTTTCACGTCCGTGTGCGCCTGAGGCGCCTCGAACGCGATCGCGGCGACAAATTGCCTGACGGTGTCGCTCAATTGCGGGCGCGCCAAATACATCGCGCCAAATACCGCGCGCTCGACGTCGACGCTTGCACGCGAACCCGCGCCGCCGCCCGACGCGTCGAAGTGAGTCTTGCATGCAACATTTTTTTCTCATTCTTCAATTTGAAACTGGCGTCCGCTTGCGTGTGATGTTAATACTTCACTCATCCCGGGGCTGGGCGGCGACGGTGCGCTCGGGTGTCATCCATGAAGCAGGTCAAGCGGGCCAGCACGGTTACGGTGCGTACGCTTTTGTCAGGCGCGCATCGATATGCCGCTCCTCCCCTCAGCCGGGGCTATGCTTGGGGCGCCCCGGAACTTGCGCATCTTTTGCTCGACCTCGAAGATCTAGCCGGGCAGCTGCCCGCGCGCGGCCCGATGGCCGGACGTCTCTATCTTGGCTCGGTCATGCTGGGGCGTTCCGCCTCGGGCGCGCGACCCGTGATCGATGGTCAACAGCGCATGGCGGCGCTGATCCTGATGCTCGCCGCCATTCGCGACCGCCTGCCCGGCGGCGGCGAACGCAAGAAGGTTCAACGCCTTCTGGTGCATCAAACCTGGGGCGGCGCGGCCCACGCCCGCGTCAAGCTGCGCGGCGGCGACAATGAATGGTTCGCGCGTAACATCCTCTATCCGGGCGCCACCTTGCGCCTCCCGGATGAAGCCCCTGAGGGCGGCCCTGAGCGCCTGTTGGCCTCGGCCCGCTTCTTGACCCGCGCCTTCCACGACAAATCGGTCGCCGAATTTCGAGCCCTGCTCAGCGCCCTCCTTGACGCTACTGCCGTGGTGCTGGTTCAGGCGATCGACGAGCGTGACGAGAATCGGCTCAACGACGTCCACCGATCGCGCGCCTTCTCGCCGCAAGCCGTTCACGCGGAATAGAGCCCGGCCCCAGGCCCGGCGTTAAGCATCGAAGCTATAGCCGAAGATCTCGATGTCGCGTGCATAGATCTCCGCAACGCGGGCCTTCAGCGCCTCGGTGTAATAGGTGCGCCACGGGCCGTGCGTCGAGGCGTTGACCCGCTGCAATGGCTGGGTTGGAAGGCCAAGGCGTGCACAGATGGCGTCGTAGGATGCCTGCATCGTTTCGTGGCGGCCGAGAAGATCGACCATCACCCGTCCCTCCTCGTCGCAGATGAACTCATGCTGCGGGCGGAAGACGATCTTGGCGTGATGCGCAGGGTCAGCCAGAACCCGCTCCATCGCGCCGCGCGGATCGGCGCTGAAGGCGCCGTCCTGACGATGCATGAAGGCCGCATAGGAAACCAACCGCTCCCACGGATTGCGAACGAACGCGAATTTGAAATACGCCCAGACCTCTGGGCTCACGACTGCCTTGATCTCATTCCAGCGGATATGGCCGTGTCGGACCTGTGCAATCTCGGGATAGGGAAGTTGCGAC
>JANMWT010000354.1:0-4425 GCA_031394145.1 Alphaproteobacteria bacterium | reverse complement strand
CGCGCTGGACGTGCCGTAGGTAGGAACCACCACTGTTGCGTTGCCGATCAGAAAGTTCATGTGGCTGGCAGGCGCGACATCGCCCTCATCGCCGGTCACCCGGCCGGGCGAGGGGATGGGGATGACCTGGAGCATTCGGCCGCGCGCATCACGCGCCTCCCGTAACCCGGCGGCGATCGCCTCCAGCGCCGCGGCGTTGGGGTCATCCGCGCCGGCGGGCGACTGGCAGACGACCACGCCCGGCGCGACAAAGCGCGCGACATTGTCGACATGGCCGTCGGTATGATCGTTGGCGAGGCCGCGCTCGATCCAGATGACTTTTTGAGCGCCCAGCGCCTCGCGCAAGAAAACCTCGGCGCCGGCCTGGTCCCAGTCATTGCGGTTGGGATTGAGCAAGCACTCGCGCGTGGTCAGGACCGTGCCCTCGCCATCCCAGTCCAGCGCCCCGCCCTCCATGATGCGCGCAAAGCTCGCCGATGTGGCGCCCGCGAGGCTGGCGATGAATTCGGCGACCTCGTCGTCGTGCTCGTAGATGAATTTCGAGCCCCAGCCGTTAAATCCGAATGTCAGGCAGCGGTCAGTGGCAAGGAAAATCGGCCCAATGTCGCGCAGCCAGATGTCGCCATAGCGCGCCGGAACGACTTCGGCGTAATCGCCGATCATGCGCTCGGCCGACAACATCGCCTCGGGACCATTGGCCAGCACGCGAACCGTATCGCCCTTGCGGCCATCGCCGCCATCAGCGCTGAGCGCGCGGATCATCGCGCCGACCTCGCGTTGGGCGGCCTCGAAATTGCCGGGCCAGATGTCCGGATCAGCTGGCCAGGCGGTCCAGATCGCCGCGTGAGGCGACCATTCTGCGGGCGGATGAAGAGATGCGCTCATGCCGCCCGCTCTAGCATTGCTGGGCAGCGGAACAAGGGCCCGGAGGCGCTAACCAGAAAGGGCGGCCCGATGGGCCGCCCTTTCCGCAGTTCAACAAAAAGTCCGAGGATCAGAACGCGTACTTCACGCCGAACTTGACGGTCCAGTACGATGCGCCGGGCACGATCTGCTCGGCTTTCGCGACCCAGGCAGGCGGGTTGGACGTGATCAGCGAGTTGCTCGAAGCGTTCGAGTTGCTTGGATACTGATAGACGTACTGCCCGGACGAATTGATGCTCGCCGCAACCGTCGCCGACCGCGACGGGAAAGCCGCCTCGTAAACCTGACCCCAATGGTCGTTCAACAAATTGCCGACGTTCTCGATGGTGAGGAAGCCCGTGGTTTTGGCGCCAGCGAAGCCGCCGGGCAGTTCTTGCTCCAACTTGAGGTCGAACTTGTTGCTCCATTGGCCTTCGAACTGGTTGCGACTGAGCGTCGCGCCGCGCGGCAGGTGGTAGGCGTCGATCAACTGGTTGAGTTCATCGAGGCCGGACATGTCATTGGGGCCGTTCTTGACCAGGAAGGCGGCCGAATAGGTCACGAGCGGGTCATCGGCGGCGCCGGGCGCTTTCGGGACATAGAGCGGGTGAGCAAACGAGGTGTTGTCGCCAAAGGCGCCGTCACTGGCGAAGACGCCCGCGACGCCGCTAAATGAGGCGAACGTGAAGGTGTAGGGTTTCGACTGATAGGCTTGCCCGGTCAGCGTGACGCGGGTGTTGAAGTTCTCGAAGAAGGCGTGGTGATACGCAAGCTGCAGCGTCACCCGGTTCGGAATCTCGTAGTTCGAGTTGGCCAGGCTCAGATTGTTGAAATCGACCGCCGTGTTGTTGGTGTAGTTGGACGACGCGGTCGAGGAAGTTATAGGCGTCCGGTCTCTTGAATCGGTGTGGGCATAACCCAGCGTCCAATCGAGCCCGAAATCATAGCTCTTGGTGACATCGAACGAGATCACCGATTGGTAGCCGCCGGGGTTGTTGGTCAGCTCAAGGTCCGAAGTCGTGCGCACGCAGCCGGCCACCGGGCTCAGCGCGGTCACCGTACCCGGGCTGGCGATGCAGGCTGGGTTCGACTTGTCGATGCGGCGGTAGACAGCCTGCCCGTCTGGTGCGGCGCCAACCCGCTGGAGCGTGAGGTCGATCACGTTCACAGAGTACTTGTCTTGCGAATACAGCCAGTCAGCTGTGATGAAGACGTCCTTGCCGATGAACGGAACATCGACGTTCCAGGAACCGCCGATGTCGAACTTCCAGGCTGCGGGAAACTGGAAATTAGGATCGACCGCTTGGGTCGGGTTGTCCTGTGCGCCGGCGCCCGCGACCGTGGTAAAATCGGCCGGTCGGAATACCCCAAATCGCGCCGATACCGTTGATCGTGGGCGCCGTGCGCTCGTCGTTCTTGTAGGTCCCCGACGGCGAGAAGAGGTCGAACACGCGTGTCACGCCAATCGCGACCGGTACGCCGAAAGTCGTGGCCGGGCCCGAGGCGGGGATCTGTGCGGTGGTTGAAATCTGCGTGATGCCGTCGTTGGAATAGCCGTTGGCGAGATAGACGTTGGGATCGCCGCCGGAAAACAGACCCACGCCGGCGTGAAGCTTGATGTCGTTGGTGACATCCCACGTCGCTCCCAGCCGCGGCTGGATCACATAAAGCCCGTCGAAATTCTTCGTGTTCGCATGGCCGTAACGCGAGACGAAGCGCGCGTTGTAACGCGGTTTGTCGGAACTCGCATAAAGCTCGTACCGCACACCGGCCGTGATGCCGAACGATCCAGCCTTGAAATTGTCCTGCAGGTAGCCGGTGTGGATGTCGTAACCGAATGCTGCGGCGGCGTCGGTGACGTTGTTTGTGCCGGCCGCGCTGGAATAGGCGATGGTGGTGGCGTAGCCGCGCTCGAAGTTCAACAATCCATCGGTAAGGCCGACGCCGGGTCCGCCGCTGAACGTGTTGGTGCCCTGTGCGATCTGCAGGAACAGGTTGAAGATGTCGTACCGGCGCAGTTCATAGCCAGCCAGCAAGGTATGCGCGCCGGCGTGATAGGTGCCGTTCGCAACCGCGCTGGTGACAGAATAGTTGAGGTCATTCGCCTGGCGGCTGCGGTCGCAACCCAGATAGACGCTGGTGCCCGAAGAGAGGTTGATTTGCGCCTCGCCGAACTGGGTTCCGCCTTGGCACCTGACGGTGCCGTCCCAATCGTTCTTGCCAAAACGCAGCTCGGTCGAGAAATTGTCGGTCCAGTCGGAGAACAGCTCGGCGTTAAAGGCGTCGAGCTCGCCGCCGCGCTTGTAAAGGTGAGAGGACAACTCGAAGGAGGTCGCCCCGCTGTTGGATTCGATCAGCTGGAACGCCTTCGAGTGGTCATACGAGAACACGGCGCGCTGGCGATCGTTGATGTTCCAGTCGACGCGAGCGAGGTATTTCTCGTCGGTCTGCGGCGAGGACAGCGTGGTGCCGCCCGGATCATACCCGTACACGCTCTTGGCGGCGGCGACGATCCGATCATAGGTCGCCTGGTCAAGGCCCGATGGGGTGACGGGGGCGCCAGACCCGGCGGGGCCGCGCGTGAAGAAGTTGGAGAACTCGGCTTTCTCATAGGCGCCGAAGAAGAACAGATGGTCCTCAATGATCGGTCCGCCAATCGTCGCCGAATAGCGTTTCTCTTCGAATGACGGAATGCGATCGTTGCGCTGGTGGCCCTGGATCCGGGTGAGCTGGCTCAGCGTGCGGTGGCTGCGCAGGCCGTCATTGGTGTAGTCGTAATAGAGCGACCCGTGGAACTTGTTGGTTCCCGATTTGGTGACTGCGTTGATGTTGCAGCCCGTGAAGCCGCCATACAGCACTGAGAACGGGGCGAGCTCGACCGAAACCTGGTTGATCGCCTCGAACGGGAACGGCATGCGCTCGGAAGGATAGTTGTTGGCGCTGATGCCGAAACCATCGGACATGGTGATGCCGTCAACCGTGAGGCTGGTGAAGCGCGGGTGGGCGCCTCCGCACTGAATGCGGTCGTTTCCAACCGCACCGCCGAAGCTCTCGTCGAGATAGATACGCGGATCCAGCTTCAGAACGTCCTTGACGTCATTGTTGATGACTGGAGCATGTTGAAGATCGGCAAGGGCGAACGATGCCGTGGGGCCGACTGCATCCTGCGCGACGCTGTTCGAGGATGTGGCGCTGATCACGATGACGTCGGCGGCGACAGCGCCCGAGAACTTCAGGTTGACGTTGGTTTCAGAGCCAAGGTTGATCGCGATGCCGTCGACACGAATGGGCTGCTGACCGGGTTGGGCGATCGAGAGAGTGTAGGGGCCGCCGACATTGAGATTGTTGACGTTGAACGCGCCGACGCTGTTGGTCTTGTCGGTGCGGGTTAGGCCCGTACGCGTGTCCGTCAGCGTGACCGTGGCCCTGGCGCCGGTGCGCCGGACGCGAGGTTGACCGTGCCGTGCACGCCAGAGGTCGTCTCCTGCGCGAAGCCTGTTTGCGCCATCGCCGCCGTCAGCG
>JANMWT010000339.1:0-3943 GCA_031394145.1 Alphaproteobacteria bacterium | reverse complement strand
GCGATCACCGCAGCGACTGTCCTCGACCGGCGCATCCTCATCGAGGTCGGCGGCGACTGGTGCATCTGGTGCCACATCCTCGACCGCTTCATCGCCGCCTCGCCGGAAATAACCGAAGCGTTCAGGCAGTCCTTTGTCGTGGTGAAGGTGAGTTACAGCGCCGACCGGCCAAACATGACCTTCCTCGGCGAATACCCGAGAATCCCCGGCTATCCGCATTTTTTTGTGCTGGAATCGGACGGGACGTTCCTGAAAAGCCAGGCTACATCGCCCCTCGAAAAGGGTGATTCATACAATCGGGAAAAAGTGCTAGACTTCGCCAGATCCTGGGCCAGCAAATGACTCGCCGCGCCCACCAAGAGCGTTCCGGAGCTGCCCATGGCTGACGATCTCAAGACGATGCCGCCGATCGACCCCCACCACGAGCCATTGGGTCGGGCCACCTTCAAGTCGTTCCTCGAATCCACCGAGGAGGACTGGGACAAGATCCGCGCTGCGAGCGAGCCATTTAAGGCCGACCATGCCAGTCGCATCCTCACTCACCTCAAGCTGCTGGAGAGCGACTGCGGCGGCTTCCCGGTGACGCGCCTCGAGCACTCGCTGCAGACCGCCACCATGGCGCACCAGGCGGGCAAGGATGAAGAGTATGTCGTCTGCGCCCTGCTGCACGACATCGGCGACACGCTCGGCGTCTACAACCACCCGGACATCGCGGCGGCGATCCTCAAGCCATTCGTGTCGGAGCAGAACCTCTGGATCGTGCAGCAGCACGGTATCTTCCAGGGCTATTATTTCTGGCAGCACATCGGGCTCGACCGGAACACACGCGACCAGTTCCGCGGTCATCCCCACTTCGAAGCGTGCGCCCAGTTCTGCCACCTGTTCGACCAGCCGGCCTTCGATCCAGCCTACAAGTCGATGCCGCTGGAGGCCTTCGCGCCGATGGTCGAGCGCGTGATGGCGAAGCCGAAACAGTCGATGTACCTGAAGGCCGATGGTCAGCAGGCTTGGTAGAGCCCTAAGAAGATCGCGATTCCCGGGTCGCCAATCGCCGGCCGGCTTCGGCCCTGGGGTGGCGGGCCGACGAGCGCCCGCGCTGCTGCCCCCTGCTCCTGTCCCCCGCGCCCGACCCCCTGCTTCTGTCCAGCAACTCCTGGCTAGTATGCAATGAGCGTCGCGAGCGCGGCGAGGAAAATCGTCCCGTATTTGTGATATAACAGTAAGAACGAGGAGGCCGTGGCCTTCTACCTATCCCTGTCGCGTTACTTGCATTGCTGACTGATCAGCACAGTCGGCCCGGGCTCGAGATGGCGCTGGGCCAGGCTGAGGCGGAGGTCGCGCTTGCCGGACTTGGCGATGGTCAAAAAAACGCCCGGATGCTTCGATCCGGGCGGAGGCGGGGGAGGTCGTAGAAAACAGCCCCATGTTGCCGTTTAGAACGGGCTCGCGCGGAAATCGTTCCAGAGGGAATGCCTGAATGACGGGGCGCCGTAGCGTCGCTGGGTTCAGTGAATGCGGCTTGAGCGAAGGCCGGGCGCTGCTAGGGTCCCTGCGGGGTCCAAATGCATTTCGAGGCCGCCTGTATGCGCATCAATCTCGCTGCGACCATTCTCGCGCTCTTCCTGCCTGTCGCAATCGGCCTTGCAGCTCGCGCCGACGAGGGCATGTGGACTTTTGACAACTTTCCGGCCGCCAAGGTGAAGGCAGCCTACGGCTTTGCACCGGACAAGGCGTGGCTCGACCGGGTCCAGAAAGCGTCGGTGAGGCTCGAAGGAGGCTGTTCGGGGTCCGTCGTCTCGAAAGACGGACTGGTGCTGACCAACCATCACTGTGTGGCCGATTGTCTGCAGGCCCTGTCTTCGGCCGGCAACGACATTTCCGCAAAGGGCTTTCTCGCGCTCGCCCACAAGGACGAACGGATCTGTCCGGCATTCGAGGTGTCGATCCTGCAATCGATCAGCGACGTCACTGATCGGATAAAGCGATCGACCGCCGAGACGGCCCCTCAGGATGTCGCCTCCGGTCGCCGCGCCGAAATTGCTGATATCGAGCGCGAAGGCTGCCGCGAGGACCCGGCGAGACGCTGCCAGGTGGTGACGCTCTACCGAGGCGGCCAGTACAAGCTCTATCGCTATGATCGCTACGAAGATGTGCGTCTGGTCTTTGCGCCCGAACAGCAGGCGGCCTATTTTGGCGGCGACCCGGATAATTTCAATTTTCCACGCTACGACTTCGACATGTCGGTGTTGCGCCTCTATCGAGACGGCAAGCCGGTCGCTTTCGCCGACCCGCTGAAACTCAATCCTGACGGTGCGAAGGAAGGCGAACTGGTATTTGTCACAGGTCATCCCGCTTCGACCGACCGGCTGATGACCGTCGCCCAGCTCGAATTTGAACGCGATCATTTTTTGCCGTGGCGCGTCGAGTATCTCGCCCAGATGCGCGGGTCGCTGCTTACTGAATCCACCAAGGGCGAGGAAGAAGCGCGCCAGACGCTCGATGCGCTCAACAGTGTCGAGAATTCGGTCAAGGTGTTCAAGGGTGAGCGCGGCGCGCTGGTCGAACCAACTTTCTTCGCGACCAAAATCGCCGAAGAAAAGCGGCTGCGCGATGAGCTCACGACCCGACCGGGCCTGAAGGCCAAGTATGGCGACCCGTTCGGCGACATCGAGAAAATCGTCAAGTCACAGCAGAGCGCCTCGCTGTCCTACCAGGTCCTGGAAATGCACTTCGGCGATGGATCAGTCCTGCTCGCGGATGCGCGGCGTCTGGTGCGCGCTGCGGCGGAACGACCGAAGCCGGATGGGCAGCGCCTTGCGGAGTTTACCGCCGCGCGGTTGCCATCACTTCAACGTACGACCTTGGCGGAGGCGCCGGTCCATCCTGCACTGGAGCAGCTCGAGATCGAATTCTGGCTCGACAAGTCTCGCGAATATCTCGGACCCGACACTGCAGCGGTGAAGGCGCTGTTCGGTAAACGCTCGGCCGCGGAGATCGCCGCAGATATCGTGTCGTCGTCGCAGCTCGCAGATCCCGCTGTACGGCGCAAGCTGTGGGACAATCCCGCGCTGGTCGCGACCTCCAACGACGCAGCCATCGTGCTGGCGCGGACGGTCGACCAAGCCGCCCGCGAGGCCCGCCTCAGATACCAGAGCACGGTCACCGGGCCGCTGTCGGTGGCCTCCGCGAAAATCGCCGAACTGCGGTTCGAGGTCATGGGAGCAGACGTCGATCCGGACGCCACCTTCACCCTGCGCTTGTCCTATGGCGCGGTGAAGGGCTGGATCGATCCGGTTCACGGTGCGGTCCCGGCCTTCACCTATGTCTCCGGATTGTGGGAGCGGGCGACTGGCGCGTTTCCGTTCAATCTCGGGGTCATGTGGGCTGGAGCCAAGGCCAAGCTTGCGCCGACGACCCAGATGAACATGGTGTCCAACAACGACATCATCGGGGGCAATTCCGGCTCGCCGATGCTGGATCGGCAGGGCCGGGTCGTCGGACTGGTGTTTGACGGAAACATCTATTCCCTCGGAGGCGCGTATGGCTTCAACCCGGCGCTGAATCGCACGGTCGCAATCGCCAGTCCGATTCTGTTTGAGGGATTGCGCAAGGTCTACGGCGCCAACGCTCTCGCCGACGAATTGCACGGCAAATAACCACCAGGGGTCAGGCGGGGCGAATGTTGAAGAATATGGTGTGGGGCTGGGACAATGGCCGCGCCCTTCTGGGGCTGGTCGTCATTTTTGCGGTCTGCTGGGCGGTCTCGGAAAACCGCAAGGCGTTTCCATGGCGCGTGGTCATCGGCGCAACCGCAATCCAGCTGTTCTTCGCATTGCTGTTCTATGGCGTGCCGCTGCTGCGCGATGCTCTCGCCCAAGGCACGGTGGCGATGAACGCGCTGCAGGCCGCTACCAAGGCCGGCACCAATTTCGTCTTCGGCTAT
>JANMWT010000322.1:0-2589 GCA_031394145.1 Alphaproteobacteria bacterium | reverse complement strand
CCCCCAGCTCATCGTGCAGCTGCTGGCGCCAGCCCAGCGCCTCGGCCGCCTTGATCAGCTTGTGATAGCCGTTCTGGGTGTCGCCCCCGTGCGCCGACGGGCCGACCAGCCCGACCTGCAGCTCAACGGCGGTGAGATTCGTGTCGTCGTAGGCGACGCCGCCAGCGCTGAGATAGAGCCAGCCCGCATAGGGCCGGTCATTGGGATCGGGCGTAGCGATATGGATGGCTTCCGGCGTGTAGATCTGCTGGCCAATGCCCAGCGTCCCGCGCGCCTCGGGAGCCTTGCTGCCGTCGGTGAACAAGCCGAACCTCGCGAGCTTCTGCAGAAGGCCGCTGTCGCCGTTGGTGGTCGCCGGCGTCAGGTAGGCGAGCTTGAGGCCCTGCGTAGAGTAGCGGTCGCTGTGGTCGCCGATGATGTCGAAGACATCGTTCTCTTCGGTGACCGACAAGCCGGGCCCGTCGCGCAGGCGTCCGCCGGGCTTGTCTCCCGGCCCGTCGGAGGCCGCCTGAGCTGCAGCACCTCAACCCCTGCGCCCAGCCACGCGAACGGGCAGACAAGCCCCGCCGACACGCCGCGCATCCAATCCCCCCATGCCGCTCCCGGCCGCAGCATCGCAAATTTCGCCCGCTTGCGCACCCTGGGAAAACCCTGAGCGGTCAGAGGCTCGGCTTCGCCGACCTGAACGAGACATTCGCAGAGGTCGGCAAGGAACTGTCTGTCGGCAAGCGCAGCGAGCAGCGCGCGGGGAGTAATTAAGATGCGCCAGGGATCGCGCGGCGGAGGCGATCCGACTAATCTCACCCCCATGACCGCTTTGATGACACAGGCCGAACGCCTCGACGCCCTGGAGATGCGCATCGTCCATCAGGACGAGACCATCGATGACCTCAACGCTACCGTGACGGAGCAGTGGAAGGTCATCGACAGGCTGTCGCGGGAGATCAAGGCGCTGACCGACCGCCTCGCCTCCGCTAACCTGGCGCCGGCGCGCGATCCCCGCGAAGAACCGCCACCGCACTACTAGCCCGCAACCTCGAACCCGTCCCGCTGACTTGAGGCAATTCATGCACATCGCCCGCCCTGCCCGTCTGCTTGCCAGCCTGCCCGTCAGCCTGCTCGTCAGTCTGATTGTCGCCGCTGGAATCGCTGCGTGCGCGCATGCGCCGGTTGCAGCGCCTCCCGCCGCCAATTCATGGACGCAGGGCGTGAAGTTCGCGCCCATGGGGTCGGCGGTATCGGCCGAGGCGGCCACCGTCGCCGGGGCGCAGGCCGCAGCGGGGCTCTATACGATCCGTGTTCACGTCGCCAAGGGCGGCAGCATCGCGCCACACACGCATCCCGATACGCGCATCCTCACCGTGGTGTCGGGAGAGGTGTATTACGGCTTCGGCGAGACGGTGGACATGAGCCAGGCGAAGCTCTACCCCGCCGGCGCCGTGTTCACCGTTCCGGCCAACGCGCCGCACTGGGCAGAGGCCTCCACCAGCGACGTCGTCTACCAGGAAGCCGGCATGGGCCCGACGGCGTTCGTGCCCGTCAGGAAGTGATGTGAAGCGTGACCGGCCGCTTCTTCCGTCGCGAGATTTCCTGGGAGGCGTATCGCGCCGCCATCGATCTTGCGCCGCCGGAGGGGATCGAGCCGCCGGAGGCGCAGTACAACATCGCGCCCAGCCAGCCCTGCCCGATCATCCGGGCATCGCAACCCGGCCTCTATGAAGGCGATTACGCGCCGCTTGGCCGCGCCATGATGCTGCCAGCGTTCTGGGGGCTGATCCCGGTGTGGGCGGGGCCGCGGGCGACGTTCGGCGAGAGGCCGTTTTCATCCTTCACCGCACGGGCCGATCAGGTCGCCGACAGCGCAGCTTTCTCTGGCGCCTTCCGCCATGGCCGATGCCTCGTGCCGGCTTCGGGCTTCTATGCGTGGTCGAACGGCACGCCTTTCGCGTTCGCGCTGCGGGATGAGCCGTGGCTCTGCTTCGCCGGCCTGTGGACCCGCGCGATGATCGACGGATCGGAGCTCGACACCTTCGCGATCATCACCACCGAGGCCAACGCCGTGGTGGCGGGTCTCGCCACATCGATGCCGGTGATTCTCGATCGCATCCAGCGGCGGACCTGGCTCGCCCACGAGACCCGCGACCATCTCGCCCTGCTGAAGCCCTGTCCGGGCGACCTCATGCGCGGCTGGCCCGCCAACCCCGCCGTCGGCAATGTCCGCAACCAGGGCGTGGCGTTGTTAGGCGACTGAGTCACGATCCAAAGCTGCCATCGCGCCGGCCGGTGCATCGCCGACGCGGAGGCGAAGTGGCCTTAAGGATGGCGACTAGCGCGACCGTGAAGGACGCCCTCCGTCCCCTTGCCAAAACGTTGCGATGGACGAGATCGCTAGATATCGACCTGTCGCGGCAGCCGCTTGACCACCGCAGCATAAAGCTTCACCGGATCGGCATTCATGGCGCTTGCGATCGCATAGAACTCGATGACGTCGACCCGGCGTTGGGATCGCTCAATCAACGAGATAAACTTTTGGTCTTTGCCAATGAGCTGTGCGAGCTGGGTCTGCGTCAGACCAGCTCGCTTTCTCGT
>JANMWT010000274.1:0-4001 GCA_031394145.1 Alphaproteobacteria bacterium | reverse complement strand
CACCGCCTGCGCCGTTCCGGCCCGGTCAACAAGGTCACTTGGGTCATGCTGTGCAGCTATGTGCGCTCGTAAGGACGGCTTAAGCGCGCAGCATCACGAAACGCTCACCGCCCCACAAGGCGGTTCAGGCCGTAGGGATACTTTGTGAGTGACGCCGAAGCCTGCCTCGCGCATCGGGCAGGGCGCCGATCCAGCGCTCTGGTCGCAGCCGGCGCCGTACAATCCCCATAGCGCGCTCCCACCCCGTCTCCCGCGGTTTCCTACCCTCGGCGTTCTTCGACGCCGGCCACCGAGCATGCGGACACGTCTGGGCCTGGCCGGCGTCCAAGAACGCTAAAGAAGTTCAGCCGGGTCCGTTAGGGCAGGACGACTGGCAGCTCTTGGCCGACTCAGCCGGATGGCCGCCTTCCGGGTTACGGCGGCGCTGGGGCCCATTTGCGACGGTCGCCGGAGCGGTCGGCACCTGATCGCTAGAAGCCAAGCCTGCCAAGCATTCCCGTGACGCGCTCTCTCGTCGGCAGGTCACGAAACGGGAAAGCGCGAAGGAAATCGGCCTTGCTCAGATGTCCTGCACGGGCACGGGCAGATTCGGCCCAGGCCTTCGAGCGGGCATCGTTGCTGTTAAGGCCGTGGGCGACAGCCGCAATCATTTCGATCAGCGCATGGGCGCCTGGTGAATTTGCCGCCCGCTCGGCCCAATCAGCCGCCTGCGCCGCGTCTTCGAGCACCAGGTGAGACAGGGCCCTAACCCCCAACATGCCATAGACGAACGGATCAAGCGGGCTCAGGGCAAGAGCGGCGGCGATGTTGGCCTGGCTGGCGTCGGCGCTCCCAAGCAGGGCTTCGGCCCATCCCCTGGAATACTTCGCCTGTGCGTAGTTCGGATTGAGCAAGTTGGCGCGCTCAAGCCAGGGAAGGCTGGCTTCCAGATCGCCACGCAGCCAGTGCGCCCGGCCCATCGTGAAATGCCCGAATGGATCGAGAGGATCCCTCTCAAGGCATTGCGATGCGTAGGTCTGCGCGAGCTTCGTCGCCTCTGAATCCTCAGCGTAGCGCAGAAAGGCGTTCTGGAAGTGCGTGAATGAAAGCCCGGCATAGGCGCGCGCAAAGCCAGGCTCCATGGCGATGGCGCGTTCAAACAAGCCAGTCGCAGTGTCATTGTCCGCCTTGTTGAAGCGATACATGTGATGCAGACCCAGGTGGTAGGCCGACCAGGCGTCCAGATTCTCGGGCGACTTCAGCAGCGCTCGTTGCGCCTCGTTGAACGGGATCCTCACTTCAACGGCGCTCGTTACCGCATTGATGATCTGGTCGCGTATCTCGTGGACGGCGCCAATGTCGGCGCGAAACCTTTCACTCCAGACAATGCCCCTGTCCTGCGTGTCGCTGAGTTCGACCGAGACAGACATGGTCTTGCCGGACATCTCGACGATGCCGGTCAGACAATACTGGACGTTCAGCTTGCTCCGCACCTCGTCGAGTCTTGCGTCAGCTCCGCGAAGGCGGAATGACGAGCCCCGCGCGATCACAAACAGCCAGTGCAGCCGCGACAACTCCGTAATGAGATCATGTGGCAGCGCTTCGGCGATCGGAAATCCCGGCTCCGCTGCTCCAACTAGGCGAAATGGCAGCACGGCAATGCTCGGCCGCGAATGCCGGCGCGGCTCGCCACCGGCCGTCTCGCGCGATCCGGCGAAAGAAACTGCCGCGCGCGTCATAACATCGGCCACGAAGGAGAAGCCCATGCCGTGAACGGTTCGAATGATGGCCTGCGCTCGGCCGTCGTCGCCGATTGCCTGACGGGCGGACTTCACCCGGCTGGCGATAGCCGAGTCCGAGACGATCCGGCCATTCCAGACCGCGGTGACGATCTCGTCCTTCGTGACCATGCGGTCGCGGTTTTCGATCAGGAAGCGGAGCAGAGCGAAGACCTGGGGCTCGGTGGCGACCGCAACGCCGTTCTCGCGCAGTTCAACCCGCTCGGTGTCCAGCTCAAAATCCCCGAAAACATGGATCATCGGCCGAAATCATAGCCCATGGGCCGTCAATCTCCAGAAATTCTACAGACCGTCTGCAAGCACCGCCACGCGCTCTCCGATAAGCCATTGCTGATGAACCCGGCGGTTGACGTGGGGTGAAAGGCAAGAGGAGGATTCAATGAACGACGCCAGAGCTTCCAGACTTGGCATTGCGGCTGCAGTCTTCGCGTGCGCGATCATGTCCGCATGTGCGACCAGCAGCGCTCAAGTAGGCCCGGAGACCGCGATCACGCGCACCGTGGGCGCTGGCCTACAGTGGGGCCCATGTCCGCCGATCTTTCCGGCGGGATGTCAGATCGCTGTGCTGCATGGCGACCCTGCACGGCCCAATGCCGACGTCTTCCTGCGCGTACCCGGCGGCTATCAGATCCCTGCGCATTCCCACACCTCGCCGGAGCGCATGGTTCTGGTCGAAGGCCAGCTGACCGTGCGCTATAAAGGCACGGCGGCGGAACTGCTGACACCCGGCGAGTACGCCTATGGTCCGGCGAAGATGGCGCATCAGGCGGCATGCCTGGGCGACAAGCCGTGCACGCTGTTCATCGCCTTTGAAGGTCCGGTTGATGCTGAAGCGTTCGCCGGGTCACTCGAATGATCTGCTGAGCCACGAGAACCCGTTTCTGAATTCGTACCGCCGGATCAGTCCGACCGGATTTCGTATCGAGCACTCTGCCCACGCGCGCAGATGAACAGATGGAGTTCCACAATGAACCCGAACAAGGCGCTTTGGGAAAAAGGCGACTTCACACGTATTGCCCAATGTATGCGCGAGAGCGGCGAGGCGGTGGTCGGCGCACTTGGCATCACGAGGGGGCTCAAGGTTCTCGATCTCGGATGTGGCGATGGAACGACGGCGTTGCCGGAAGCGAAACTCGGAGCGGATGTGCTGGGCGTGGACATTGCCGCCAATCTCGTCGCAGCCGGCAACAAGCGGGCTGCTGAACAGGGCCTTGCGAACTGCAGGTTTCAGCTGGGCGATGCGTCCAATCTCGAGGGCCTCGCGAACGGTTCATTCGACCTCGTCGTCAGCATCTTCGGCGCCATGTTCGCGCCGAAGCCGTTCGACGTAGCCAAGGAAATGGTGCGGGTGACCCGACCGGGCGGGCGGGTGGTGATGGGAAACTGGATTCCCAACGATCCAACCCTAGTTGCGCAGATCCTGAAGATCAGCTCCGCATATTCGCCGCCCCCGCCGGAGGGCTTTGTCAGTCCCATGACGTGGGGCGTCGTGGACAACGTCATTGAGCGGTTTGGAGGCGCCGCAATTCCGCGGAAGAACATTACGTTCTTGAGGGATACCTACACGTTCAACTTTCCGGGCTCGCCATCCCGGTTCCTGGAGGCATTCAGGAATTACTACGGCCCAACCATGAACGCCTTTGACGCCGCCGAAAAGAATGGCCGGGCCGATGAACTCCTCGGGGAGCTGGAAACCCTGTTCAGGAGTCAGAACAAGAGTCCGGATCCAAACACGACTTCAATTCCGGCGACATTCCTGAGGGTCACGGTTGCCGTTGATTGATCGGCGCTCGCGGCTGTAGGAGAGGAAGATATCCGGCAAGCGCCAACCCCGCTGATGTAGCTGCAAGGATTACAGGACCGCCGGAAGAAGGTTGAATCCGCCCCAGAACTCGAATTGTTACGACTGACCGAGTTGAGGCGTGAACGTGCATTCGTAACCTTTGGTCCATTCGGCTGGAATGCGCTGGGAACCGGTCATTGGTAATGTCAGCCGGCTATGACGCAGCTGCGCCCGGAAACCGCCGTTCGTAACCTTTGGCCTGACCGGCAGGAAGGTGCGGAACCGGCCGGTCCGAGTGGTCGGGATGGGGAGTGCTCCCCTCTCGGTGCCGGACAGCGAGTTCTGCGGCCCCGCGCTCTGAACCGGCCCGGCATCAGTGGCCCAGCCGTGTCGAAGTGCGACAGCGCCTTCTAGGGTCGGCTGACCGTGCAGCCGGCGGC
>JANMWT010000222.1:0-14520 GCA_031394145.1 Alphaproteobacteria bacterium | reverse complement strand
TGGCGACCGCCGGCGGCGTCGTCTTCGCTGGCGATCTCGACCCGATGCTGAAGGCGTTCGATGATCGCGATGGCAAGCTGTTGTGGCAAGCGTCGCTCGACAACCTGCCAAGCTCAAGCGTCATCACCTATAGCATTGCCGAAACCCAGTATGTCGCGGTGGTTGTCGGCATGCGCAATAACGACATCGGCGATCTGTCTCGGCGCTATACGGCCTTCCGGAAAAAACGCGGCTTCTCCACGGTTACCCCGCCGCTCGGCGGCGCCATCCAGGTCTTTGCGCTGGGCAACCCGCGTAGGTAAATCTGCAGGCGTTTTCTGCGTCGTCAGCATGTCGCGCCCAAGACCTGCACGCCGGATGGCCTGCGCTGTTGTCCAGCCGCATTGCAGATCACCAGCTGTATCGATCGCTCCCAGCGCGCTCGTTTCATTTTCCAGATACAGGCCATATATGGCCTGTTGATCTTGACAAACTGCAATGGTGGGCCATATATGGCCTCATGTTGAAGACACCAGCTGAGCTCTCGAGTGACCTTGGCTCTGCGATCCGTGCCCGCCGTCTGGCCCAGCGCTGGTCGCAGGAAGAGGCTGCGTCCCGTGCCGGCATGGGGGTCCGGACCTGGCGGCGAATGGAAACGATCGGCCAGGCCACGATCGAGAACCTCGTGAACGCCGCCATCGTGCTTCGGTGCGAGGACGGTCTCACGCAGCTTTTCCCTGCACCCGCAGCAGGCAACCTCGACGCGTTGCTTCAGGCGCAGGCGGCAGCCGCACCTAAACGTCGTCGCCGCGCGCCACGACAAGGTCGCAACACATGAAAATGGCGCCAGGCACGCCACTCTCGATCGCGTTGGCGTTCAGTCCAGCTGAGCCGCCGCTGCCGGCCGGACGCCTCGCCATGGATCGGGGTCTTGCTCAACTCGAATGGTCACAAGAATTGATTGCAGCCAATCTGGCTGTCGGCGCCCTCTATTATCCCCCCATCCCCGGCATGCAGGCTGCCCGCGGCCGCCAGTTTGCGGGCCTGCACGGTTTTCTGTCAGATAGCTTGCCCGACGGGTGGGGCTATCTCGTGATGCGCAAGCGTCTTGCCAAGCTCGGCGTCGACATCGCGACGCTCACGCCGCTCGAAAGACTAGCGCTTGTTGGTGAGCAAGGGCGAGGCGCGCTCGTCTATGCGCCCTCCACCACACCGGTCGATCAAGCAGTGACGCTGGATCTCGACGCGCTCGCCGCAGAATCGTCAGCGCTGATTGCTGGCGAGGAAAGCCAACTTGCCGACACCTTGGCGAAATTGGCGGGCGGTTCTGGCGGGGCCAGGCCCAAAGTGCATGTTGGCTTCGATGGTCACGGCGGCGTGTCGGTCGGCGGGGGGGAGATCGCACCCGGCCATGAGGCCTGGCTGGTCAAGTTCCGCGCGCCGGCCGATCCGGCGGATATCGGCCCCATCGAAGAAGCCTACGCGCGCATGGCGGGAGCTGCGGGGCTAATCCTCAGCGAGCACCGCCTGATTCCATCGAAGAATGGCCATGGTTATTTTGCGACCCGCCGCTTCGACCGACCCGACGGAGGTCAACGTCTGCATATGGTCTCCCTGGCCGGCGCGATTGAGGCCTCTGCAGATGTTCCCTCGATTGGCTACGACATGTTCCTTCGAGCCACGCGAGCCATCACGCGACGCGCCGAAGATGTCAGACAAGCGTTCCGGCGCATGGTGTTCAACGTGCTGGCGCATAATCGCGACGATCATACGCGTCAGCAGGCGTATCTAATGGACTCGCGTGGAGATTGGCGACTGGCGCCCGCATTCGATCTCACCTACGCGTCCGGGCCTGGCGGCGAACATTACCTGGATATCGAAGGAGAAGGTCTGCGCCCGACATTGGCGCACGTTCTTGCTCTTGGCGCCCGCCACAGCCTGGACGCGAAGCAGGTTTCGGTCATTGTCGAAGAGATTCGCGCGGCTATCGCGGGCTGGCATGTTTTCGCAAAAGCGGTCGGTGTGACGGCGGCTTCAACGACCTTGGCGAAGTCCGCGCATGAGCGTGTCTGGCGGGACTTCGCGAACACTTAGATGGTCTGCCGGTCCAGATAAGAATTCCGCCGACACTCTTGGCGTACCGGACCTTGGCGTACCGGAGCTTGGCGGACTGGAGTAACGCATAGATCGACCACGCCGTTGCATCTGTGCCCCCCGCATCGTCCCAATCTTCTTCCCGCACCCTGTCAGGCCGGTGCGAGGGCCTTCACGGGTTCTCGGCTCACCCAGGCTGCAGCCTGCGTAAGTGCGTCCGCATAACTGCCGACCTCCGTCACATTGCTCAAGGCGAGCACGCCCATGCCCGCGAAGACCTCGCGCGCGCGGGGCTGGATCTCGGCAAGAAAGACCGCCGTGCCGTGATGCTGGCAGCGCTTCAGGAATCGATTGAGCGCGCCGACGCCCGAGGCGTCCGCCATCGGCACGTTGCGGAAGCGCAGAATGAAGGCTTTGGGCGGAGGAAACGCTGCCTCGAGTGCATCATTGAGACGGCTTGCGGCGCCGAAAAACAGGGGGCCGCTCAATTCAAATGTCTCGACGTTCTTGGGCAGCTCGCTGCGCCCCTGATAGGCGGCAGCGTCGGGGCGGTTGAAGTCGTCAACCTCAGTCGGCGCCAGTGGCGCGCCCTTGAGGACTGCACTGGTCTCGGCCATCCGGTGCATGAAGATGATGGCGGAAAGAACAATGCCGGTTCCGATGGCGATCGTGAGATCGACGAAGACGGTGAGGCCGAACGTCGCCAGCAGAACGACGCGATCGCCGACCGGACCGCCAAGCAAGGCCCGGAATCGCTCGTGCTCGCTCATGTTCCACGCCACGATCACAAGCACCGCAGCTAGCCCCGCCAGCGGCACGAACGACATGATCGGCCCCAGCCAGATCATGCAGGCGAGCACGACGAGCGAGTGGATCATGCCGGCGACCGGCGACCTGGCGCCGGCGCGTATATTGGTGGCGGTGCGGGCAATTGCGCCGGTGGCGCAGAGACCTCCGAACAGCGCCGAGACGATGTTTGCGACGCCCTGCGCCACCAGTTCGCAGTTCGATCGATGCTTGCGGCCGGTCATGCCATCCGCAACCATCGCAGACAGCAGGCTCTCGATGCCAGCGAGAAAAGCGATGGTGAAGGCAGATGGAATGAGCTCCTGGAGGCGCGCAAGCGTGACGTGGGGAAGGCTCGGCGTAGGAAACGTTGACGGAATTCCACCAAACTTCGAACCGATTGTCTCGATCGGCAGATGAAGAAGCGTGACGAGGAGGCTGCTTCCGACCACCGCCACCAGGAAACCAGGCGCTTTCGGCGCAAATCTTCTGAGGACGAGGATGCAGGCGAGGGATCCGACGGCGGTTGCGACAGTGGCCGCGGACACCGTGGCGCGAGCGGACCAGAGGGTCTCAAGCTTCGGGATGAAATCCGCTGGGACTGCGCCGGTTGTCAGGCCGAGCAGGTCCTTTACCTGACTGGTGAAAATGATGACAGCGATCCCGGACGTAAAGCCCAGGACCACCGGCTCGGGGACGTATTTGATCCAATCGCCAAAGCGAACCAGTCCGGCGATAATCAGCATCGCGCCCGCCATCAAGGTCGCGACCACCAGCCCGTCAAAGCCAAATTTAGCAATGACGCCGTAGACAACGACAATGAAGGCCCCGGTCGGACCGCCGATCTGGAATCGCGATCCGCCAAGCGCCGAAATCAGGAAACCTGCGATGATCGCCGTGATCAAACCGTTGGCCGGGGTTGCTCCGGACGCAATCGCGATCGCCATGGCAAGCGGCAAGGCGACGATCGCGACCGTCAGGCCTGCTACGGCGTCCGATCGCAAGTCGCTGAGCGAATAGCCTTCGCGCAGGACCACGGTTATCGACTTTGGTGTGTAGATGCGCCAGTCGAGCTTTGCCAACATCGAGCTGTCCTATGCGGGTAGTTTGCTCATTCGCGCGCGCTTTCCCGTCGGCAGTGACGAACGCGTCCGATCGGCAGGCTCGCGAAGGCGGACACCTCTCCCACCCGCGCTGCTGATGCCGTTCTCGCCGATCAGCTCGATGCCGGCGTCCTCAAGCGCCGCAACGACTTTGGTGAGTGTGTCGATCACGCCTCGGACAAAGCCCTCGCTCGCCTCCATCCGCTGAATGGTGGGCAGAGAGACGCCCGCCAGCTTGGCGAGGGTTCGCTGATCGATGCCGAGGAGCGCGCGAGCGGCGCGGAGCTGTCCGGGTGTCAACATGAATTATGATGTATCATACATCATAATTCGTTGCAAGACATGCGCTAAGCATGTTCAGCCATGCAAACATCACGTTGCAAACCAGCCGGAAGGCTTGTTGCGTGGCACGCAGGTTGAGGGCGGCGGAGGCGATGCTTGAGATCACCGATGTGACTCACATTGCGGCGCTGGCGTCTGCGTGGGCGGCCCGACGATGCAGGCCCGACGATGCAGGGAAGAAGCTGGGTTTGAACCGCGGGTCCTTCGCGCGCGCCGATCTTGCGGTGATCTCTCCGGCCTCTTTGAGCCGCCGCTCGCGCCGCACGCTACTTGTGCAGTCGGACACATCGTCAGGGGTATAGAGATCCCCCGTTTGCCGACACCTTCAATCAGCCCAGGAAACGCGGCTCGGGTTGACCGGGCAGGTCTCGGTTGTCGCGAGGGCAGCGCTGCGCCAACCGCGACATAGGTGCAATTTCCATCTAAAGAGCGAGGTGTCGAAAGGGAGCAGGGCTGACATGGCGCGACGGCCGCGGGCGAAAGAACGGGCGCCTGCAAATCCAAACGCGCCCGGATCGCTGCGCGGCACATCGCTTCGACCCATGGCCGAAAATCCGCGCGGCCGCATCATGCGCGTCTTCCTGTCGTCCACCTTCCGGGACATGGCGGAGGAGCGTGACGAGCTGGTCAAGCGCGTCTTCCCGGAGATCCGGCGCGCAGCTGAAGATCGCGGCGTCGCCGTCGCCGAAGTCGACCTCCGCTGGGGGATCACCGACGAGCAGGCAGCCGAGGGGCGGGTGCTGCCGCTGTGCCTGGGCGAGATCGACAACTCCCGTCCATTCTTCTTATGCGTCCTGGGCGAGCGCTATGGCTGGGTGCCAAAGTCGATCAGCAAAGCGCTGCGTCGCGAGTTCCCTTGGCTGAAGCGCGCGCGAGGGCGGTCGGTGACGGAGCTCGAGATCCTCCACGCCGTCCTCAACGCACCGTCGAAGACGATGACGGCGTTCTTCTATTTGCGCGATCCGGCGGCTCTGGATCGGCTGCCGGCCGGCGCCAACCGACGTGACTTCGTGGCGGAGAGCCGCAAGCACGCAGCGAAGCTCCGCAAACTCAAGTCACGGATCCGAGCCTCGGGATTTCCGGTGCGCGAAGGGTATCGCGATGCGCGTGAGCTGGGCGAGTGGGTCAAGGAGGATCTTCGCCAATCGCTCGATCGGGTCGCGCCGCCTGGCTCAAGCCCTGATCCGTTCGAGCGTGAGACGGACCAGCATGGGGGGTATGCCGCCGCGCGCCGAAGCGTGTTCTTGGGAGGAGAGCGCGCGATGGCGGCCCTCGACGCGTGGGCGGAGGATGCAGCGAGTTCGCGCGCGCTTCTTATTTGTGGCGCGTCGGGCTCGGGAAAGTCGGCGCTGCTGGCCAATTGGGCGAGCCGGCGCCAGGCCCGCGAGCTCGTGATCGAGCATTATGTCGGCGCGACCTCGCTCTCGGCCGATTGGGCTGGGCTCGTGCGCCGGATCCTCGAAGCGCTGCGACGAACGCGGGGGATCGCGCGCGAAATACCTTCGGATCCGCGCTTGCTTCGCCACGCGCTGGCGGAGTGGTTGCCGCTGGCGGCGAGAAGCGGTCCGATCCTCCTGATCCTCGATGGGTTGGACCAGCTCGAGGATCGCGATGGAGCGCTCGATCTGCCCTGGCTGCCGGTCGACCTGCCGCCAGGTGTGCGCATCGCCGCGTCGGCTCTCGCGGGGCGCGCGCACGCGGAGGCCGATCGCCGCGGATGGGTGCGGTTCGAGACCGCCGCCCTGACCAAGGCGGACCGGCGCGCGCTGGTCGCCGCACACCTTGGCGGTTTCTCCAAAAGCCTATCCACCGCGCGGGTCGAGAGGATGGTTGGAGCAAACGGCTCGGGCAACCCTCTCTTCTTGCGCGCGCTGCTCGAGGAAGTGCGCGTCGGCGGCGTCCATGAGCGCCTCGACGAAATCATCGGGCGTTACGTGGACGCCGCCGACCCTCGTGAACTCTTCGGTCGAATCCTCGCGCGCTGGCAGGAGGACTATGAACGCGATCGCCCGGGGCTGGTGCGCGACGCGCTGCGATTGATCTGGGGCGCCCGTCGCGGACTGACCGAGTCTGAGCTCCTCGACGCGCTTGGTCCCGGCATGCCGCAAGTGGCCTGGGCGGAGCTCCATGCCGCCGCGGGCCGAACGCTCAGTGATCACGCGGGGTTGATCGGTTTCTTCCACGACGCAGTTCGTCGGGCGGTCGAGGATCGTTTTGTCGCGGGCGAGGGCAAGGTGATCCACGCTCAACTCGCGGAGTTCTTCGATTCGAGGCCAGCGTCCCCGAGGCGCATCGACGAGCTCGCCTGGCAGCTCTCGCGCGCCGGCCTCTTCGACCGACTGCACGCGCTCCTTTCAAATCTCGAATTCTTCGTTGCTTCATGGGACGCAGACCAGGTCGACCTGAAGGCGCGTTGGGCCGAACTTGATGCTGGCTCGGTGCACCGGCGAGGCGCGAGCTATCCCCAGGTCATGGCCGAGCCGGCGCGCTTCCTCGACGCCGCGGTGCGGCTGGCGAGCCTGCTGATCGAAACCGGGCGTTTCGCCGACGCGAGGCCGCTCCTTGAGAACCTGCTGGGCTCGTTCCGGTCGAGCCGCTCGCCCGACGTGCAGCGCCTGCGAGGCATGCTGGCGATTGCGTTGGAGCGCACCGGCGAACCGCATCGTGCGCTCGAGCTGCACGCCGAGGCCGAGGCGGTGTTCCGTGAACTGGGAGAGGATGCTGGGGTGATGGCCAGCCTCTCCAACCAGGCGGTGATCCAAAGGCGCTCAGGCGCGCTAGATGCAGCGCTCGCACGGCTCGAGGACATGGAAGCGATCGCGCGCCGCGTGAACGATGCGCCGTGCCTACAGATCGCGCTCGGCGAGCGTGCCTCGATTCTTGCCCAGCAGGGGAAGACGGACGAAGCCATTGCGCTCTTCGCCGAGGAAGAGCGGATTTGCCGGCGCGAAGGGATTGCCGGCGGGCTGGCGATCTCGCTCAGCAACCAGGCCGCGGCGGTCCTGGCGCGCGATCCTGGGGCCATCGATCGTGCGGCAGCGTTCCTGCTGGAGGCCGAGCGGATCGCCCGCGCGCAGGGGCTGTTCGAGGAGCTTCTCAACGCGCTGCTCGGGCTGCACGCGCTCTTCCGCATGAAGGGCGACACGGAAGCAGCGGCCCGAGCGCGAGACGAGGCGTTGCGGATCGTTCACGAGACCGGCTCCGCCTCGGGCCGTGCGCGTGTGCTGGTGCAGGTCGCCAGGAGCGCGTCCGATTCAGGCGACACTGCAGGCGCGCGCCGGGCGCTCGATGAGGCCGAGACGATCGGGCGAGCGCTGGAAGAGCGCGATGTGTTGAAGGAAGTCCTCACCGGCAAAGCGCGCCTTCTCATCGGGGACGACATCGCAGGCGCGGTGGCGGCGCTTGAAGAAGCAGCGCAGCTGGCCGACGAGGTGCGCGTGCGCGCGGATGTGCTCCGCACCCGCGAAAATCTTGCCCAGGCGTTGGTCGCGCGCGGGCGCGAGGCGCTGAAGCAGGGCGCCGAACGCCTGGCGCGGGCTTGCGCCATCCGCGCTGAGGCGCTTGCGGGCGGGGCGCCGGAGCTGGCGGGCGGACTGGGATCGCTCTTTGTCGCGCTGGGCGAAACCGACCGCGCAATTCCGCTGCTCGAGGCGGCGGCGAGACGCGCACGGACACTTCAAGATGTTGCAGGGCTTGTGCAGGCTCTCGTACCCTACGCGCTGGCGAAACTGTCTCAGCACGAAGTCGCGGGCGCGGAAGCAGCTCGCGTAGAGATCACTGCCTTGTCGGCGGGCGAGGATGCATTCGCCGAGATTGCGCGCAATCTTGCTCAGGACATCGAGCGGTTTCGCGAGGCGAGCCGCAAGGCGGCGCGCGAGATCGGCGCGGGCGAAGAACTCGCTCCGGCCGTAGAGCAGATAGTCGAAATGGCGGCGAAGGCGCGACGCGAGGCGGAGGCTGCGGGGAAAACCGCCGCTAACCTCGCGGCGTCGCTCTGCGATCGCGCCAACGAGCACATGCGCGCCGGACAGTTCGACCAGGCCCTGGACGCGTTCCGAGATGCGATCAACGCCGATCCCGGCTACAGCTATGCGTGGTCCGATTTGGGCGGCTGCCTCCTCAAGATGGGAGAATCGGCGTCTGCGGTCGAAGCGCTGGAGCACGCGTTTGCGCTTCTCCCTGACGATTTCTCGACGCTGGCGCTGCTTGGAACCGCGCTGGCGCGCAGAGGCCGCCTCGACGAGGCGCGAACCCACCTTGATCAATGCCGCTCCATTGACGCCAAGGGTCCGCGCACCGTTGCGCTCGCGGCGGAGATTGAGCGCGCCTCAAATGGGGAGTAGGATAACCGCCATGAGCATGCTCGATAAACTATTTGGCGGAAAGAAACCTGAACCGCGGAAAGGCGAAGCGCCGGCCCCCGCACCGAGCGCGCCGATTGCGGATGGCCCGCTCGCGGCGTTCGCCTTGGGCGCAAACGTCGAGGAGATCTATTGCATCTTCGGCGAGCAGATCCAGACCGGCCTCGGCGGCCTGCCGCACCAGCTGTTCGCTATCGCACAGCGAAAACTCACATCCGTCGATGCGACCCTCTCCGCGTTCGGCGTGGACGCGCCGGTCCGCCAAGCGCTCGCTTCGGTGAAGGGACGCCTTGAGCGTCAGGATGCTTCGGCGGCGCCTGAGGCGGCGATCGCCGCATCGCAGGAGTTCGCAAGCCAAATCAGCGCGCAGATGGGGTCGATCCGACGGCAGATCGGCGATATTCGCGGCACGCAGTACGACGCAGGGATCTTCTGCGCACGGCTCGCGCTCTGTGCACGCATCATCCGCTCCTCGTTCACTTCGGGCGGCGAGATGGGCGCCAAGATGCGCGAGATCTACTCCAAAGAGATCGGTCGCGCAGGCAAGACATTGGGGGACATCCTCGCGCGGTCGGCGCAGTCGGGCTGGCTTGAGAAGGCCTTTGACCCGGAATGGATCTCGACGCTGATGGAGACGGCGATCGCGGCGGGAGACGGCCGCGGCGCCACCGCTGACGGCGCCCGCGCGATCGAGTCGAAGATCGAGGGGCTTCTTGCCCAGGCCGGCTTCAAACAGGCGGGATGAACCGTCAATTCCGTGTGCAGCGCTGCTGGACGAGCGGGGGCGCCGCCTTGCGAAACAGGTTCCAGTCGTCTTTTATTGTGGGGAGCGGAGGGGAATTCTTTGGGCGGAGCACGGGGTTCAAAATGGCCCCGTGCCGCCGCCGCATTTTGCCAGTCCGGTTGCCCAAGGAATCATTTTTCGGCCTTCATCGTCTCCCTGATCGGGCCGAAGAAACCCGCCAATGACGCCGATGCGCTCGCTGCGTTTGTCGCCTTCGAGAGCAATATGCGGTTTGGCTGGGACATGTGGGCATGGGCGCGCCTTCATGCGGCGCACGGAGGGCGCAACACCTATGTCTACCGTTTCGCGCATAACCCACCGAACGTCGTCGGCGCTTCGCACGGGGCGGAAATGCCTTACGTTTTTGATCACCTTGAGCTTAGCGCAGTTGCCTGGACAGAAGACGACCGGCGCATTGCTCGGACGATGGCGGCCTACTGGACAAATTTCGCCAAGACTGGCGATCCGAACGGCAATGGTCTGCCGGAGTGGACCCGGTTCACATCATCGAGGCAGGATGCGCTGGTGATCCGCGCCGACATTCACGCGGGCGCCATTTCGAACGAGCCGGATCTTGCAGCCATTGACCGGCTCTATTTGTGGGTGCGCGTCGTCCTGAGATACGGCGTCTGGATTCTGGGTGCAGCGGTGCTGTTGCTGGTCGTATTGGTTGGGTGGATCGCCGCCCGACTGTTGCGCCGTCGCAAATCTCCCGCCTGTCCCGCTCAAACGGCTGGCTCGTCCGTATGCGGTGCGGTGGACAGCTCGCGACGCCAGGCGCCGGCGCCGGGCGATCAAGCTTCAACCGAAGATCGCAGCCGACCTGCGCTGGCGAATGGCGCCGCCCTCTCGACCCTCGTATCTCGAAGAGAAGGTGAGCACGATTGCCGGGGAGCGCGTCTGCACGCCGTCGCGCCGTCGATGACACGGTCATAGACATGGCTTTCCGGCGCGAATTGTCAGGTGCGACGCCATTCGAGAGATGCCCGAAGTCCTGGCTCTGCGTCGTCCAGAACGAGACGAGCATCATGCAAGCGAGCGATCGCATCTACAATGCTTAGCCCGAGACCCGCGCCAGGCGAGCTGCGACTGGCGTCGAGTCGCACGAAGGGCTCGGTGATGCGCTCGCGGTCGGGCGAGGGAACACCCGGTCCGCAATCAACGACGTCCAATTTTGTGACGACGTCATCACGGTACAACCAAACCATGATCAATGTTTGGGGAGGCGTGTGGCGCAGCGCATTTTCCAGAAGATTGGACAACGCTTGCGCAATCAGATCGGCATCGCCAGTGACAGTCGCCGCATCGAGAGGGCCAACGACAAAGGGATGACCGGCCGCTTCGATATCCGGCCGATAGGCGTCGGTGACACGTTCGACAAGTTCCGCAAGGTTGACCGAAGTAAACCGAGCACGGGCGGCGCCCGCTTCAATCTCAGCGAGGCGAAGCGTCGCTTCGAACATCCGCAAGACGTCGTCGATCTTGGTTTGGGCAAGCCGGATTGCGTCTTGCGACGCATCCGGCGTCGCTGCAACCGCGGCGAGATCGAGCTGCTGGCGCACGTGCGTCAAGGGGGTGCGAAGATCATGCGCAACGGCGGTTGAGACTCGGCGAATATTGGCGACCAGGCCGGCAATCCGGTCGAGCATGTCGTTTACACCAGCGCCAAGTCGATCGACATCGTCTCGACGCGGACCCGACCTGGTTACGGCGCGGACGGAAAGATCACCCAATCCAACCTGAACCATCGTGCGCGAGAGACCATCCACGCGCCTGACGGCCATCCAGGTCGCGAGCGCTCCGGCGCAGATTGCAACCAAAACGGACCCTGCGCCGATCGCGAACAGGGTTCTAAGCACCGCTCTACGAATCCGTTCACCTCTGCTGAAGTCATCGCCGATGCTGAGTATGGTCCCGTCGGTTGTCTGTTCAGTCAGGACGAGGAAGTCATCGCTCCCTTCGCCCTTGCTGGGCGCCTCCATCTCGGGGATGTCGAGAAAAGCCCAGCCCAAGGCCGGATTAGCCATCTTGAGTTTGCCGGCAAGCACCTTCCCGTCGCTCGTGGCGAGCCGGTATTCCATTGCACCGGGGCTTTCGGATCGAGCCCGGATCGCGGAAACCGCAGCCGACAAGCCACTCTTGCGGATCTGATCCTGGAGGGCCTGCATTTCCATCTGCACGCGGTTGCGCAGTTCGTCCTTCGCGACGGATTTGGTGACGATCCGCGCACCAAGCGCCGCTATTACAAACGCAGCGATCAGAAGCGCCGCAAATACCGCAGACAGGCGAAAGCTGGTTGACCCAGCAAGACGGCTAAGCGATCCGGATGACATAGCCTGCCCCGCGAATAGTTTGGATGAGTGCGGGATCGCCGCCGCGATCAATCTTGCTGCGTATGCGACTGATGTGAGTCTCCACGATATTGGTTCCCGGGTCGAAATGGAAATCCCAGACCCGCTCCAGCAACATTGTGCGCGTGACGATCCGGCCGGCGTTCAGCATCAATTCCTCAAGAAGGCGAAACTCTCGCGGCTGGAGATCGACGACGTGACCGCCGCGCTTGACAACTCTTCGCAGCCGATCGAGCGACAAATCGCTGATCGTCAGCACCGTCTCCTCCTCCCCCTTGAGAGGAGGGCGCCTAGCAAGCGCATTGACCCTCGCGTGCAACTCAGCGAACGAGAACGGCTTGACCAGATAGTCATCAGCGCCAGCTTCCAGACCCAAGACGCGATCCTCGATCGCTCCCATGGCCGTCAGCATCAGGACCGGCGCGACCATGCCCGCCGCCCGCGCCGACTTGACCAGAGAGAGGCCGTCGAGCCCGGGGAGCATCCGGTCGACGATCAGAAGATCGAAAGTCTCATGGGTCGCGCGAAAGAGGCCATCCCTGCCGTCGATGGCAAGTTCGACCATCTGACCGGCCTCCCTCAGACCGCGCGCGACATAGGCCGCCGTTTCGGGATCGTCCTCGATGACCAGTAATCGCATACCAACTCCAGCCGACCGCGACGCCGCCATTGCGGTTGGGCAGCCCCGCCGCAACCTGCGCGCTGCGCCGCGCTTGGCGAACATCGATGTCAATTGCAAGACGCTTCAGATCAAACCTCAGCGCAACCCTTTGACCTGTCGAACGATAGCGTGCCGGAGCCGGAATGCTGCTGCTCCTCAGATTGAGAATTCCCAATGTTCGCGTTGTTTCGTGGCGCGCCGGGAGGGCGGATGGTAACCCAGTGTCATGAGTTGAATAGATGAAGCGCCAGTCGCGGGATCAACACTCGCGGGATCAACACGACGGCGTCTTGCCAAACCGGAGGATACGAAACCATGCGTGCTCGTTATCTCGTCTCCGCCTTCGCGTTGTTCGGGACTGTCGTTGGCCTTGTGAGCTACGCGGCGCCTCCAGCGCAGAAGACGTCAGACGTGTCGTCACTTACAGTGCGCGCTAGTTTCGCCGGCCCCGACGGCGGATGGGATTTTACGACGTTCGATCCTGTTCATCGTCGTGTTTACGTTTCGCGGTCGAACGGGATCACGGCGCTTGATGTCGACACGGGCGTGGTCACGCCCCAACTGGTGAAGGGGTCTGTCACCCACATTGCGCTGCCGATCAATAAGGGAGAGGAAATCCTGGTTACCAGTGGCGCGACGGCCGGCGCCTTCATCGCCAATGCGTTGACCGGTGAAATCCGGATCGTAAGCATACCGACAGGTAAAAAGCCCGACGGAGCGCTTTTGGAGCCCTCGACGGGAATGGCCTGGGTGCTCGACAATGGCGGTGGGGGGATCGCGATCATCGATACCAAGGCGGGTTCAGTGATCGGAAGGATCGACGTCGAAGGCGCGCTCGAGTCTGCTGCGACCGACGGGTCTGGCAAGGTCTTCATCACGGTCGAAGACAAAACAGAAATCGTTGTTGTCGACGCCAAGAAGCGCGCTGTGACATCTCACATCAAACTCGATGGTTGCGAGGAGCCCGGCGGCCTGGCGCTGGCCCCGGAAAGTCACCGCCTCGTTGTCTCCTGCGCCAATGGCGTCTCGAAAATCGTCGACGCCACGCGTGGCGTCATCGTCGCGAGCTTGCCGATAGGGTTAAGGCCGGACGTCGCAATCTATGATCCGACGCGCAAGTTGGTGTTCATCCCGACCGGCAGCGATGGAAAAATGACGGCGATCGACCCCGTCACCAAGACCGTCGCGGGGGTCGTGCAATCAGCGACCGGCGCGCGGAGCGGCATCGTCGATCCCAAAACCGATCGCATCTATCTTCCATCTGGGAAATTTTCACCCCCTGCAGCGCCGGGCGGCCGACCTACGCTGATTCCAGGCTCGTTTGCCGTCATTGCAGTTGGAGCGCAGTGAATCCTGTCGATGTCGGAGGCGACCACGCGGCGGCGCCATTGCTGATCGCCAATCAAGCCCCAACCTCGCGACAAGGAAGGTGGATGCATCCTCCACCCGTTCCTCCCCGGGACTTATGGAGATAGCTCATGTCAGTCATTCGCAGTATCGCAATCGCCGCGCTTCTCTTGGGCGCCGGCGCGGGCCCAGCGCTCGCCAAGGTCGACCCTGCACTGCAAGCGCAGGCGAAGATCAGCCAGAAGGACGCACAGGTTGCCGCACTCAATGCACGACCTGGCAAGGTCAAGGAATGGGAACTGGAAAAGGAAGCCGGCGGCAGTGGGCTTCGCTATTCCTTCGATATCATCAGCAACGGCAAGACTTACGAAGTCGGGATCGATGCTAAGGACGGCGCTGTCCTCGAAAATCAACTCGAGAGCGCACATCCCGATTGATGGTTGAGGTCTCTGATAGGGCAGGCTTGTGAGAGGAGCGATCTCTTGGTTTCCAGCAGGCCTGCCGCCATCGGGACTGACGTCGTCAGCAAGGTTCCCGCCGTCACACTGGGCTTCTGGATTATCAAGATCGCGGCGACGACGCTGGGCGAGACCGGCGGCGACACCGTCTCGATGACGATGAACCTCGGCTATCTGATCGGCACGGCGATCTTCCTGACCACGCTGGTTGTCCTGGTCGTCCTCCAGATCATGGCCAAGCGTTTCCACCCCTT
>JANMWT010000196.1:0-2818 GCA_031394145.1 Alphaproteobacteria bacterium | reverse complement strand
AGCGCTGGCTGGGGCTCGGCAGCGAGGAGCAGTCGAAGGCGGAGACCAAAACGACGCCAGCCGAGCCGCCGGCGCGGCCACCGGCCCCCGCCGTGGGAAAAAAGGCGCAAACGCCCGGCGGCAAGCCGCAGGCGTCGCGCGGGAGCGGCAAAGCGGCGAAACCGGCTGATGGCTCGCAGCCGGGCCTGCAGGCCGAGTACAAGGCCTACGCGCCCGCCAGCCGCTGAAACAATCGAGCGATAATAAAATAGGGCCCCCCGGAATTGCTTCCGGAGGGCCCTGCGCGTCTGTCCGCGGTGCAGCCGGGGAGGATCGGCCGTCTCGATCAGTTGCAGACGCGTACCAGGCGGTCGCGGACGTAATATCCGCTGGAGGTATAGACCGGGCGCCACTCCCGGTGGCAGGCCGGCACGACATAGTCGGCCGGCGGATAGTACTCCTCATAAACTGGCGCACCGTAGGCATAGGGCCGGGTCGCCAGCGCGCCGAGAGCCAGCCCGCCGATCACGCCGGCCGCAATGCCGGGTCCGCGCCAGCCGCCGACACGATGGCCGCGCCACTGCGCGGAAGCGGGTGAAGATGTCGCGACGACAAGCGCGCCGAGGCTGAGGGCGGTGACGCCGCCGGTGAGGGTCTTGCGAAGGAAACTGGTCATTGGTCTCTCCCATCTGTCCGGACACTTCCGGATCGTGATGGGGAGAGTAACGCCGTCAGGCTGAACGCAGGGTGGCCGCCGCGTTCAGAAAGCGTTCATGAATCCGGGGTTTGCAGCGCCCGCTCCGCTTTCAGACCGGCGCCGCTTTCAGACGAGTGCCCCATGGCAATGCTTGAATTTCTTGCCCGAGCCACAGGGGCAGGCCTCGTTGCGGCCGACCTTGCCCCACGTCGCGGGCTCGTTGGCAAGCCGCTGGCTCGCGGGTGCGCGTTCGAGGGCGGGCGAGAGCGCCTGCGCGGACAACTCGCCCGATGCGATCAACGCGTTGATCTGCTCGATCGCGGTCTGGTCTTCCAACGACGCCGTTTGGATCGGCGCCTCCTGCGGCGGTTGTTCGAACGAGACTTCGACCCGCATCAATTGCCCGGTGGTCGTTTCATGCCAGCGGGTGATCAGGCTGTTGAACAGTTCGAATGCTTCCGACTTGTATTCGTTCAGCGGATCGCGTTGCGCGTAGCCGCGCCAGCCGATGACCTGTCTCAAGTGATCGAGCATCACGAGATGCTCGCGCCAGAAGTGGTCGAGCACCTGCAGCACGACCTGCTTTTCGATGTAGCGCATCACGTCGGGCGTATTCTTTTCGACGCTCGCCGCGTAGGCTTCGTCCGCCGCCTTGTGCAGACGCTCGTTGATTTCGTCCTCGGCGATGCCTTCTTCCTTCACCCATGCGGCGATCGGCAAATCGAGATTGAGGTGGTTCTTGGTTTCGGCGTCGAGACCGGCCGCATCCCAGGCGTCGGGATAGGCGTCCTTGGGGATGTGCTTCGAGACGATTTCGTCGACGACGTTGGCGCGGAAGTTCCCCACCGTTTCTTCCAGAGAATCTTGCGCCATCATCTCGCGCCGCTGTTCGAACACGACCTTGCGCTGGTCGTTCATGACGTTGTCGTACTTGAGAATGTTCTTGCGGATATCGAAGTTGCGCGCCTCGACTTTCTGCTGCGCTTTTTCGTGAGCCTTGTTGATCCAGGGATGGACGATGCCTCGTCCTCCTTGAGGCCGAGCCGGCGCAACATCGTATCCATGCGCTCGGAACCGAAAATGCGCATGAGATCGTCTTCAAGCGACAGGAAAAACTTGGAGCGGCCGGGGTCGCCCTGGCGTCCGGCGCGGCCGCGCAGCTGGTTGTCGATGCGGCGGCTCTCGTGGCGTTCGGTGCCGACGATATAGAGCCCGCCCGCCGCGATCGATTTCTCCTTGAACGCCGCGACTTCGGCGCGAATTTCGGCCTCTTTGGCTTCGCGGTCCGGGCCCGGCTCAATATCCTTGCATTCCTGCGCCACGCGCATCTCGACGTTGCCGCCGAGCTGAATGTCGGTGCCGCGACCGGCCATGTTGGTGGCGACCGTGATGGCGCCGGGAACGCCGGCCTCGGCGACGATATAGGCTTCCTGCTCGTGGAACCGCGCGTTGAGAACGGCGAAGAGTTTCGACGATTTGCCGGTGCGCGCAGCCGAATAAAGTTTCGGCAGCGCCTGCGGATCTTCGAAGTCGATCTGCGTGAAGCCGTGGCTCTTGAGAAATTCGGCGAGGTGCTCGGACTTTTCAATCGAGGTCGTGCCGACCAGCATCGGCTGCAAGGTGACGTTGGCGGCGTCGATCTCGCGGATGATGGCTTTCAGCTTCTCGGCGTCGGTGCGGTAGACCTCGTCATCCTCGTCGGTGCGTTGCACGGGACGGTTGGTCGGAATCTCGACGACGTCGAGTTTGTAGATTTCGGCAAATTCGTCGGCCTCCGTCGAGGCGGTGCCGGTCATGCCCGCCAGCTTGCCATAGAGGCGGAAGTAATTCTGGAAAGTGATCGAGGCGAGGGTGACGTTTTCGGGTTGAACCTGAACGTGCTCCTTGGCTTCGAGGGCCTGATGCAGACCTTCCGAGTAACGCCGGCCCGGCATCATGCGCCCGGTGAATTCGTCAATGATGACGACTTCGTCATTGCGGACGATGTAGTCCTTGTCGCGCTGGAACAGGGTGTGGGCTTTCAGGCCCTGCTGAACGTGATGGACGATGGTGACGTTCGCTGCGTCATACAGCGAGCCTTCGCGAAGCAGGCCGGCCTCAGTGAGCTGCTCCTCGATGAACTCGTTGCCGGCTTCGGTCAGG
>JANMWT010000173.1:0-25741 GCA_031394145.1 Alphaproteobacteria bacterium | reverse complement strand
GCGACACGCTGGCCCAGGAAATCGTCCACATCGAAGCCGGGGGCCTTACGATCCGCCGCAACTATGTCTGGACAGCGGCCGCCAGACCGCCAACGCCTGTCGCGCCGGTCTAGTCGCCGGTCTTGTCGCCGGTCTTGTCGCCGGGCGAGACATCAGAGTGATCGCTATTTGGTTTTCTGACCCGGCCAAGCCTTGTCGATCGGCAGCTTCTTGTTGGCGGTGATTTTGAAGTCGGCGCAGTGGTGGTAGGTGAAGCCGCCGTCCGGGTTGAGCGGGTGCTGTTCCATGAACTGGACGATCTGCAGCGTGCACTTGTCGCAATTGATGTTGGGCAGTTTGACGTCGGTTTCCCAGAACGTGCCGGCTTCCGGTTTTGCCGTATGGACAAACAATCCATCGGCCAACATGGGTGCGCGGGGTGCAGGGTCAATCTTGGCGGATACGGAGAAAGGGCCACGCGGCGTGTCGTGCACCGTGGCCTCAGGGTCAACGGGCAGCTCCTTGCGGTCGAGCACCGCCAGCGCCACGCGATAATGGCCCGGATGGTAGATGGTCTCTTTGATTTTGATGTGCACCATGTCGCCGCCAGCCATCGCGGTGATCGCGCCGGTGGGCGTGCCGGGATTGGGCGTCGTGCCGCCGCACGGGCCGAGCTTCTGCGGATCGCCGAGCTGGTTTTCGACGATCCAGGAATCCGGCGCCACCAGGATGAAGTGGGCGAAGGCGGGCGCCGAGACCAGCAGCCCTGCGGCGGCGCAGAGCATGAGGGAAATTGAGCGTTTCATGGGTGACCGACCTTTTGCGACACTGTTTGCACATCTAGCCAGCATCGCGGGAGAAAGGCGACCATTGATGCTCCATTGCTGGATAAACTCCTTGTGTGCTTTCGGGGTGTGCTTTCGGGCCGATCGGAGGGATCGCGCGTCGCGCGCGCCCAGCTGCGTTAGGTCAAAGCGCCGTATTCAGCCGGCGCCGGCTGCATTGTCCGCCGCCCGTTGCATCGTATCGGCAAGTCGCCGGATTAGCCGGCCGACCGCCTCGCGATCCTTAACGCTCCAAGTGGTGAAGAGCCTGTCGAACAGTCTTTGTCGCGCTGCGGTGAGCGCCCGCACGACCTTCTCGCCTTCCCGAGTAATCTGCGCCGTACGAATGCGCTGGTCCTCATGGCGCGCGGCGCGGACGACCAGGCCAAGCGCCTGAAGCTTCGCAATCTGGCGGCTGACCGTCGAGTGATCCCGTCCAACCAGGTCAGCCAGCTCGACGATGGCCAACGCGCCGCTCGCCCCCAACCGAACAAGAAGTGGAAACAGCGCACGGTCGAGTGTGACATTCGCCCCGCGCAGCAAGAGGTCGTCGCGCTGGGGACTATTCAGGAAGCCGACCAGATCGATCAACGCGCCAGCCAGAACGTCGTCATTGCGCGCCGCGAGCCTGTGCTTTTTTGGGTTGAGCGATCCGGGCACTTTACGTCCGCCCTCGTATCAGCAATGTTTCCGTGCATGATACATGTAATCGAAACGCGCGCCACCCCGTCGGTTCTCGTCATCATGGGCAGCACCCGCAAGGGCCGCATTTGCCCGAAGGTGGCCGCGTGGGTTGCAGATATCGGGCGCGCGATGATTGGATCACCCTTCGAGATTGTCGATCCCCGCGACTGGTCGCTGCCCATGGACGACGAGGCGGGCGTTCCTGCGGCGGGCGTTTACGAGACACCGCATACCCGTAAGTGGAGCGAGAAGATCGCGACCAGCTGCGCCGTCATATTCGTCACACCGCAATACAATTGGGGCTACCCTGCGGCGCTTAAGAACGGAATGCGCTCGACCATCTCTACAAGGAGTGGCGCGACAAGCCTGCAATGATCGTTACCTATGGTCAGCGCGGCGGCGCCAAGTGCGCGCAGCAACTTCGACAAGTCGCCGAGGGGCTCAACATGCGCATTGCCGAAACCATGCCCGCCCTGAAACTCACGCGCGACCAGATCGAGGCAAATGACGGGAGCGTGACGCCGGAGCGGGATTTGCCGAGGACTGCCTTCAGGTTCAGAAGGCCTTCGCCGAACTTGGCGCGACGCTTGACGCTGGTGAGGCTGATTGCCCCACAGCTCCACACTGAACTTGTCGCTGACCAGTCGGGTGGTTGTTCAACAATCCACACAGCCGGTTTTTGTCGGTTTGCCGCCGGCACTTGCCAGAGAGACGGGTATGGCGATCTTCTCCGTTGGAACAACCAGCGGTCTCGGGGGATCACCATGCGTCGCGCAATCTTCGGAACCGGGTTGGCGCTGATCGTTAGCGCCCTGGCGCCGGCCTCACATGGGCAGGCCGCGCATGGGCAGGCCGCGCATGGGCAGGCCTCGCCGGCCTCCGCCTATCCGCATACGAGCTGGGGCGCGCCAGACCTGCAGGGCTTCTGGAGCAACGCCTCGATCACCCACATGACGCGCCCGGACAGCCTCACCACGCTGGTCATCACGGCTGAGCAGGCGAAGAAACTCGAAGCCGGCGACTTCAACAACCAACGTCTCGCTGCCGACCAGAAGCCGACTGATCAGACGCTGGGCGCACCGGTGACGGGCGGGCTTCAGGCCAACGGCAATTACAATGCATTCTGGTGGGATCCCGGCTCGAAAGTGGCGCAGGTCAACGGCGAGTACCGCTCGTCCTGGATCATCGAGCCCGCCAACGGACGGATCCCCTACAAGAACCGACCGGCGCCGGCCGGAGGCGTCGCAGACGCACCAGCGGCGGCCGGCGCGGCCGCCAAACTGGCGGCGCCGGTCAAGCCCGCTCCGCCGGCCGCCTCTGCGCCAGCCGCCTCTGCGCCAGCCAGGCTCGAGACGTCGAAGCCAGTCGCTGTCGCCGGGCCCGTGACGGCGCCTTTAAAGCCCGAGGCCAAAGCGTTCGTTGAACCGGGCCCCTCTTACGGCGCTGTCGGCGTCGGACGCATCGAATCCGCCAAGGCCTATGAGGGACCCGAATCCCGAAGCCTCGGCGAGCGCTGCCTGATTGGCTTCGGCGGCACGGGCGGTCCGGTCATGAACAACGTGCTTTACAACAACGCCTACCAGATCGTTCAGTCACCCCAGTCAGTGATGATCCTGGTCGAGATGAATCATGATGCCCGCATCATCCCGATCCTTGCCGACGCCGCGACGGCGGCGGCGGCGCACAAACCGAATGTCATCAAGCCGTGGCTGGGCGACAGCGTCGGCTGGTATGAGGGCGACACGCTGGTGATCGAGACGCAAGATGTGAACCCGTTTCAGAAGAGCTACGTCTCCGGTGGCGGCAGGCTCATCGAGCGCTTCTCCCGCCAGGCCGACGGCGCCCTGCTCTACCGGTTCGAGGTCGACGACCCGCGGCAATTTACCCAGACTTGGAAAGGCGAGATGCCGTTTCATCCCCTCAAAGGGGGCCTCTACGAATATGGCTGCCATGAAGGCAATTACGCACTGGTCGGCATCCTCCAAGGCGCCCGCGAGAAGGAGAAGCGCGGCGAGCTGATGGAGGCGACGGCGGAAAGCGAATAAGGTCGGCTGCCGGCGCCCGGCTGCTGGTCTAAGGAATTTAGCCCCCCTACTCTGCGAGGGGCGGATTTGTCGTCAGATCGAATTCGACAGAAACGAGGGAGAGACGCGTCATGGCCGCATACCGTGGAATAGGCAGGCGTCGCGCCGGACAGACGCGGCGCGAGACGCTGGGCCTTCTCGGCGCAGGCGTTGCGGTCGCAGCGCTCCCGGGCTCGGCCTTCGCGGCGCCGACCTTTGCCAAGGGCGCGATCATCCGCACGCTGTTTAAGGATTATGCGCCGGAAGACCTGGCAGGCGGGGCGACCCTGTTTCACGAGCACATGTCGCTGCGCGACGGTTTCATGGTCGACTGGGTGGCCCACGCCGCCGAGACCCGCGCCGCCAACCGCGCGCCCAATGCGCCGCCACCCCCTCCCCGGCCGGCTGCGCCTGCGGCCACGCCGATGCCCAACTTCCTTGAAGACGTCGACCTGATGTCCGAGGAGATGAAGATCGCCAAAGACGAAGGCATCGCCTGCATCGTCGACGCCGGTCACCCTGACATGGGGCGCGACATCAATTTTCTGCGCAAGATTTCCAAGAACTCTGGCCTCCCGATCATTGCGAGCGCCGGCTTCTACAGCCAGCCTTTCTATCCGAAGGACCTCTCCGCCTTGAGCGAGACGCAAATCTTTGACGCCATCATGAAGCAGGTCAACGCCGACCCGATCGGCGCCCTCGGCGAGATCGGCTCGTGGGACTACATCTCCAAGGACGAGCGGAAAGTGTTCCGCGCCGTCGGCAAGGTGCATCTCGCCACCGGCCTTCCGATCTTCACCCACACCGGCATTCCAGGAAAATCAGCGCTCGAGCAGCTCGACCTGCTGGAGGATGCAGGCGTCGATCCCCGGCGCGTCGTCATCGGCCACCTCGGCAATCTCAACGACGCGAGCACCGAGATCCAGCGCGCCGTGATCCGCCGCGGCGCTTTTGTCGGCTTCGACCGTCAGGGCGGCGCAAACGACGATCCGGTGGCGGCGATGGCGATGTCGCTGATCGATGCGGGCTACGCCGAACACCTGCTGTTCTCAGCCGACGTCTCGAGCCCACGCGAGATCAAGCATAATAACAAGGAAACCGGCGGCTATGCCAAGGCGCTGACGGTGTTTGCGCCCAAAGTTAAGAAGCTGGGAGCCACCGACGAGGTGCTGCACCAGATCATGGTCGACAACCCGCGCCGCTTCCTCGCGCATGTGCCGAAGGTCAAGCGCAAGCCCTGAGCCCGAGCGGCTACCGCAGCGGCAAGTGCGGCGAACCGCTTGGCCAGGTTCGCTCTTCACGTTATCCGGCGCTGATTGCTTCCGCGGGCGTCATTTGACACCCTCGTGGAAACCTCTGGGAGGAGAAACCCATGCCGAAGATAAAGGCCGGATTGCTGGCCTCGGCCCTGTTGGCTTCGGTCGCGGTCATGGCACTGCCTGCGGCCGCGCAGATCGCCGGGAAGGTCGCAGCGACCGCCCCGACGGTGCAGGGTCCATCTGGCGACGCCTATAAGAAGCCGAAGACGTCCTGGGGCGCCCCGGACCTGCAGGGTTTCTGGAGCAATGCCTCGCTGACCACCATGCAGCGCCCAGCCGGCGCTACAGCGGTCGTGGTCAGCGAGCAGGAAGCAACGGCGCTGGCCAAGCGCAATGTCTATTCGGTGGTGCAAAAGCAGGAAGCCGGCGCCTCCAAGGTCGACGAGAAGTCGTCGAAGGAACTCCTCTCGGACAACAACCCGTCGCGCGCCTACAACCGGTTCTGGATGGACCCCGGCACCACCTACGCCAAGGTGCGGGGCGAGTTCCATACCTCCTGGATCACCAATCCCAGCAACGGCCAGATCCCCTATTCTGCGACGGGCCGCGACGCCAACATGCGATCCAACAGCTTCGACGGCCCGGAGATCCGGCCCCTGTCCGAGCGGTGCCTGATGAGCTTCACGGGATCGTTCGGGCCGGTGATCGGCAACGGCATGTACAACAACACCGTCCAGTTCGTGCAATCGCCCAGCACGGTCATGATCCTCGCCGAGATGATCCACGACGCTCGGATCATCCCGATCGTGAAGAGCAAGGCCGACGTGAAGCACGGCCCAACCAACATCACCAAGTGGGGCGGCGATTCGGTCGGCTGGTATGAAGGCGACACTCTGGTGGTCGAGACGGTGAACCCAAACCCGAAGCAGCGCACCTACATCACTCCCGCCGGCAAGGTAACCGAGCGCTTCACGCGCTGGTCGTCGGACCAGATCTTCTACCAGTTCACGGTCGAGGACCCGACGCTCTATACCCAGGCCTGGGGCGGAGAAGAGGCGTTCAACAGTTCGCGCGAGCCGCTCTACGAGTACGCCTGCCATGAAGGCAACTACGCCCTTGGCGGCATCCTCGCTGGCGCACGCCAACTTGAACGCGAAGGGCGGCCGCAACCGGTCGAGAAGGCGATCTTCGCCGGCGTCGATACCTCGGACGGCGAATAGCGCCGGCTAGCCCGGCGCGCAGTTACTTCGTCCGTCGCGCGGGGGAACCCGCAGGCAGCTGGCCCGTTGTTGGTCCAGCAGTCGGCCAGTCGGCCGATCCCACACCTGCCCAAGATTGGGGACCATCATGCTTAGCTGGACACTGGCCTTTCTTGTCATCGCCGTGATCGCGGCAGTTCTCGGCTTTGGCGGCATAGCGGCCTCGGCTGCGGGCATCGCCAAGATCCTGTTTTTCGTCTTCCTCGTCCTGTTCGTCATCTCGGCCATCATGGGCGCCACGCGCCGGCGCATTTGACGCGACACGAACCGGAAAATGCAGAACGGCCCGGTCATTCCACCGGGCCGTTTGCTTATGCGCGATTTATCTGCGCAGGTTGATCGCAGATCGGTCATTTCGGGCTCAGTGTGGATGCGGCCTGCTCTCGCCGACGCAAGGCGGAGCCGTCCATGCTCGTGCTGGCTCGACGTCAAGCAGGCGGCCTGCCGCGTCCTCGAGCGTGCCGCTGCAGGTGCGATTGACGGTTCGCTCAGGCGGCTTTCGGGCCGCGACCGAGTTTCTTGTCGACAGTGCGGGCAAGGCCGCTGACCAGTTTCTGGCGCTCGTTATGCTGGGCGCTGGTCAGCATGCCAAGCGTGTGCATGGCGTCGATGTGGGTCGAGACCACTTCCTCGTCGAGCAAACCATTTGCGCCGATCGCCGTGATGTAGCGACCGAGCGAGCGAGCCGCGGTGGCGAGCATGACATCGCGCGTATCATCCGCGATGGTCTCGGTTTCCTTTACCGCGTTGTAGATCTCGCGCAGCTTCTTGCGGTCGCCCGCGGTGAGAACTTTGGCCAGTTCACTGATCGCCTGGACGCACTTGCGCACGACGGCGCGGCTCGGCTCGGACTCCCACGCAGGGGCGCCCGGCATGTCGTCCACCGGATCGACGAAGCGACGAAGCGGGCCATCATAATCTTCAACCATGCGGCGACGGCGGCAGGGGCCGACATATTTGGCGCTGTCGACAAAGACGCGCGGACGCTCCAGCACGGACTTGACGCGAAGCATGATCGCCTGGGCGGTAAACGGGCGGACCAGCATCTCGTCGACGCCGCTCTCGCGCGCAGCGTCAAGGAAGACCCGGGTCGGCGTGTCGGTCATGGCGATGACCGACATTTCGCGCGGCACGTTCTTGTAGCCGGCGCGGATCAGACGGGTGAATTCAAGGCCCGAGAGGTCGGGCAGCCGCGAGGTGGTGATCACGATCTTCGGGAGGTATTCCTCGGTCAGATCAAGCAGTTCCTTGCCATCACGGGCGTGAATGATGTTCGAGAAGCCCGCGCCGCGCAGCACTTCCGACACCAGGTTGCGCGTCGGGGCGACCTGGTCGGCAATGATGATGCGATAGAGCTTAACGGTGTGCAGCATTGAATTCCCCCAGGACCGCGCGAAAACCCCTGTGTTCCCGGCAGGCTGATGCTGCTGTCTACCTGGATAGGGTTGAGGCCGCCCTAAGCGCCGCTCCGAGTTTTCGGCGCCTTGTTCAGATATTGGTAAGGCGACGCGGCGGGGCCGGGCGGTTTTACCCCTACCAAAAGGTTTCTCAGGTCCCAGCGGCCCCGCTGGACGGGTCGGCGCCTTCGACAGGCAGGGCCCTTGACGGGATGCGGATACGGACCGCCTGACCGCCCGATGGCATCGCCATGTCTTCCAGGGCGCCGTGGGCCTGCTTGGCGAAAGCCGCCATCAGGGTCGAGCCAAGCCCGGTGGACGTCTTGTCCGCCGCGCCAACCCCGTCATCTTCGATGGACAGCACCGTCTCCTCCGGACGCACCCGGTAGGAAACCATCACCCGCCCTCGCCGCGCCTGCGGAAAGGCGTGCTTGATCGCATTGGTGACAGCTTCAGCGGTAAACAGCGCCAATGGCACCGCCGTGTCGGCGTCGACAGTCCCCTCGTCAATGTCGCTGGCGATGCTGACCCCGAGATCCTGAGCTCCCAGCGCTTCGTTGAGGTGCATCACCAGATCGCCAAAGAAGTTCTTCGTCGAAACCGTCCGGATGTCATTGTTCTCATAGAGCGATCGATGGATCAGCGAGAGCGCGTTGATCCGTCCGCGCGCATCATCGAGCACCGAGACTGCAACCGGGTCAGAGACCTTGCGGCTCTGAAGGCTGAGGAGACTGTTGATGATCTGCAGGTTATTCTTCACGCGGTGGTGAATTTCCTTCATCGCTGCATCTCGAGCCTCGATCGCCATTTCGAGGTTGCTGGTGCGGTCGCGGATCTTCACCGCCATATCTTCGAGCGTATCAGCGAGGCTGGTGATTTCCGTGGGCGCCGAGCGTCGGGCGCGCAGCGGCTGCACCGATAGCTTGCCGGAGGCATAAAGACTGGCGATGCGACGCAGATAATCGAGCCAGCGCAGCACCAGCCGGTCGGTCGCCAGCCACGCCGTCGCCAGCGCGAGAAACCAGGCGAGCAAGGGCAACGCGAAATTGCCAAAGGCGCTGACATTTTCCAGCGCGATCGGCGGCGGCCGCGGGGAGGACAACATCGCAAAAAGCGGCCCCGTCGACAGCGGCACGAGCGCCGTCTCGCGCTCGACGCCGGCATCGGTTCTGGTGACGAAGAAGCCGCCCCGCCGCCGCTGAACCTTATCGAGCATCGATGTCTCAAGCTGTTGCCAGTGGGTCGAACCGAAGACGCGGCCCGAGGCATCGACGAGAGCGATCTCGCTGTCATCGGGCAGTCCGGTTCGATCGAGGCTGAAGGTCAGTGAGGTGATGGGGACGCCGAGAACCAGCGCGCCCGCGAAATCACCCCCAGACGTCTCGCGGCGGCGAGCCACCGCCATCACCCAGACCTTGGTGACCCGGCCGGGATAGACCGTCGACTGGACGGTCTCAACCCCGGTGTCGCGCAGTTTCTGGAACCAGTCGCGGTCGGCGACCGAGAGGCCCTTGGCGTCGTCCTGCGCCGAACAGACGACATCACCCTTGGCGTTCACCACCGACAGGTTGCTGAACTGCGGGAAACGGACGATGACCTTGGCGAATTCCTGAGAGCAGGCGTCGCTGGGTTCGATTGCGGCGATAACGTCGAGCAGGGCCGGCGCCGTGGCAAGAACAATCTGCGAGCGATCGGCGGCTTCCTCGGCGACCAGCGACATCAGGAGCTGACGGCGATGATCCTCGCGGCGGATGTCGTTTGACCACTGCACGCCGCCGATCACCAGCACCGGCGACAGCGCGACAGCAAGGATCAGCAGCAGGAAGACCCGGAGCGATGGTCGCCCAAAGCGCGGAGGCGACTCAGTCATCTCCGCGTGATTTGCGCGCCCCGCCGACGAGGGCGGCGGCCTGCCCGAGAAGGTCGTTGAAAGCTTCTTGAGCAGGGATGTCGTGATCGCCATTCGAGCTTCTCGATCCCGCTTCCATCAGCAGGGTCTCGAGCGCACGTCGCGCCCGGCTGACCCGGCTCTTGATCGTTCCCACCGCGCACTCGCAAACTGCCGCAGCTTCTTCATAAGACATTCCGCCGGCCCCGACGAGGATCAGCGCCTCGCGTTGATCGTCAGGCAGTTTGGACAGCGCCGTGCGCAGTTCAAGCAACTCCATCGGCATGGTCGGATCATCATTGGCCAGAAGCGTGTTCTCGGCCATCTCGACGTCGAGCGGGGCGGTTCGCCAGCTGCGGCGCTTCTCGGAGTAGAACTGGTTGCGCAGGATCATGAACGTCCAGGCTTTGATGCTGGTGCCCGGTTCGAACGATTCGCGCGCTTTCCAGGCCTTCGCCAGGGCCTCCTGCGCGAGGTCGTCCGCCATGGTTGGATCATTGCACAAGCTGCGTGCGAACGCCCGCAGATGCGGTATCGCCGCGACCAGCTCGGTCTTGAAGGTTTCTTCTTCCGACATCACCGCCCGTTGACTTTGGGTCACTTGTTTTCCGAGGAAGCCCCGCCCTTAGGATCGGGCGGGTCTTTGGCCTGGTCGGCCTGCTGGAGGAAGCTCAGGAAGTCGTCGGGCACAGGCTCGCTGACAACTTCTTCGTACATCTGGCGCAAGCGACGTCCGATAGCGTCCTGACGGCGTCGAGCCGTAGGCGCATCCACGGGTTTTGACCCGGGATCGTTGTCTTTTTCGTTGGCCATGTGTCGGTTACAACTTCAGTTTTTGTCGCTGCAAGACGCAGACTTCCCCGCTTCTGGTCGAGAAACGCCCGAGTGCCGGGGCGGTTCCCCGACGTTTCGAAATATTCGTGGAACTCATTTCCGACCGGAGCGTTGTTAGCCGAGCGACGTGTTGCACACCCAATTTCAAGGGACAAATTATGAGCCTTGTCGATCAGCTTGGCCCCCACCTCCCCTATCTGCGCCGGTACGCTCGGGCGCTCACAGGGACCCAACAAAGCGGCGATAAATACGTCAAAGCGTCGCTTCAGGCCCTTGCCGCCGGGGAAGCCGAACTGGCCGACCTGCCGCCCCGCGTCGCCCTTTACAGGCTCTTCCAGACGATCTGGGGCTCGACCGGCGCGAAACTGGAAGGTTCGCAAGGAACGGGCGACAAGATTACCGAACGGGTGCTCCGCATTCCACCCCGCCATCGCCAAGCTTTTCTTCTGACCGCGCTTGAAGGTTTCACGGTCGATGAAGTTGGCCGGATCCTCAATGAAAAGCCGGAGGGTGTGCGCTCTTTGATCAGCCAGGCCCAGGCCGATATCGAGACCGACCTGGCGACCAGCGTCCTGATCATTGAGGACGAACCGGTGATCGCCGCCGATATTGAAGCCCTGGTCCGCGACCTTGGGCATAACATCACCGCCGTCGCCACGACGCGCCGGGAAGCGGTCTCCGCCGTCAAGGCGCGCAAGCCGGGCCTGGTTCTGGCCGACATTCAGCTCGCCGATGGCTCATCGGGCATTGATGCGGTCAACGACATCCTCAAGGGACACGACGTGCCGGTGATCTTCATCACCGCCTTCCCCGAGCGCCTCCTCACCGGCGAAAAGCCGGAGCCGGCCTTCTTGATCACCAAACCCTTCCAGCCGGAAACTGTGAAGGCCGCCATCGGCCAGGCGCTGTTCTTCCATGTTGAACGGCCGGTCGCAGCCTAACCGGCGCCCTTTTCTAGCCGACCGAAAGACCAGCCCATCGGCGCGCGGCTGGAACCCGCCTTCCCGAACGGCGTTCATCTGGGTGGAGCGGACGGGGGCAGCCCTTGAAGGAGCGCTTGTGTGCGTGAACTGGTGATCGCCGCGGTCGGCGCCATGCTCATCATCGCCGTTGGCCTTGCTACGATGAACTCGGGCGACCGCAGGAGCGCCGACGGATTGGCGGCGATTGGCGAGGGCAACATGACCGCCGGTACGGCTTTGAGGCTTGCCGACTGACGCCTCGCGGTCTGACGTCTCGCCGAATGACGTCTCGCCGAATGACCTCTCGCCGAATGACCTCTCGCTAAAACGCGCCTCGCGAAATGAGGCCTCAGACGCGCCTCACTGCGGCAGCGCGCGGCGACGCGCACGCGCCATCGTCCACTTTCGTCTGCTTTTCTTTACCATTCCGGAACCCTCGCCCCCTCCGCCGCGTTCGACTGCAGGCATTGGGAAGATAGTGATGGCTGGTTCAGGCAGAATTTTGGGATTTGCAACGCTGGCTTTGGCCGGCCTCGCCTTCAGTCCAGCCTTCAGTCCAGCCTTCGCGCAAACCGCGCCCAGGGCGCTGATCGCCTCCCAACCTAGCGCGCAACCGAGCGCGACTTTGGCGTCTGCTCCCATTCTGGTTAAGCGCCCGCCTGCCGTCACGCCCCGACTGACAAATAGCTGGATTTGCGCATCGGGGATGCGGTTGGAGATCTACCCGGTATCGTTTGACGATCCGACGGCCGCTCAACAATTCGTCGTTGTCTATCGGCAGAATGGCCGGGTTGTGGCCTCAGAACGCATCGATGCGCGAACCGCCAAGCAATTTCCGGCTTACGGATGCAATGACGGCGACCGGCGCGATCGCAGCGAGCTATTGGGCTAAACCCAAATCCTCGGATCGACGCGTCAGATTTGGTTGGGCCGCGGCGCCGTGCTTACGCGCGCCCGATCGGCGCCGGCATCTTCGCGCGCTGGCGCATCCTCGCGTTTCCAGAACTGAATATCGATCTGGCGGCGGCCGACATCGGCGCGGCGATCGGTATCCGGCGTATCGGTGGCCAGACGGATCTGGCTGGCAGGAAGGCCAAGCAGCACCAGTTGATCGGCAACCAGTTTCAGACGTTCAAGCGCCAGGGCAAGGGCATGCTCCCCCTCGGCGGCGTCGACATGGGCAACAATATCAAACCGATCAGCTGCGCATTCGCCCGCCGTTTCCCTGACCTTCCCGAGCACCGCCTGGGTTTGCGGAGACGGCATGACGTCGCCGGTCGCAAAATAGACGGAAACCGGCCCCCGCGGACATGAGCTCGGCGCCGGGGAAGGCGTTTCGGCCTGAACCGCTGCGCCGGTGATCAGACCGGTCGCGGCGCTAATCATGACAAATCGACGAAGGCCCCGTTGGATCATCTTGGTTACTGCGCAAAAATCCGCCTGCAGCCTGCAGGCCTTGCCGACGTCCCATGCACGAGCGGCGCCGCGCCGTTCACATATGAGGCAGAACCTCAGACAGAAAAAGCCGCCCCCGGTTTCGAGGGCGGCTTTCTGGTGGATATGCTGAATTCTACTTCGGTTTGGCGTCGTCCGCGGCGTCGGACACAGCATTGCCGGCGGCTTTGACGTCCTTACCGGCGCCTTCAACGGTATTGCAGGCGGCCGCAGCGGTGGCGAGCATCAGCGACAGGGCGATAAACGCCATTTTCATTGTGAAATCTCCAGAGGTCCCGTCGGCATCGCACCGACCGCGACAAGAACGCCCGTCGATGCAGCCTTGTTCCTTTAACCTTCAGCAATCGACCGCTTCTGCCGGGGGAGCGGCCAGGGCAGCGCCCGTGGGGGAACGACAAGCGATCCCACCGCGTTGGTCGAGCGAGACAAAAAACACAGAGGAGTGCGCCATGCTTGGTTGGGCCTTGGTCTTGTTCGTGATGGCGTTGGTTGCAGCGGCTCTTGGTTTCGGCGGACTTGCCGGCATGGCCGCATCAATCGCGCAGGTTCTCTTCGTCGTCTTCCTCGTCCTCACCGTTCTTGCCTTCGTCGTGAGAGCGATTCAGGGACGAAGCGTCGTCTAGCAAGGACGATCGCTTGGGATCGAAGTGAGCCCGCTTCCACTGGCGGCGGGCTTCTTCTTGACGGTCGAGGTCGTCGATCGATCAGCGTCGATGTCAGGTCTCTGGCATCGCTGGCAGTGGCGCCAGAGAGAGCTTGGCGCCGTGCTGGCGGTCGGGCTGGCGGTCGATATGGACCTGGACACCTCGCCCAAGCCATTGAAGACGAGCAACCGATTGCCGATTTTTTCTTCGCCGCCGCGATCGCGCTGATCCTCAGCCTGTCGATTTCCGGCGGCCGGGCGATCCCAATCTAAACGAACCGTCGATCGCCGCGGGGCCTCGCTCTCAGCCGACCGGCTTAAGCGCCGGTCTCATTGATTTGGGCGCGGACGACGGACGCTTTCACAACCGGAATGTCCGCCTCAGCGAGCGCCGGCATGCGCTGCTTTCGCTTCAGAGCAGCCGCGATAAACGGCGCCAGTTCCTCCGCCTTCGCCTTTTCGCGCGACGCGACCCTGGCCTTAAAGGCAGGCATGACTTCGGCTGCGAACAGCTCAAGGGATGCGCAGATATGGTCGTGACGACTGCGGCCGGCCTGCTGGAGAAAGATCACTTGATCGACGCCTGCCGCTGCGAACGCCTCAATGTGGTTGCGGATGTCCTCGGGCGTGCCGATGCCGTTGGCCATGTTTTCCACCGCCTGGGCGGCGGCGATGATTTCCTCGTCCTGCTTCTCGCGCGCCGCTTGAAAGTCCTCAAACAACCTCGAGCGACCAGGATAGACGTCATGGGCGACAAGCGCATTGATGGCGTAACGAAAGAACTCGAACCCCTCCTGCCCGCGCCTGATCGCTTCGGCTCGGTCGCGGTGCACCGAGAAATTCGATACCATCGCCAGGTTGGCGTTGACGGCGTGACCGAGCGGGACGCACTGATCCGATTTGATGATGCCGTAGTAGATTTCGGACCAGGTTCGCGCTTCGGCGGGATCCAGGAACGAGAAGGCCAATGCGCCAACCCCCAGTGAGGCGGCAATCTTGATGGTGTCGCGGTTTGTGCAGGCCATCCAGATCGGCGGATGCGGCTTCTGGACGGGCTTCGGAACCACATTGCGACATGGCATCGAGAAGGCCCGCCCCTCATAGCCAGGATATGGCTCCATCACCATCATGTTGGCGATTTGCTCTGCGGCTTCGAGCGCCAGCGCCCGCTTTTCCCGGGCCGGGATCTGGAACCCGCCGAGCTCCAGCCGTGTCGCGCCCTCGCCGATGCCGAAGTCGAGCCGCCCGCGCGAGATGATGTCGAGGGTGGCGAGACCCTCCGCCACGCGTGCTGGATGGTTATAGTTCGGGATGACCTGGCGGATCCCGTGTCCGACCCGGATGGTCTTGGTTCGGGCCGCTGCTGCGGCGAGAAACACTTCCGGCGCCGAGGAGTGAGAATATTCTTCCAGGAAGTGGTGCTCGACTTCCCAGGCATAGTCATAGCCAAGGCGATCGGCCAGAACTACCTGGTCCAGCGCCTCGTGAAACAGCTTTTCCTCGTCGCCGGGACCCCAGGGTCGCGGCAACTGATGTTCGTAGAACACTCCAAAGCGCATTGATCCGCCTCGCCACTGCTAGGGTTCAGAACCAGGTCTCAGAAAATCGGCGGAAGACGTGCGATGCCAATGGTCAAGAGCCGGACGCCAAGGGTTACGCCAACCGCGACGGTCGCGAAGATGCCCAAGACTCGCAACGGATTGACCGTGTTGGTCAGCGACAGGCCGATTGCGTGGCTGAGCCTGCCGAGAACGAAGACTGCACACATGATCTCCAGCGTGCGCGGAGAACCGCCGATCAGTTCGAACAGCGTGAAGCCGGCGATGAAGATCGCCGCGTTCTCGGCAAGATTTCCGTGTCGCCGGGCGGCGCGCAGGACATCAGCGTTGCCGCCATCGCCAAGCGATTGACGATTCTTTCGGCGCGCCAGCACCACCAACAGCGCCAACGCCATCTGAATCAAGATGAGCGCTCCTGCGGTAACCGCCGAGACGATGGGCGCAGTCAATTCATGCATCAGGCTTTCTCCTCGATCGTCTCTGCGTCCGGAAAGACCCTGGCCCGGCCTGTGTCCACGCTCCTGGATCGCAGCGATCCCCGAGCGATGCTGCGCGGTTTTTGATCCAACCGCTACCCTTCGAACGTTGCGTCAAGACTGAATCATTGAGCGCAATGAGCCCCTGGCTCGGTTTGCAAATCAACGCGCCCGCCTTCTTTGGAGCGATGACGGAAGCGCTGCTGTTGGCGGGGTTGGGCGGCCTGATCGGCGCAGGCTTTCGGTTGCCCTCTTCAACGGGCTTTCCTTGTCGACGATGGGCTCAAGCTACTCGCAAATCGCATTCACCGGGTCGCTCGGTCCGGAACACATCGCAACCGGCTTGACCCTGGCGCTGATCCTCGGCCTGCTGGGGTGGCTGGGACCGGCAATTCGCGCCGCGTTCACGCCGATCCTTCGCCTGAACTAGTGAGAACCCTTATAGGTCAACTTTGTCGAGCGAGGTCTCATGACGCCCACGGATCGATTGCTGCGCGAGCGGGCTGCTCAGGTCATTCCCGGCGGCATGTATGGTCACCAGGCGGTCGGAAGCTTGCCGGAAGGCTTCCCGCAGTTCTTCTCGAAGGCCAGCGGCGCCTATCTATGGGACGTCAACGGCCATCGCCTGCTCGACTTCATGTGCGCCTACGGCCCGCAATTGTTCGGTTATGCCAATCCGGTCATCGACAAGGCCTATGTCGACCAGTTGGCGATCGGAGACGCCATGACCGGTCCCTCCCCGCTCATGGTCGATCTGGCCGAGAAAATGGTCGGGATGGTGACGCATGCCGATTGGGCAATGTTCTGCAAGAATGGCACCGACGCCAATACCATGGCGCTGATGGCGGCCCGCGCCCAGACGGGCCGCACAGGCGTCGTTCGCGCCAGGGGCGCCTATCATGGCGCGGCGCCGTGGAGCAATCCGCGGGCGTCAGGCGTCACGCCGGCCGACCAATCCGATCAATTCTTCTGCGAGTACAACAATATCTCCAGCCTCGAAACGGCGGTCCAGTCGGCTGGCGACAACCTTGCTGCGATTTTCGCTGCGCCGATCAAGCATGATGTCTTCGTCGACCAGGCGGCGCCGACACGCGCCTACGCGCACCGCGCTCGCGAGCTGGCGGACGCCACGGGCGCCCTGCTGATCGTCGATGATGTGAGGGCAGGCTTTCGCATCGCCAGGGATTGCAGCTGGTCGGTGGTGGGGATCCAGCCGGACATGTCGTGCTGGGGCAAATGCATCGCCAATGGACACCCGATCTCGGCCCTGCTGGGCTCGAACAGCGCGCGTCCAGGCGCAGAAGCCATCTTCACGACGGGCTCCTACTGGTTCGCCGCCGCCGCGATGGCCGCCAGCCTCGCCACCCTGCAGATGATCCAGGAGAGCGATTATCTCGAGCGCACCGTGGCGCTCGGGGATCGCCTTCGCCTCGGGCTCGACGAACGCGCCCGAGGAAGCGGCTTTGGCCTGCGCCAGACCGGACCCTCGCAGATGCCGCTCTTCTTGTTCGATGAGGACCCCGACCTCAGACTTGGGTATTTCTGGACGTCCAGCATGATCGACCGAGGGGTTTACACCCATCCGTGGCACAACATGTTCCTGTCCGCAGCGATGACCGAGCCCGACATCGATTTCGCGCTCGACGCTGCCGAGGCGAGTTTTCAAGCCTTGAAAAAGAACGCGGCATCACTCTCGGCGCCGAAAGCGCTGGCCGCAGCGCTGGCAGGACGGAAGCGTTGAACCCGCAAATCCTCGAACCTTCGAACCTCTGAGCCCCCCCCGGCCTGCCGCCCTGTTGCTCCGTCACCGACTTCACCGACTTCACCGAAAGTGGGCTCGCGACGTCGCAAGCCTCCTCACCCTCGCCCGATGCATCGGCGCGCCTGACATGCTAGCGTGAGGATCGGGTTCAGCTTTGGGGTCGATCATGAAGCGCATAGCTGCCGCGGCGTTCGCCGCCCTTAGTCTCGGCATTTCGCCGGCCTTCGCCGACCAGCAAAAATGGGCCGCCGCCTATGTCGACTGGACATTCCCTGATGCAGCGCCGCCAGCCTGGATGATCGACCAGGAGATCTGGATTCCACAGGCAGGACTTGCCCGGTACTTCACGCTGAACTGGGATTTCACGGCCGGCGACAATGGCTATATGGGGTTGCAATCGGATGCGACGAGCGTCGGCAACGTGCGTTTCTCGCTGTGGAACGCAACCGAAGCGCGTGGCGCATCCTGCCGGCCGTTCGACGGGGAAGGCGTTGGCCGAACCTGCGTGCTTCCGGTCGCCATCGACCCGAACGCGATCTACCGGCTTCGCGTCTGGCGCGGGGATGCCGACGCCTCCGGACAATGGTGGATCGGCTACCTGATCTCCCGCGACGCCAGCGGCAAGCTGATCGAAACCAAGATCGGTGAGATCAAGGTCGCCCGATCCCACACGCTGATCGCACTCGCCTCGATCGGCAATTTCAGCGAGTACTGGGGCGACCAGGTGGCCCGCTGCAAGCAGGTATCGCTGTCGGCGGCCGTCTATGGTCCGCCAGGGATCAATTATCGCGGCGGCGGCGCTTACGAAGCCGTTTCGAAACAGCCATCGCCGCGAACGCCCGAAGGCAATATCTGCGCGACGGGAGAGGAAAGCCAGGGCGCGATGGCCAAGCACGTTCCGTTGCAGTTCGGCGGACCTGGCATGATGATCACTATGGGCGGCGACAGGACGGCGAATGATGCGCTCGCCGCCCGCATCGCACGGGGGCCAATGCCGACGAAACTGCCCGCGTCCTGAGCATCGGGTCCGCTCGTCACTTCGCAATCGTCGCTTCAGTCCAACGCATGCGGTAGGGCTTGACCAGCCGGTTCATCGGATAGGTGGCCATGTCGTCGACCGCCTGGCTTTGCGCCTTGCCGGTACAGTCAAGACCCTGCCCCTTGCTATCTTGTTGCCACGACCAACCAAGTCCGGCCACGAGCAAGCCTCCGCCAGCGGCGACAAAACGCTCGACCGCATCGATCTCGGCATCCGAAAGATCGCCCCAGGCGTTGCCGACGATCAGAACGCCGGCGCCTGCCAGCGCCGGCTGATCGATCGGGCCTGAAATTTCATTGACGACATATCCCCATTTCGAAAGCCGGGACGGCAGGGTCCAGTCGGGCGCCCGCGTTGGCAGCCATTCGCAATGACTGCGCGCGATCAGGATCGTGTGCTCGCCGCCCGGGCCGGTCAGCCATTGCACCGATCGCCGAAGAAACCCTTGGCTGCGTTCGGACTTGAGGCCGTTGAGCACGCCGTCGTGGGCAACCGCCAGGACACGCCCGGCCTTGTAGCTTCGGGCGACGGCGAACTCCTGGTCGTCATGGCTCATCAGCGAAATCCAGGCCGGATCCATTGTGATGATCTCGCCGGGAATGTTGGTCTTGGCCATCGCCTCGCTGATCGCCGTCTCGCCGAGCATGCCAAGATATTCGCGCTGCAGCTGCTGGCGGGCCGCTTCGGTTTCGCGTGCGTTGACCTCTGCCTCGGCGGCGTTGTGGCGGGCCTGCACCGCATTGCGCTCGGCCTGCACGCCGAACCATCCAGCGGTCGCCGCCAGCGCGGCAAACACCAGGCTGACCCCGGCGAGCCCGGCGATGATCAGGTGCTGGCGCCGCTCCGCGCGGCGGCGATCGCGTTGCCAGAGATCGTCGAAGTCGACGCCGAGCAGTCCGGCTGCAAGGCGCGCGCACGCCTTCTCGTGGCCATCCAGGCGCACATCGAGGCCGAGTGGCTCGATCGGCAGGGCGTCGGGATGGTCAGGATCGCCGGCGGCGCGCAGTGCTGGCGGGAAGCACTCGGTTTCCGGATGCCCCGAATTGGGGAAGCCATCGACGATGACGGCAAATACCTTGCGGCTCCGGCCGGTGCGTCGGAAATGCTGGACTTCGGCATTGACCCATTTCGACTGCGCCGACCTTGGCGAGCAGATGACGATCAGGTTGTCCGCGTCGTCAATCGCACGGCTGACGATGCCGGCGATGTCCGCCGCCGCCGCCATCTCCTCGTCATCGCGAAAAAACCGCCCGAGCCGTCGCGGCAGAAAATCGACCATCGTGCCGACCGGCACGCGATAGGTCTCCAGCCAGGTGTGGATGCGCTTGCCCCAGACCTTGTCCTGATGGGAATAGCTGATGAAGGCCCGATAATGCTTGTTCAGCCCGGCCAAGATCGCCCCACCCCAGAAATCCAGTTCCCCAACGAGCTCACGCTAGCGGTGGAGCACGGTGGAGTCGATGTGCGTGCGAGGAGGCGATGTGGCGTCAACACGCCCGGGCTGGGCGCCTTGGATGCTGAGAAATGGGGCTGACCCGACAATCGGTTAGCGGATTGACTGAGTTCCAACCGGCCGGCCCGCGCCTTGGCCCGGCGCGCCTTGGACGGGCGCGCCCTGCGCAGCGCCAGCTGCGCGTCGACTTCACGGCGCCGCAGCGCGACAATCGACCCCTGCAAGCGGAACGCGGGCGCCGGTATCCTCGCGGACCAGGGCGCAGTTTCCGCCTTCGATTTCGAGACGGAATAGTGTCGGCTTCGCCAGGCTGCGGTGTTCTAGGGGACCCGGCGGAAACGGCAGGACAGACACCACCGAGGTCTGCGTCAGATCGCCGGGGCCAAGTTCGACCTGCGGCCGGCCCACCGCTTTTGCGAGCGTCGACTTGAGACGGTCCATGCTGACCTGGTCCGCATGCGTCAAAACTGCAGGGACCGCCGCTGAGGCGGTCTGGCAGGCGCTGGCGAGCACAGCGGCCAGCACAAGCGCCGCAGACCGCCTTTCGATCATCGCACGGCGCCGCTTCGGTCGGGCATGCGCAGATCGCGCAGGCCGCGCAGCATTTCCGCCGCCTGCGACCGGCCGGTGGTCTTGATCAAGGGGCCGGCGGCGGGAGCGCTCGCCGCGCTGAGGCCATTCGCGGGCGGGACGGGGCAACTTCCGTTCGCGCGGTAGCCCAGCGCCGCAGAGAGCATGGCTTCACTCGAATCGCCAAGTTCGTGGGCCATGTCGTCGGCAACGGCGCAACCCGGAATCTTGACGCTGAACACCGACGACGAATTGGCCGGCGCGAACCCGTCAGCGTAATCACCGAAGCTCTTGTCGTTGATCCCCTTGAACTGGATCGAGAAGTAAGTCTGACCGCAATTATCCGCCGGGTAGAACCCGTAAGGCTTGCCGCAGGTGGCGCCGCCGATCAAGACGACATCGACATCAGCGCCGCGCAGTCCATTGATGACGGATTCGCTGGCGCTGCATGTGTTCGACGTGGAAAGGACATAGACGCGCGGCAGGTCGAGCGACTGGATCGCCGCCCCGCTCTGCACCGAGAAGCCGAGGCCGGTATTGTAGAAGGGCGTCGGCGCATTGGCGCCGCCGCTGACAGGATCCTGAGTTCCTGCTGCGGCGTTGAATTGCAGACGCTCGAAGACCCGGCCAGCCGTGCGCGCCGGGCCCGCCACCATGTAGCTGAGCTGGGACGCGACCGCGAGTAGACCGCCGCCATTATACCGAAGATCCAGCACCACGTCGTTGACGCCCTGAGTCTTGAGAGCCGCGATGGAATCAACCAGCGCCTTTTCCGAACTGAACGGGCTGAACGTGTTGAGAAGAATATAGCCGACCTTGCCGCTTGAGGTTGTCAACACCGCTTGGCGGTTGACCGGCGCCTCCACGAGCGAAGCCGAGACCAGTGTGATGGTGCGCTGCGAATTGTCAGGATAGCGGACCGTAAAGGTGTGGCTCTCGCCGGCGGTCCGCGGGAATGTCCCGTTGTTGAGCGTGTCGATCTGAGCCTGGGTCCCTCCCCCGTTCACAACATCGACGCCATCGACGGTGAGCAGGCTCGCGCCTCGGGTCAGTTTGGGCGTTCCGTTGAGCAGGTCTGTCGCCGGCGTTCCCGGCGCCGTATAGAGCACACGGACGTCGCGCGGCGGCGACCCTGCGAAGACGTGGATCTCCGCCCCGTAACCGGCCTCCGGCGCGGACGTCGTCTGGGCGAGGTAATCGGCGGTGGCCAGAGCGAAATGGAACTGGTCCTTTAGTTTTCCGGACGCCGTGATGGCGTTTGTCTTGAGCACATTGAAGTACGCGAGACGATCCGCAAACCCGGCCGGATTCTGGTCCAGCACCTCGGTGTTCCAGAGATAGGTCTTGTTGGTCCAGGAACGCAGCCAGAAAAGCTCCTGCGCCAGCGAACCGGCCTGGTCGGGGAAGGGCTTGCCCTGGCTGTCATTGCCCGTGCGCACGACGGCGCAGCGATTTTCGAAGGTGCTCGCAGGCTGGAACACGCCCTGCGTCCAGGTCGGACCCGATCCAGCCGGAGGGCTGGAGCTGTTGGCTGTCCCTGCCCCGCCGCCTCCACCACCGCCGCACGCAGCTGCTGCGAGCGCCAGGATCGCACCGACAAGAATGCGCCACGATGATGTCGTCACCAGCTGTCGTCCCGTCACAAAGAAATTTGGCTGATCGTCATGGCGCTTTTTGGGCGCTGCTCCAGCTGCGCTGCGCAAGTCCGCTCGGCTTCAGCCTGCGTACCACCTTTCCGAAGGCTGGCGGCATTTTAAGCGGGGGCGCCCGCGGGGTAAATCCCTGCGCTGCCCCTGAAGCGCCCATGCAAACCGGCCGAATGCCGCCGACAGGGATCGCCGGCGATGGCCTTGCCGCCAGGCTTGGTGCAGGCCTGCGGCGCTCGTATATCGTCCTTGCAGGTTGACGCGAGCGACACGCAGATGGTTCTCGCCTCTCTTGGTCTGAAGAAGGTTGGCTAGGTCCTGGCGACGGGGGGTCGCCTCAGCGATTGCGGCCGCCATCGCCAGCGGCGGCTTTGGCGGCGTGCTCGTTGGATTGATCGGCGGCGGCGCTGCTGCGGTTGTCGTGCAATTCGTTAGTCGCCCGCGCACCGAGGGCCCCAGCAAGAGGTTTTGAACCCTGGCGGACTATTGCCCAACCCGGCCGCCGCTTCCCGATTTTCGGTCGACCCGCAGAGCCGTCACCATCAGGCACAGCAAAACCAGCAGAATGACGCCGGTTTTCAGATCACGTCCAAATTCGAGCCGCCGGCTGTGGATCTGGCCCCACATCGATACGAAACAGGTCGCCGAAATCGCCTTCGCGATGGCCTATCGACAATCCCCCGGCATGACTGCCGCTTCCAAGCCGCTGATTTCCATCCTTGCTGGCGCCGCGCTAGAAAGCTCTGCTTCACTCGACGATGCCGACGACGGCAAGGAGAGCGATCGCGTCTGCAAGGGGGAGGGGTAAATGCCCATCCGCAAGCTTGAGATCTCCGATATTGTTGACGCCGTTGAGCGCCCCTATCGGCTGAAGGGCGCCTCTTTCCTGTTTGCCCAAGCCTCCTGGCTCAACCTGTTGCGTAATTCGCTGATTGCGGCTGGCGCGCTTGCCGGGGGATTCCTGCAGTATCGAAAATTCGCAATGCCGCTGGTTATGAGCGGGGTCGGGCTGTTCTTGTTGCAGTCGGCACCTGGCCTGCGTGGGCTCTTCGCCGGCCCACTTGCCAAGCGGCTGTCCGCTCTCCGAAAACATCACAATCGATCCGCTCTCGACAATCTTGATGCCGCGTTGGCGGCCCTGGCGACGATCGGCGCAATGAAGGCGCGAGCGCGCGGCGTAATCGCCGCCGCCAAGCCCAACCTCGTTCAGTATGCGCTCGAAAGATTCTTGTTCTTTTGGCCGCTCCTGGTTCTCGCCGCGCTGATTTTGGACTGGCCTGTCCAGCTCACCCCCATCGACACGGAAATCGCTGTGGGCGCATTGGCCGGTCTAATCATCTTTGGCGCGCTTTTTTATCTAGGCTTGATCTATCAGCACCCCGCTCCCCCGACCCAGGAGGCTCGCGTCTTGGCGATATCAGCGCACTGGGCGCAGCATCTGCGGCAGGCGGTCTATTTCACCACGGCAGCCGCTCTTTGGTACGCAATAGCGAAGACGCTGCCGTCGGTCGCCGACGAGAACCTCCGGCACACGCTAGCCGTGGCGTTTATCATCCCCACCTTCGCGACCTCAGTTATCGCGAGCGGACGAAAAGATGTTCCGGTCTATGCGGCGCGAGACGCCCTGAGATTTGATCAGCGCCCGCCATTCCTCTTCCTGCGTTCTTTCAAGGACGAGTTTGTCGCCACCCCATCCGCCACGCTGCAATCGGCCAGTGGCGGGCGCATGATGAACTTGGCGATCGAGATGATTGTCAAAGATGCATTGCACGGAATGGGGCCGTTTATCGCGATCGCCGACCCAGGCCGCGGTGTCGACCTCAGGACGATCATGATTGGAGCGATGCGCGAGCGCCTGAGGGATGAAGACTGGCAAGAAACCGCCGCAGGCTGGATCCGTGATGCGGCTGCGGTGATCATGATCCCCGGTCCGTCCGAGGGAACTCAATGGGAGCTCAGTCAGATCGTCAGGCAGGGCAAGTTGCAGAGATTGATCCTGCTCTTCCCTCAGATAATCAACGCCGACGATTTGGCGGCCGCGAAGTACTGGCGACACACGCTTTACCCTCTTGCAGGAAGCACCGCTGACAGCAGTGTTGGTTCGATCGACACGGCGGGATTACGTGCACTGACGTTTCAGGCGGCCGGCGTAACGGCCATCTACTGCCGCGCAACAACCGACACCGCGTTTGAATTGGCCTTGCTCATGGCGCTGGCGTCAACCCAGTAACCAAGCCGAGCCGAGGACCGGAACACCTCGCAAGGGATTGGGCGGCTGGCGGGGAAAGTGCCCTCCTTGTTCAGACAAGGCCGAGGCGCTCCACAACAGCAGCCTCGTTCATTTGAGGGAGATGGTGGGCCCGGCAGGACCCACACATCCTCCGGGTGCTCTGTTTCTCGTTGCTTTTCCGCTCCAGACCCGCAGGGGTACCAACAATTGTACCAACAGACCGCGAGATCGCTTCTTCGTTGGCCTAGTGCGTCGCCTCCTCTTTTTTGCGTCCCAATCTTTGCTGACGCAATGCGCCACCGGATTTCACGACTTGCACCCATGCGCAAATCACGTGCGTGGCGGAGAGAAAGGGAGAACAATTCAGGGCTGTTTCAATGCACTAAGCTATTGGAAGAATGCGCGCGTGCAATCCCAGACTTGGTGATTGGAATACCCGAACGTCGCAGACCCCCGCGCAAATTGTCGCCAATGCACTTGAGTGCAGCCAGCTCTGCTGGTCGAGCGTCGCTGCACTTGGGTGCAGACCTCAAGCTCGGAAAAATTCTGGGGTATATCGGAGGGCGGTTCTGGGTCCCACGACCGCCTAGAGTTCCTCCAGGTCGCCGCTACCCCCGCCCGCAAGACGGCAGAGTAGGGTGGTGTGCTGTTAGCGCCGGGGCAGCGCTATCAGCCCTAGATTGATCGCCATTAGCATTAGCCAGAACGGCCCGTCGCCCCACTGGCTGTAGAGCGTCGGCGCGGCTGCTGGAGGAATGGGCGCATCGACGACCGACGAGGCCCAATGTGGCGGGTCGGGACCGTAGACGGCGGGATCGGCAAGCGCGCCGCGCGCCGTCCAGCGGCCATAGGCGTCAATCATGCCAGTCTGGCCCTTCGAGGCGACGCGCGCCATCGGCAGACCTTCCTCAATGGCGCGATACCGCGCTTCAGCTGCGTGCTGCGGCGGGCCGGAGAGGTTTCCGAACCAGGCGTCGTTAGAGATGTTGACCAGCCAGCGAGGCCGGTCGGCGCCTTCGGGGGTGTAGCCGGGGAAGATTGCCTCGTAGCAGATCAGCGGCGCGAAGGGCGGGATATCAGGCGCCCTGATCGTCGTCGGCGTCGGGCCCGACGCGAAGCCCCCGGGGGCCATGTCCTGCAGCGTCCTCAGCCCGATGGAGGTGAGGAGATCGCCGCCGGGGAAGAACTCGCCGAACGGCACGAGCATGTGCTTGTCGTAGATCGCCAGAGGGCCGGCGACCGCGCTGTTGGCGGAGAGCACGGCGAGACTGTTGTAGGTCTTCGCATCCTTGGTGTCGGCATGCTCGCGCCGCGCCACGCCGAAGATCAGTTTCCGCGTGCCCAGCTTCTCTGTGATGTTGTCGAGCACCTCGGGTTTCTCGAGGACGAGATAGGGCAACGCGCCTTCCGGCCAGATGGCGATTTTGGGAGCGTTCGGCCCGTCCGGCCCCGTGAGCGCGCGGAAGCGCTGGACGATCAGCGGCCCCATATTCGCCTGATGCTTTTCATGCTCGGAGACGCCGGCCTCGACGAGGCGGACCATTTCGCCGGGCGGCTCCAGTTTGATGTCGGCGAGGCGTTTGGCGCCCCAGCCCCAGAGCATGCCGAACACGACGGCGGCCACGATGATCGGCGCGGCGCGCGACCCGGTCGTGCCTCGCGCACGACTATCGGCAAGGGTCGCCGGCGAGGCCAACGCCACGATGGTCAGCAGCGACAGCCCGTAGATGCCCCAGATAGACGCCGATTGCGAGATTGC
>JANMWT010000151.1:0-1740 GCA_031394145.1 Alphaproteobacteria bacterium | reverse complement strand
GGACTGAGCGGCGGCAACGGCGGGACCTACAACTTCAGCGATGGCTCCAGCAACTACCAGGTGACTGCGACAGGCACCAACAATGGAGGCCCGTCGACTGTCAATACCAGTGCCAACTCTTTTGGTGTCGGCGCCGGGCAATCGGTCGAAAATACCGCTGGAAACGTGGAGACGCTCGGGTTCGGTTTCGACAGCAACATGACTGGAATGCAAGTCAATTTTGCGAACCTCGATACCGGCGAAAGTGTTGCCTACGTCGCCCGGGATGCGAACGGCACGATCGTGGCGTCTGGCACGGTAGCAGGAAACACCGCGACCAATCCGACGATCGACTTCAACACGTTCACCAACGGTCACTTCAACAGCATCCTGTTCAGCCCGAATTTCGGCTCCAACTTCAAGCTCGTGCTCAACAGCATCACTGGGACCAGTGTCCATGCCACCCAGACCTTCACATTCGGCATTGCGCCGGCGGACGCGGACGGGGATCCGTCTGCGTACAAGGCGGTGAGTCTCTCGCTCGATGGCGACAACAGCATGACGGCGACCGCCGCTGCCTCGGGTCTCGGTGGCGGCAGCGGTAATGACGCGCTCACGGGTGGCGCGGCCAATGACATTCTCACCGGCGGTGCCGGTGCGGACACCCTGAACGGAGCCGGCGGCAACGACATCCTCATCGGTGGCGCCGGCAATGACTCGCTGACCGGTGGCATCGGGGCGGACACCTTCCGCTGGGCGCTGGCGGACAGGGGCGTGGCCGGCACGCCTGCCGTCGACACGATCGCGGACTTCGACACGGTGGCGAACTCCGACGCGCTCGATCTGCGCGACCTGCTCCAGGGCGAAGCGCATGTGGGCACGGCCGCCGGCAATCTGGCCAACTACCTGCACTTTGAAAAGGTAGGAACGACCACTGTGCTTCATATCAGCTCTGTCGGCGGCTTCGCCGCCGACCCACACAACGTCGGCGCTCCGTCCGCGATCGTGACCGGCGCGGAAGACCAGAAGATCGTCTTGAACGCGATCGACATGATCGGCGTATTCACCACCGACCAGCAGGTGATCCAGGACCTGCTGACCAAGGGAAAGCTGTCCGCGGACTGAGAGTGCGACGGCGGTTCAAGAACACTTTGAATGCACATATGAAGATCAATTCCCGACCGCGGACGGCGAAGGCCCATGGCTTCCTGTTGGCGGCCGTGGCCATCAGCGTCGGCGTCGCATGGACGCCCAGCATGGCGCAGCTCGAGGCTCCACAGCCGGCTCCGACAGCGCGCAGGCCTGAAGCAAGTTTCATGACCCTGAAAGAAGCCGCGCAGCTGGCAGTCCTGGACAACCCCGAGGTGCTGAGTCGGTGGCACGCCATCCAGGCAGCGCATGGTGAACACGATGTCGCCAAGGGCACGTTGCTGCCCCGCGTGGATCTCAGCCTTGCAAAGGGAAGGGAACGCGGGGACCTTGGCAGCAGCAGTCGCAGCACGAAATCTCTTTCGCTGACGCAGCTGCTGTACGACGGCTTCGCCTCAAGAAACGAGATCGAGCGGCTCGACCACGCGACACGGGTGCGGCTGTTCGAATTCTTCGACACCTCCGAAGCGGTTGCGCTCGAAGCGGTACGGGCCTACGTGGACGTGCTGCGTTACCAGGAACTTGTGCGCCTGGCCGAAGACAACTATGTCGAGCATCGGGCGGTGTTCTCGCAAACCGACCAGCGCGTGAAGGCCAAGGTGGCGCCATCGG
>JANMWT010000139.1:0-2807 GCA_031394145.1 Alphaproteobacteria bacterium | reverse complement strand
CCTTGGCCATTTCCGGCGCCAGGTGTCACTGCCGTGGCATGCCGCGGTGGCGCGCGACTACCGAGTCTGGATCATGTGCTACGAGAAGAATCTGGAGCGCCGCGTCCAAGGCCATCTTCATGACTTCGAAGCTGCGGCTGTCGCGAACGGCCACGGTTGGGTGGTCCTCGATCTTTCGGCCTTGGTGGCCCCTTGGTTTGCATCCAACGATCTGTTCGACGCCCTTACCGAACAGCCGGATGAGTTGGCAGGCCTGCTGCCGGACTTTGAGCACCATGTCGCCGAGGCAGTCCGGAACGCTCTGAACACCCTTACCGATCAGGATATCCTGGTCCTGACGGGCGCCGGAGCGCTATTCGGCCTGATGCGGGTATCCACGTTGACAGAAATGGTCGTGCCCGACATCAAGGGACGCTTACTTCTGCTGTATCCCGGGCGCCACGAAAACGGATCGTACCGGCTGCTCGACGCGCGGGACGGTTGGTCTTACCGAGCGACCCCAATTCCAGCATAGTTCTTTTTGGCTCAAATCCATTTCGGGGCGAATCGTATGCTCAACCGCGACGTATTTCAAAAACCGCCCGAGGAATACCGCATCCCCAACGATGGGGTCGCCAAGATCGCCTTCCCGCCGCCGCCCGGCAGCCTGACCGAGACCCTTGCCGACGAGCTTCGAACGTTCATCACCGACGGCGAATTCGGCCGCGGCCTGCTGCGCATCCTGGAGTCGTTCCACACGGGCCTGGGACACGGAAGCCAGAAATCAGTTTGGATCAGCGGCTTTTACGGTTCAGGAAAGTCCCACCTCGCCAAGATGCTGTGCGCGCTGTGGACCGATCAACCATTTCAAAGCGGCGCCAAACCCAGTTCGCTGTTGCCCGAACCCTCGGCCGAGCTTCTGGCCGAACTCCGCTCCCTGCAAATAGCCGGTGAGCGCCACGGTGGTTTGCATGCGGCCGGCGGCTCGCTCGGCAGCGGATCGGACGACCCCAAACTGGCAACCCTGGGCATCGTGTTGCAGTCGGTCGGCCTGCCGCTCGATTTCCGCGCCGCCCGAGTCGCATTCTGGCTGGCCGACGAAGGCATTCTGGACGCCGTCCGGACCCGCCTGGGCGATCGGTTCGAAACCTCCATCCGCAATTTCGTGCTCTCGACCGCCTTCCACCAAGCCGTGCTGGCGGAAAAACCTGCCATCGCCGCCAACCCCCGCGACCTGTCCGACCGCCTGAAGGCCGATTTTCCGCAGCCCCCAGAAATCACCGTCGCCGACCTGTCCTCAACGGTCCGCCGCGCCCTCCTGCTCCACCGCAAGGAACTGCCGCTGACCCTGGTCGTGCTTGACGAAGTCCAGCAGTTTCTGAAAAACGACCCCGACCGCATCCTCGCCATCCAGGACATCGCCGAGCGGTTCGCCGCCGACTTCGACGGCCGGCTTTTGCTGGTCGCCACCGGCCAGCAAGCCCTCAACGAACTCCAGAACCTGCAAAAGCTGCTTGGCCGCTTCCAAATCCGCATCAGCTTGGGCGAAGCCGACATGGACGCGGTCATCCGCAAGACCGTCCTGCGCAAATCCGGCCCCGGCCGCGACAACGTCCAGACCATGCTGAACGACCGAGCCGGCGAGATATCCCGCCAACTCAGCGGCAGCCGGGTCGCGCATCGCGCCGAGGACGACGCCGACGCTGTCCTCGACTGGCCGCTGCTACCCAGCCGACGCCGCGTCTGGGAACGCATCCTGCGCGCCCTGGACAAATCCGGCATGGCCGGCGCCCTACGGACCCAGATGGCGGTCGCGCTGGAGTCATCCCGCCTCGTCGCCGACCGTCCGCTCGGCACCGCCGTTCCGGCGGATTTCCTCTACACCCGCTTCGCCGACGAAGCCTTCGCGGCGGGTGAATTGCCGGAGGAAACCCGCGCCCGTATCACCAAACTCCTGCAAGGCGGCACCGACGAAAAGCTCCAGGCCCGCGTCCTGATGCTGGTCTACATGCTCGGCCTGATCCAGACCGATGCGGACTTCCACGGCGTTCGCGCCACGGCCGACACTATCGCCGACCTGCTGATCGAAAGCCTCGCCGCCGGGGGCGACGTGCGTGGCGCCGTGCCCAAGGCCCTCGCCGCGCTGGAGGAATCCGGCGCGGTCATGCAGTTCGACGGCGTTTGGCGCCTGCAAACCAAGGAAGCTGCGGACTGGGACGCCGCCTATCGCGCCGAACTCCGCGGCATCCGCGCCAACCCGGCCGAAGTCAGCTCCAGGCGCCGTACTGCCCTGGATACCGCGCTGGCCGAGGCGTTGAAGGGACTCGCATCCGTCGCCCAAGGCCGCAGTGCCGTCGCCCGCAAGCTGGTCCGCCTCGGCCCGACCGACAAGGCGCCGTCCGAAGGCCTCGCGGTCCGCATCCGCAACGGCTGGGACGAGACATTGAAGGGCGTGCGCGACGACATCGCCGCACAATCTGACACAGACCCAACCATCCACCTGCTGATCGCCCGCAGCAGTACCGACGCCGACCGGCTGGACGAAGCCCTGCAACAGCGGATCGCGGCGGACATCGTCCTGGATCGCAAGGGCAATCCGACCACCAACGAAGGCGAACAGGCGCAGAAAGCCATGGCCGCCCGGTCCTCCGCCGCCGAACGCACGGTCAAGGAGGTCGTTGAGGCAACCGTCCGCGACGCCGAGGTGATCCTGGCCGGTGGCTCCGTCCAGTCTGGCAACTATCTGAAAGACCGGTTGTATGTCGCCGCGCAGAACGCGCTGATCCGCCTGTTCCCCAACTTCGACAAAGCCGACGATGCCGGCTGGG
>JANMWT010000136.1:0-9566 GCA_031394145.1 Alphaproteobacteria bacterium | reverse complement strand
CGGCGCTGGCCCGCCGACAGGCCTCGGCCGGGCACGTCGCTGCGGTTGGCCAGACCGATTCGCTCAAGCGCTTGTGACCCCGCGTCATCGTCATGCCCGAAAAATCGGGCCCAAAAGCGCGCCTGTTCGCGGGCTGTCTCGTTCGGCTTGATCGCGTCGGCGTGGCCGAGATAATGACGCGCCGGGTCTTCGCCCTCCTCGCCCGGCTCGGGCGCCGGCCCGCCCACGCACCGCACCTCCCCCGCCAACGGTCGCGTCAACCCCGCCAGGATGCGCAGCAGGGTGGATTTTCCCGCCCCGTTGGGCCCGCGCAACTCGAGGATGTCCCCTGCGGCCAGCTTGAACGCCATGCCCTCAAACAACACCCGCAGACCTCGCGCCGCCGCAAGGTTTTCAACCTCCAGGATCAAGGGAGAGGCGCCTGACGAGGCGTTCGGAGCGACCACTTTGTTTACCGCTCGCCTCTCAATTGCGTCGTTGGGCGGCGTCCTGTAGGAACGCCGCCAGACCGGGGGGCCGCCGGCTCTCCCTCAGAGTGATTCTCCTCGCACCGGAAGGGAGCCCTTCGCATGCCGTCCCTCGATAGTTTCAAGTCCCGCCGCACCCTTAATGTGGGCGCCAAGACGTACGCCTATTACAGCCTTGAGGCGGCGGCGCAAAACGGGCTCGGGGACGTCGCCAAACTGCCGGGCTCGTTGAAAGTCCTTTTGGAGAACCTGCTGCGCTTCGAGGACGGCAAGACCGTCACCAAGGCGGACATCACGGCCTTCGCCGGCTGGCTCAAGGACAAGGGCAAGGCCGAGGTCGAGATCGCCTACCGCCCCGCTCGCGTGCTGATGCAGGATTTCACCGGCGTACCCGCCGTGGTCGACCTTGCCGCGATGCGCGACGCCGCCACCAAGCTCGGCGCCGATCCCACCCGCGTGAACCCGCTGGTGCCGGTCGACCTGGTTATCGACCATTCGGTGATGGTCGATTATTTCGGACACGGCAATTCGTTCGAACGCAACGTCAAGCGCGAATACGAGCGCAACATGGAGCGCTACGAGTTCCTCAAATGGGGACAGGGCGCCTTCGACAATTTCCGCGTCGTGCCGCCGGGCACCGGCATCTGCCACCAGGTCAACCTCGAATACCTTGCCCAGACGGTGTGGACCAAGGAAGAAGATGGCGAGGTCATCGCATTCCCCGATACCTGCGTTGGCACCGACAGCCACACCACCATGATCAATGGCCTCTCGGTGCTCGGCTGGGGCGTCGGCGGGATCGAAGCCGAGGCTGCCATGCTCGGCCAGCCGGTCTCGATGCTGATCCCGGAAGTCATCGGCTTCAAGCTGACCGGCAAGCTGCCGGAAGGCGCGACCGCCACTGACCTTGTCCTCACCATCACCCAGATGCTGCGCAAGAAGGGTGTCGTCGGCAAATTCGTCGAGTTCTACGGTGCCGGCCTTGCGACTTTGTCGCTCGAGGATGAAGCCACCATCGCCAACATGGCCCCGGAATATGGCGCAACCTGCGGCTTCTTCCCGATCAGCCAGGAGACGATTAACTTCCTGTCCGCCACCGGACGCCTCGCAGAGCGCGTGGCGTTGGTCGAAGCCTACGCCAAGGCGCAGGGCATGTGGCGCGAACAGATGCCGGAACCGGTGTTCACCGATACGCTGTCACTCGATCTCTCCACCGTCGAGCCCTCGATCGCCGGGCCCAAGCGTCCGCAGGATCGCATCGTGCTGCGCGACGCTGCCGACAGTTTTGCGATCGCGCTCGACAAGGAATTCAACCGCCTCGAAAAGGCGCATGTGCGCGCCAAGGTCGAAGGCGAGCAATATACCGTGGGTCATGGCGATGTGGTGATTGCAGCGATCACCTCGTGCACCAACACCTCCAACCCCAGCGTGATGATTGCCGCGGGCCTGCTGGCGCGCAACGCCCGCAAGCGCAATCTCACGAGCAAACCCTGGGTGAAAACCTCGCTCGCGCCAGGATCCCAGGTGGTGACCGACTACCTGCTCAAGGCCGGCCTGCAGGCCGATCTCGATGCGCTGGGCTTTAACCTGGTGGGCTATGGCTGCACCACCTGCATCGGCAACTCCGGCCCGTTGCCCGAGACGATCTCGGCCGCGATATCGAAGGGCGATCTCGTCGCCTGCTCGGTGCTTTCTGGCAACCGCAACTTTGAAGGCCGCGTCAACCCCGACGTGCGCGCCAACTATCTCGCCTCGCCGCCGCTGGTAGTGGCCTATGCGCTCGCCGGCTCGATGAACATCGACATCACCAAGGACCCCGTCGGCTATGACGACGAGAACGAGCCGGTTTATCTCGCCGATCTCTGGCCGACCTCGAAGGAGATTGCAGAAACGGTGCGCCAGGTCGTCACCGCCGAGATGTTCGCCACGCGCTATTCCGACGTCTTCAAGGGCGACGAGCAATGGCAGGCGATCAAGGTCGAAGGCGGCGCCACCTATGGCTGGCCGATTGCGTCAACCTATGTGCAGAACCCGCCCTATTTCGATGGCATGACGATGACGCCCGAGCCGGTCACCGATGTCGAGAGCGCCCGCATCCTCGCGCTGTTCGGCGATTCGATCACCACCGACCACATCTCGCCGGCTGGCGACATCGCGGTCTCCGGCCCAGCCGGAAAATTCCTCCGCGACCACCAGGTGCCGGTGTCGGACTTCAACTCCTACGGCGCCCGCCGCGGCAACCATGAAGTGATGATGCGCGGCACCTTCGCCAACATCCGGATCAAGAACCACATGGTTCCGGGCGTCGAGGGCGGCGTCACCCGGCACTTTCCCGACGGCAAACAGGAAGCCATCTACGACGCCGCCATGGAGTATGTCGCAGCCGGCACTCCGCTGGTGGTCTTTGCCGGCAAGGAATACGGCACGGGCTCTTCGCGCGACTGGGCGGCAAAGGGCACGCGCCTGCTCGGCGTCCGCGCGGTGATTGCCGAAAGCTTTGAGCGCATTCACCGCTCCAACCTGATCGGCATGGGCGTGTTGCCGCTGCAGTTCGCCGAAGGGGTGAACTGGAAATCGCTCACCTTGACCGGCGCGGAAAGCGTGACCATCCGGGGCGTAGCCAGCCTGTTGCCGCGGCAGACTGTCACCGTGGATATTGCCTACTCCGACGGCGCCAAGCGTTCATTCGAGGCAAAAGTCCGCATCGATACTGAAAACGAGCTGGATTATTACAAGCACGGCGGCATCCTGCATTACGTCCTGAGGTCTCTGGCCTCAGGGTCTTAACAGCCCTCACGGCGTCTTGATTCGTGCGTTTGCGGCTCCGGCCGTATCGGGGATGAATGCGGTCCACCCTCCTCAAGGTCCTGTCCGGACTGGTCGCGTTGGCGTTTGCGCCGACGGTCCTCGCCCAAACGCCGACCACGCCTGCGCCCGGCGTGATGAACGTCGCCGAACACCCGTCCCGTCCGGTGGTGATCGAATTGTTTTCGAGCCAGGGCTGCGGCAACTGCCCTCAGGCCAACGCCAACGTCGCTGGCCTCGCCAGGCGCACTGACGTGATTGCGATGACCTATCCGGTCGGCATCTGGGACTATCTTGGCTGGAGCGATACGCTCGCCAAACCGGAATTCACCGAGCGCCAGAAGGACTACAACCACTCGCTCGGCTATCGCGGACCCTACACCCCGCAGATCATCTTCTCCGGTCGCCTGCACGCTTCGGGCGCCAGCATGAAGACGATCGAAGACGGCTTCGCCAAACGCCCCTTGGATCCCTACCCGCTCAAGGTGGCGTTCGAGGGAGACAAAGTGACGATCACCGGCGATTATTCCGGCAAGGCGAGTGTCAATCTGGTCCAGTTTCGCCCTGGCATGACCACGGTCAAACCAGGGGCTGGCGTCAACCAGGGCAAGGCGATGGACTATTTCAACGTTGTCACCGGCGTGAAGACGATCGGCGACTGGTCGGGCGGGGCTGCGAGCTTCCCTGCAAAATGCAGCGCCGGCTGCACCGTGCTGGTGCAGAAGGACGGCCCCACCGGCAATGTCATCGGCGTCGCGCAGAAGAAGTAGCGCGGCCGCTTCATCCAATGCTCACTTCGGCTCGACCAGCGCCTCCAGGGGCGTGGCGAATGCGCTCCAGTCATTGGCGCCAAGTGCGAAGGCCCACCCGGCGGCGCGGGCATTGATCTGCGCCGCCTCAACCGCCGCTTCGGGCGAGGCTGCAGGTTGGGCTCGCGCCGACACCGTCGCCCAGCCGCGATCCCCGACCTTGGACGCGTGGACCGTCACTTCCAGGCCACTCGAGATGCGCGTCACATGGTCGGCAACCGGCTGGGCATCCTTGAGGCTGGCAAGCGGCGTCACATCCGTCGGCGCGAAATGGCGAAGCGCCTGGCCGGGCAGCGTCGCTGCGAACGCCGCAACCTGCCGGCGTTGGTCAAAGGGCGGCGCCACCGAGAATTGGGCGCCCATGGCATCCTTCGGCGTGAGCCGATAGGTCGGCCGGCCGACCAGCCGCACCTCGACCTCGCGGATTGACCCGACCGGCGAGGCGATGACCTCGAGATCGAGCCAGCGCGCGCCACGCTGCAAGGGCGGCATGCCATCCGCCTTGACGGCCCAGGCCTGCAAATCATCAGGCTCACGCACATAAGACCGGCCATCGCGGAAGCCGACGAGAATTTTCAGGAGCACCTCGCGGTCAGACCCGCCAATCTCGACCAGCGCGCCGGTCCCGCCCTGTTTCGGATCGCCGAGCCCGATGCGATCAAACTTCTTGTCGTCGCGCGTCATCGGCGCAGCAAAGCGCATCCCCGAGATGGCGTGGACCAGTTCATCGATCCTCCCCGAAGCAACCTTGTAATTGCCCCTCTCGGGTTCGACCCAACCTTCAGGCCCATGGACGATGTGGTAGGTTTCCTCCGTCGTCGTCACGGTGATCGACGCAACCTCGCCGGCTTTCGCCGCGAAGTTCGGGGCGACGAGCGCGCCGACCTCCTTGCGCACTTTCGGCGCCGGAGGCGGGGTGAGCGCCGCCGCTGCGAGCCCCACGGCCAGCGCAGCGGCGCCCGCCATCCAGGCCGATGTCCGCCGTCTGGCGTGTCCTGCCCCGCCGCTCATACCGAACGGCTCCCACGCCGGCTGCGCCAGGCGAAGACGCCAAGCCCGAGCAGCGCGATGAACAGCGGCGGCAGCCAGACGTTGATCAGCTCGAGCCGACCGGCCAGGCGATCGATGTCGCGCCGGAACTCGCGCTGCACAGTACGCAAGCGCGTGCGAATGTCGGAAGCCTGTTTGCGGAAGGCCTCGATCTCGCCAGCGTCATCGGCGCTACGCTTGAGGCGCTGGCCGCCACCGGCGACATCGGCGGCCTTGCGCGCAGCTTCGAGCTCGGACAACCGGCCCTGGGTGGCGGCAAGTTGCTGCTCAAGCTTCGCGCGCTCCTTGTAGAGGCGTTCGTTGGCGGACTGGCGCAGGGCATCGACACGAACCATCGGACGAGCGGCCGGCGAACGCGAGCGCAGCTTCACCAGCGCCTCGTCGCCGGTGAGATTGTCGAGGGCGTTGAGAATGAAGGCGGCGTTGTCGGCGAGCGGCGCGCCGCCTTGCGGGTTGACGTAAAAGCCATCGTCAAAGAGGTCGCTGTCAGCGACCAGGATGATCTCGGCTGGCGTCTGCGACTGCGCGAGCCGCGGCGGGGCGCTGGCCGCTCGTGCGCGGATCTCGGCGTCGGCGGCAGGATCGCCGGTGGTCGGCGTCGCGGGCGGACCGTCGGGAAAGGCGGTGGTCAGCGCGCCTGACAGCCGGCCGGCCAGCGTCTGGCGCAGACCGACGGGCTTGTAGCGGGCGACCACCTCCCGCGGAGTGGGACCCTGGGCGGCCATCTCAGCCGGGAACAGGGCCACATCCGGGGTCGTTTCGATCAGCGCCGTGAACGCAGCCTTGAGCGATGGCAGACTCAAAAGATGGCCCGGGGCCCCGAAATTGACCGGTCGTTTGAGGTCGCCGGTGACCAGGTCCTTTGCCGCCATCAGCGCCGGAGGCGCAGCAATGAACAGCGGTTGACCCTCGACGACGCGCCGTCCCCCGCCGGCATCCACATTCACCGGCAGGGCCAGCAACCGGTCGCCGGCAACGTCGGAAGCGATGCCGACGCCCAGCATGGTCTCGAGTTTGCCAAGCGTCGAGCCGACCACCGCGCGCGGTCCCTGGCTCACCATTGCGACGCGCGACACCGGGTCGAGCGCGATCAGGGCGCGGCCCTTGCGCAGCAGGAACTGATCGATCTGGTAGAGCTGCCAGTCGGTCAGCTTCGGCGGATGCACGATCATCAAGACGTCGCTTCCCGCCGGCAAGCTGGTGAAGTCGTGGCTGACCGGCGCAAGCTGGTAGGCTCGCGACATTTCGCGCAGGATGAGAGCGTCCCCCTCGCCCTTGCCGTCGCCCTGATAGGTCGGCAGCGAAGAGATCACCGCGACCTTCGCCGGAGCAGGATCATCGAGCTGCGCGATCAGGCGCACGAGATCATACTCCAGCATCGCGTCGCGCTCGGGCGAGAGATAGGGAATGGCGATGGCGTCATCGACCGAGTTCTTGCCGATGAGGCCAAAATACAGCGGGTCGCCGCCATCCGATGGCGCCGGCTGCAAGCCGGCGGCGGTGACGCGATCCTCATCCTCCGAGAAGGGCGCAGGGTCGGTCTCGCGGATGCGGATCTTGTCATTGGACTTGGCGGCGATCTCTTCGAGCAATTCGCGCACCCGGTCGGCGTGGGCCCGAACCGTGGGATAGGTGGCCGCGACATTGCGCGACAGCACCAGTTCAAGGTCGATCGGTTCGACCAGCCGGTCGATCACCGTGCGGGCCGAGGAAGAGAGCGTAAAGAGACGGCTGCCGGTAAAATCGAGCCGCACCGGGGCCAGCCATCTGTCAGCGGCGAGATTGGCGCCGGTGAAGATGATCGCGGCGAGCAGGCTGGCGAGGATGGCGTAGGGTCCGCGGCGCATCACCCACCCTTCCTTGCGCTGACCCAGATGGCGTTGAAGGTGAGCCACAGACCGATAAAGCCGAGATAGAAGATCAGCGCCCGCGCTTCGAGGACGCCGTGCTGGGCGGCCTCAAAATGGGTCAGCAGCGAGAAAGCGCCGATGCCCTCGGCGAGGCCGGGGCCGGCAGCGCCCGAGACGCTGGCGGCGACGATCGGCAGGCCGGCGGCGGTGAACAAGAAGCCGACGGCGACCGACAGAACGAACGCCACCACCTGGTTGGCGGAGGCCGCCGACATGGCGCAGGCGATGGCGAGATAGCCGCCCGCCATCAGGAAGCTCATGGCATAGGCGAGCGCGATGGCGGCGTTGTCGGGCCGACCCAGCCAGTTGACCGAGGCCCATATCGGCGCGGTGAGAAGCAGCGCTGCGCCCGCCACCGTCCAGGCTGCGAGAAACTTGCCGATCACCAGCGACCAGGTCGGGGCCGGCAGGGTGAGGAGCAGCTCCAGCGTGCCGCCGCGCGCCTCGTCGGCCCATAACCGCATCGCCACGGCGGGCAGGAAGACGAGATAGAGCCACGGGTGAAAGACGAAGAAGGGAGCAAGATCAGCCTGGCCGGCGTCGAAGAAGCGGCCGATCTCGAAGGTGAAAGCGCCGAGCGCCAGAAGAAAGACGGCGATGAAGATATAGGCCAGCGGCGTGAGGAAGTAGGCGCGTAGTTCGCGGACATAGACAGATGCAAGGGCGTTGATCGCCTGGCTCACGCGGACGCCTCGGTGAGGGAGACATCCGAACCGGTGAGGACATGGAAGGCGTCTTCCAGCCGGCCGCGCTTGGTCGTCTTCGCGAGGTCGGCGGGCGCAGCATCGGCGACGATCTCGCCACGATCGATGACGATAACGCGCGCGCACATCGCCTCGACCTCGTCGAGCTGGTGGGTCGAGATAAGGATCGCCTTGTCGGCGCTCATGCGCGCGATCAGCCCGCGCATGGCGATCTTCTGGTTGGGATCGAGCCCGTCGGTCGGTTCATCAAGGATCAGGACCGGCGGATCGTGGACGATGGCGCCGGCGAGCGCGACGCGGCGACGATAGCCCTTCGATAGCGTCTCGATCGGGCGGTTGAGGACATCTTCGATGCGGGCGTCGGCCGCGACGCGATCGATGGCGAGGCGCGCCTTTGCGGCCGAGAGCCCGTGCGTGCGGGCAAGGAATTGCAGGAAGGCGCGAACCGAAAGATCGAGATAGAGCGGCGCGCCCTCGGCAAGATAGCCAAGCGACATCTGCGCTGAGGTGCGACGCGTCAGAATGGACTGGCCGGCGACGATGGCGTCGCCCGCATCGGGTTCGAGGAAGCCGGCGATCATCCGCAGCGTGGTCGACTTGCCGGCGCCATTGGGGCCAAGGAAAGCGGTCGCCTGCCCTATCGCGAGGCTGAAGCTGACGCCGCGAACCGCCTGGCGTGCGCCGAATGACTTGGCCAGACGCTCGACCTTCAGCAATTCCATCGCGGGCCCTTGCTCGAAGTCTGACGGGAACGGAGCGGAGGAGCAGAAATCTCGCGTTTGTGACTAGTGCGCCTCGCCCAACGAGGGAAGCGCGGCGGGCCGAATATTCGCGCAGGCGAGGCGATGATCCGCCTGATCGAGAGGCGCCGCCCCGAAAGCGCTCGCGGACGCAGGACCACAGCCGCTTCGCAGCGCAAGTCCATGTATCTAAGGGAGATTAGGTGTCGGGCGAACCAGCTTCACGCAACCCTGGGGGGCTGGGGGGCTGTTGGGTCCAAGGTCAGCGTATTAACCGTCCGCCCGACACCTGTTAACCTGACGAGGTTTCACGGCGTTGGCTAGTCCGAAAGTGGGCTGAAAAAGGGTAATTCGCAGTAATAATCGAAAACGGCCGCTCATCCGGCCGAGATCTGTGGATCAACGGCTAGAGGAGACGATATGACGGATCACGCTTCGGCTTGCCCTTTGTCCCAGCAATCCGGGGCACAGCCAACTCAAATCTGGTTCAATCGGCGTGAATTGGACCAAATCCTGCGCACCTATGGCAAAATGGTCGCACAAGGCGAATGCCGGGACTACGCGATCGGCGCCTTCCTCGACCATGCTCTTTTCTGCATGCACCGGCGGTCGTCCGAATCACCGACCTGGACGATCGAGAAGCGGCCCGAGCTGGCGCGGCGCCAGGGCGCCTATTCCGTCTCCAACGCCACCGGCCAGATCCTCAAGCGCGGCCACGAACTCGAGCAGGTGCTTGGGGTATTCGAGAAGAAGCGCTTCGCGATGGTGGCGCGCTCCAAATGAAAAGCCCCGGCCTTTCGGCCGGGGCTCTCGCATTGCATTCAGTGGGGCCCGTCAGTATGCGGGCCGTTTAGTTTGCGGGGGTTAGCGTCCGCGAGACATCATCGACATGATGAACTGGAACAGGTTGATGAAGTCGAGATAGAGCCGGAGCGCGCCGTAATTGGTCGCGACCGCCATCGAACGCTGGTCGCCGCCGAGGCTGTAATACTGATGCTTCAGGCCCTGCGTGTCGTAAGCGGTGAGGCCGGCGAAGATCAGCACGCCGGCAAGCGAGATGATGAAGCTCATCATGTCCGAA
>JANMWT010000134.1:0-3085 GCA_031394145.1 Alphaproteobacteria bacterium | reverse complement strand
CCGAGCGGGCCTATCGGTACGCTCTGGTCTGCACCCTCGCCTCGGTCCTGGGCGCGCTATTGGGCTACGCCATCGGCTATCTGGTGTTCGAAAGCGTCGGCCAGGCGATCCTGAATTTCTTCGGCTATGGCGGTAAGGAAGATCAGCTGCGGGCCAGCTACGCGCAGTACGGCGTGTGGATCATCTTCCTCAAGGGCCTGACGCCCATCCCGTTCAAGCTGGTGACCATCGTTTCGGGCGCGATGAAGTTCAGCCTGCCGATCTTCGTCGGCGCCTGCGTCATCACCCGTGGCCTGCGTTTCGGCATCGAGGCCTTTGTGTTCAAGACGTTCGGGCCGACGCTCGCGCCGATCATCGAGAAGCGGATCGGCCTGTTCATGCTGCTGTTCGCGGCGATCCTGGTCGCCGGCTTCATCGTCGCGACGATGATTCACTAGTCGGAAACCCATTCGATCAAATTTCTCGCAATCCGTGAACGGGATATTTGCGATCCCCATGGGAGAGTGACCTGTCGCGGCGGATGGTCCGTCGCGCCGAGACAGAGCTGCTTTTCATGGCCACGCTCCTTTGCATTCCGGCCCGCATCCAGGCTGTGACCCAACGCGTCCATCCGAACCTGGTCCTTTGCTGGATCGCCGGCGCCATCCTTAGCCTCGAAGTGCTGAGCCGCGGCGTCGTCGGCGCCTAGCCGTAGGTCGTCTGGTCAGCCGGTTTGCGCCAACAGCCAGCGCCCGAGCTCGCACCAGGGTTCGATCGACCAATAGCTTGTCGCCAGGCCTGACGGCGAGGGCAGGACGAAGGCGATCGGCCTGCCGGGCGCTTCGTCTGCCTGCCGTCCGACGGCGACCCGGCTCGTCTTCTGTCCCAGCCACAAGCCTGCCGACGCCTTGCTGGTGAAGGCGAGCGCCCGTGGCTTAAGCCGGGCGACCTTGCGCCGGAAACTCGCCACGTCGAACAGTTCGCGATCGATGCCGCGGTCGATGCCCCAATCGGTCTTGCAGAAGTCGGTGAGGCCAACGCCCAGCTCCAGCACATTGGGATACTCATGCGGCGCAAGCCGTCTCGGTGTGATTCCCGCCTCGTGCAAGGCCCGCCAGAAGCGATTGCCGCCATGCGCATAATAGGCGCCGACGGCTGCTGACTTCGGCCCCGCCGCCGTCCCGACAAACCAGACCTTAAGCCCAGGCGCGAGCACATCCGGCAGGATGGGGGACGGGTTGGAAAGCTGACTGCGCGCCTGGGCCATTTGGGAAGTGTCTCACACCCCTCAACCGCCCTCCAAGCGGGGCCCGGCGCCGGCGGTTAGCCTGCTCGGAGGGCAACTTGTGCTCCCACTGCGATTCCAGCAACCTGACGCGCCTCACCTCCTTGAGGTGCAATGGACATCCGAATGAGCATCAAAGCTGGCTGCGTCGCTCTGGCTACGCTTCTCGGGCTGGCATCGTGCAGTTCAACGCCTGGCCAGGGCATCGCACCTCCGATGGCGCAGCTGGATGCCGGCATTGTCCGGGGCGTGGCGAGCGGTGATCTCGCCGTATTCCGCGGCATCCCCTACGCCGCACCGCCGGTTGGCAATTTGCGCTGGCGCGCCCCCCAACCTGTGACGCACTGGAGCGGACCAAGACCTGCGTCGGCTTTCGGGTCTGCATGTCCGCAGCCGCATGTGAGCGATGAACCCTGGGCAAGGGTCGGACCGCAAAGCGAAGACTGCCTCTATCTGAATGTCTGGCAGCCCCTGAAACGCGCGGTAGCGAAGCTCCCAGTGATGCTGTTCATCCATGGCGGATCGTTTCGCGCCGGCTCGGGCGGCGTCCCGCTCTATGACGGTGCAGCGCTCGCCAAGCGCGGCGCGCTGATTGTCACCATCAACTACCGGCTCGGGCGGCTCGGCTTCTTCGCCCATCCCGCCCTGACCCGCGAAAACACCGATGGCCTGCTTGGCAATTATGGTCTGATGGATCAGCTTGAGGCGCTGCGCGGGGTTCAGCGCAACATCGCGCAATTTGGCGGCGACCCAAAAAACGTGACGATCTTCGGCGAATCCGCCGGCGCCGTTTCGGTTCAGGCGCTGATGGCCTCGCCCCAGGCATCCTGGTCTGTTCGCGCGGGCGATCTCGGAATCCGGCGGCGGGTTCTCGCTCGCCCCGACAATGAAGGCGGCAGAGGCGGGCGGCCAACAATGGGCGAGGCAACAAGGACTGAAGGATGCAACCTCCGAGCAGCTGCGCGCTCTGCCGGTCGATTCTGTGGCGACCGCCGCTGGCCTGATCGGCGCGATGGTCGATGGCAGGGTTCTCAAAGACAGCCCGACCAAAGCCTTTCTTCTCGGCGAGCAGGCCAATGTACCGCTGATGATCGGCGGCAATTCCTATGAGTTCAGCCTTGGCGGCCTGACTGACGCGGCCAAGATTGTGCTCGGCGGCGCCTATGCTGTGTTGCTGGCGGAGTACCGGGCGGATGCTCCTTCTCGCGCCGGCGCTGAGGCCGACCTGGCGATCCAGGCGGTCGCCATCCAACCCTCGCATTATCTTGCTGAACGGCGGGCGGCCAAGGGCCAGCGCGCCTACACCTATTATTTCTCGCAGCAGCCTCGAAGCGAACGGGCAATCAAGCCGGGGGCCGAGCATGGCGGTGAACTCAGCTACCTGTTCGGCACGCGCCTCAACGCCGAGACCTAGGATCCGGTCGACGAAAAGACCTCGAAACTGATGGGCGATTACTGGGTTCGCTTCGCCAAAACCGGCGATCCCAACGGTCCTGGTGCGCCGGTGTGGGCGCCGGTGACGCAGACATCGGCGCGCTACATGGCGCTCAGCGCCGAGGCGGGAACGGCGGATCCGACGCCGCGCGAACTCAAGGTTGAAAGCGCCGGTGTCAGCACGGCCACGCGCATCTGGGGTCCCGCAAAGTAAAGGACGCCGCCGGGGCGATCCCCACTGACTAGTTAGGGCTTGTCCATAAATAACTCAGTCAATTAGGTTTTCGTTTTTCGAGACGCACCCTGTGTGGCGTGATGGTGTAGTTCCACTCGCCGTGGAAGTCGTGCGGCGATAGCTTCACGCTGGCGAGTTCCGCATCTGAGACT
>JANMWT010000128.1:0-1632 GCA_031394145.1 Alphaproteobacteria bacterium | reverse complement strand
GCGGATGCGGACGCCGCCCTTGTCGTAGAAGCCCGTTTTGACCGAACTCATGTCACCCTCCCTCGTCCTCTTGAGCAGGTTCAGCATCGGGGCGCCAATCAGCAGTGCCGGAGAGACTCTGGCAGAATAGCTGCTCATGCGACGACGACGCGATACCCCACATTGCAGTCATGGTCGGCGACAGGGCTCCACGCGTCAAGGTTTAGGGCCCGACATCGGCTTCTGGGATTGAGTGTCAAACAGCCGCTGACACCGGGTCGTACTCGAGAAGGCCGCGGTCGACCGCCGAGCGCCGCGGCTTGGACGGATCCTGCAGGGCCTGTCCCTCCTCGCGCGACCACAGCTGCACGTTGGTGCCGCGGGTCTTGCGCGCAGCCTCGTAGCGGCTCAAGGCCTCGTACACGCTCGCCGACGCGGCGAACGCACGTCCCAGCACGAGCCCATCCTCGACGGCGATGCAGGCGCCTTGTCCCAGGAACGGCGTCATCGGGTGGGCGGCGTCCCCCAGCATCGCCACGCGGCCCATGACCCACGTCGCGAGCGGCTCGCGATCGCGCAAGCCCCACTTGAACAGCGCGCCCGTCGGGATGTTGCCGATCAGCTCGAGGAGGTGCGGGGCGACGTCGGCGTAGGCCGCCGCGAACTCGTCGTTGGTCGCCGCAATGGCCCAGCCCTCCTCTTCCCAGCGCGCCGCCTGGCCGCAGCCGATGAGGTTCATGATGCGGCCGCCGCGCAGCGGGTAGTGCAGCAGGTAGCGCTTGGGCGCTGGATGCATCACCATCCGCTGCCGGTGAACGGCTGGCGGCACGAGCTCGTCGGGAATGAGTGCCCGGAAGGCGACCTGCCCGTTGAAATGCGTGGCCTCGCCGGGGAACAGGAACGAGCGCACCGCCGAGGCATTGCCGTCGGCACCGATCACGGCCTGCGCCGCGTCGGTCGCGCCGTTGGCGAACGTCACCGATACCTTGGCGGCATCCTGCGTCAGCGACACGAACTCGTGCCGCCCGCGCACTTGTGGCGCAGAGAAAATACGAAGAGGCAAAACACCTGTATGAAGATGCTGAGATCATTTTAACGAGGACTCTCGGCAGGGAGCATCCCAAGATTGCTCAACTTCAGGACAACCTGGGTTTGTTGTTCACCGGCATGGGAAAGCACGATGATGCGGTGACCGCCTACCGTTCGGCCCTGGAGATAAGGCGCGCCTTGTTCGGATCAAGTCATCCAAGTCTTGCTGTTTCGTTTGCCAATATCGGATACGGATATTTGGCGCAAATGCGGCGCACGCTGTCGCGCAGTTCGGGGAAATCTTCCCCGATCCCCACCAGTGTCTCGCCCCCGGCAGCCCGGCTCGAATGATCGTCGGCCATAACTCGAATTCCCTTGCATGAGAGCCGCACGCTGCCTTCGGAACGGCTGCAAGGCAAGGCTTGGGGGCGTCGATCGTTCGTTCCTGCGGCGGAGACGAGTTCCGCCTCCGTCTGCGCGGTGTTCCAGCGGTAAGTGTAGGGATTCCAACCCTGACCGTCGAAGTGGAGGAGTTGCGTCTCGAGGTGGCGGCGTGTGGCGGGCCGGCCCGATTCCATCTCCAGCGTGAGGGTGCGGGCGAAGACGGTGTTCGACGGGATGAAC
>JANMWT010000126.1:0-26866 GCA_031394145.1 Alphaproteobacteria bacterium | reverse complement strand
TGGCGACATCCTCGCCGATTTCACCGCCGCCGTGAGCGTGACGAGCGACAGCGACATGCAGATCACGCCCTCAACCCCACCGGGCGCGAGGCCCCCGCCCTATGAGCGAAAGCGCGAGGAGCGGATGCCGAAGCCCGCATTCGAGGCGCGGCTGCTCGCCGCCCCCCCCGCCATCGCCGAGCGATCGCCGCCTCATCCACGGCGCGATGATCGCAAGCCGCAGCACCCGTCAAGGCATGCGCCCAAGGTCTCGCCCTGGCGCGATGTGTCCCAGGACAAGCCGCGCGCTGAGGCGCCCGCCGACAAAGGCCTGCGCCAGCGCGACCGGAAGAAGCTGGCGAAGCAGACCGGCGCCCAGCCGGCCCCTTTCAAGAAGCCATATGACAAGAGCCGCGACACCCGGCCTGCAGCGACGACGGCCGGAACTTTCAAGCCGCGAGAATTTGTGCAACCGCCGCGCCACGGGGGGCGTCCTGACGTCACCAAACATTCTGGGGCCAAACATTCTGGGGCCAAACATCCGGAGGCCAAACATCCGGAGGCCAAACATTCAGGGGCCAAGCATTCTGGGGCCAAGCATCGCCCGGACGAGCACAAACGTCCGCACGACAAGGGGGCCAAGCCCGATCGCTGGCAGCCTAGCTGATCGCCTGCGCCGCAATCTCGAAGCTGCGCAAGCGCTTGGCGTGATCGAAGACCGAGCCCGTGACCATCAGCTCATTGGCGCCCGTGCGTTTGGCGAATGCGGCGATGCCGGCCTTCACCTTCTCCGGCCCGCCGACAACCGAACAGGACAGCGCCTGCGCCAGCTGTCCCTCGATCATCGGATCAAGCTTCAGATCCCTCACCGGCGGGGGCATCTTGCCCGGCCGGCCAAGGCGCAGATTGGCGAACGCCTGTTGCAGCGAGGTAAAAAGGAATTTTGCCTCATCGTCAGTCTCAGCCGCAATCACGTTGAGGCCGAGCATCACGTAGGGCCTGTCTAGGCGCTTCGACGGCCTGAAGCGTTCCTTGTAGATCTCGATCGCGCCTTCCATGTCGCCGGGAGCAAAGTGCGAGGCGAAAGCGTAGGGTAGCCCAAGATGCGCCGCGAGCTGAGCCCCGAACAGGCTCGAGCCGAGTATCCAAATCTCGACCTCTGCGCCTGCGCCCGGCACGGCGCGAACGGCCTGGTTTTCGACGGCCGGTTCGAAATATCCGATCAGCTCAACGACATCCTTCGGGAAGTTGTCGGCCCCGCCGGTCATGGCGCGGCGAAGCGCGTAGGCGGTCTGCATGTCCGTTCCTGGCGCGCGGCCGAGGCCAAGATCGATGCGGTCGGGGTGCAGCTCGGCCAGCGTGCCGAAAGCTTCGGCGACCATGAGCGGTGCATGGTTCGGCAACATGATGCCGCCAGAGCCGACGCGGATCGTCTTGGTGCCGGCGGCGACGTGCGCGATCACGACGGCGGTGGCGGCCGAAGCGATGCCTGGCATGTTGTGATGCTCGGCCAGCCAGAAACGGTTATAACCCAGCTTCTCGGCGTGGCGGGCGAGATCCAGGCTGTTGGCGAGCGCTTCGCCAGCCGTCGAGCCCTGGACGATGGGAGCGAGATCAAGAACCGAGAGCTTTGTCATCGACCGGATATAGGACCGCCAGCGGCGGACGTCAGCCTATCCTGGCGCGCTCTTTTTTTGTGCGCTCTTTCTTCGCGCTCTTTTTTTGCTCAGGGCTTGGGCGGCGGCGGCGCTGGACGCAGCGCCGGATAGAGCCGCTCGGCGCATGACACCAGGTCCTTGCTGATATCGCCGGGGCAATAAGAACTGCGCAGGAACAGGTCCCATGAGCCATAGGTCGGGTTGGGCAGCAAGAACCATGATCGACCGAACATCTTCTCTAGGTCGCTGACGGCGCCCCCGGTCAGGCGACCTGCCCGGTAAACGCCCACCATCGCCCTCGGCAGGAAATCGCCGAGATCGTCGCCAACCAGCATGACGATGTCATAGTCGCGCGCGACGCGGGCGCGGCGCAGTTGCTTGTCCGCGCCGTCGCCAATCAGAGAGGCATCCTGCTTGTGAAAATAGAAGGCGCTCATGTCCTCGGCGCGCGCGAAGCCGAGCTTCTGCATCCGTCGCATGGTGTGAAATTTCTGCGGGCAGTCCTTTTCGAGCGACGCAAACGTCGCGTTGTCGGAAATCGGCTTCGGGCATTCCCGGTTGGTGAGGTAAAACACGGTCAAGCCCTTCGCCTTGGCGGCCTGTGTAAATTCGACCGCACCCGGCAGCGCCAGCTCCGCCTCGCGCGACACCCAGTCTTCCCATGTCGCCGCGTTGAAAGCTTCGCCGCGGGCGATCTCTCCAGCCTGCTGCGGGCTGTTGTCGAGCGCTGTCTCGTCAAGATCGAGGATGACAGCGCGGCGGCGCGTGGATGGTTTGCCATAATGCTCGGCGTCCTCGAAGGCGACGATGGTTGTCGCCGTCGGCAGCGCGGCTGTCGCTGCAGCGTAGGCCGAGCGAATGCTCAAAGGGTATTCAAGACTGGCGCGCGTCCACAGGTTGGCCGTCAGACCCTCTCGCCCCTGGACGGGCGGCGTTGCGCTTGGCCCGGGTCTAGCCGCGACGGGCCCCGTCGCCCGCCAGGTTCGAACCGCAAGACCGAGCGCCCAGATCGCCAGTACGATCAGCAGGACACCCAGCGCCACAAGCACCCACGCCGCCCAGCGATTGAGCCGGGCGCGCCCTTCAAAATAGCTCGCCTGCGATCGCTGTATGGCTGTCTCGGTCTCGTCGGTCATCCCTGCCCCCTGCTTGTCTCAGCTACGCGAGTCGCTTCAGCGTCTTGGCGTAACGCCGCCAGTTGGCGACATAGTGCAGCGCCGAGGCGGTAAGCATCTGGGCCTGTTCCGCCGTAACCTCGCGCACTACTTTTCCCGGCGATCCCATGACCATCGAATTGTCGGGGATCACTTTGTTCTCGGTAATCAGCGAGCCTGCGCCGATCAGACAGTTCTTCCCGATCTTGGCCCCGTTGAGCACGATCGCACCGATGCCGACCAGCGTGTTGTCGCCGATGGTGCAGCCGTGCAGCATGACCATGTGGCCAATCGTGCAGTTCGCGCCGATGACGGTGGGACTGCCCACGTCAGTGTGGATAATCGAGCCATCCTGCACGTTTGAGTTTTCTCCGATGATGATCGGGTCATTGTCGCCGCGCAGCACAGCGCCGAACCAGACACTGGCGTTGCGCTTGAGAACGACACGGCCCAGCACGGTTGCAGTTTCGGCGATCCAGCTGTCGCCCTCAGACTCGGGTTTTGCGCCCTCAAGCTCGAAACTGGCCATAGGTGTCCTCTCCTCGCCTGCCCGCGCCACCGAACGACTCGTTGCGCGCCGGTCCTGCTCATTTTTCCGCCACTGTGTCGTAAAACATTCATTTCTGGAACGCTTTAGCCCGGTGCGGAATTATAGTTCCGTTAAGTCCGAACTAGTCTACTTCTTGCAATGGATGACTCGAGAGGTCGCCAGGATAGCGGCGCCTCCCGATGAAACGGGGAACAGGTTGACGGATCTGAGTACGATCCACGCCTCCACGCCAGCAGCTCTCGCCGAGAGGCGACCGCCGCCGCCAACTGCATCTTGCACAATTGAGTTTTCTGCCGCCGCGGCGCCTACAAGGCCCGCGGCGTTTTTGTCTGTGTCTCCAGCAACTGAAGGAGTCTCCTGATGGCAAAGCGTTCCGCAGTCCGCCGTGTCCGCGCCGATTACCAGCGCCACGACGCCGACCGGGGTCCGCGCTTCAACGTCATTGAGGGAGGCTGGGATCCGGCGGATCAGGATGATCGCCAGGCCCGGCGAAAGAAGCGGGGCCCGGACGTCCAGGTCACAGACGCACACCGCGAACCACACCGCGACCAGGCCTATGTCAAGAACGTCCAGCCGCGCACTGAAGGCCAGGCGCAGCTGATGGATGCGATCGACCGCTTCTCCATGGTGATGGCGCTCGGCCCTGCGGGCACGGGCAAGACCTATCTTGCCATCGCCAAGGCGGTTGAATTCCTGCGCGCTGGCAAGATCGGCCGCATCGTGCTCTGCCGCCCAGCTGTCGAGGCCGGCGAAAACCTCGGCTTCCTGCCCGGTGATATGGAAGAGAAGCTCGCGCCTTATCTGCGGCCGCTCTACGACGCCTTGTCGGATCGCATGTCGCCCAAGCAGGTCAAACAGCTGATGATCGAAGGCCTGATCGAGATTGCTCCGGTGGGTTTCATGCGCGGGCGCACGCTCAACAACGCCTTCGTGGTGATCGACGAAGCGCAGAACTGCACCTATGTTCAGCTCAAGATGCTGCTGACGCGGCTCGGCTCCAACTCGAAGATGATTGTTACCGGCGATCCCGCGCAGTCTGACCTGCTGCCGGAGCTTTCGGGTCTTGCAACGGCCGCCGACAAGCTTGAAGCGCTACGCGCCGACATCGGCGTCGTCCGCCTCGCCCAGCGCGACGTGGTTCGCCACCCTCTGGTCGCCCAGATGCTGGACGTTCTCTGATCAATCGGCTTAGCTCCTCTCCGGAAGGGGAGGAGCAGCCATGATCAACGGCGCCCATGTCATCATCTACTCGACTGACGCCGAAGCGGATCGCGCCTTCTTCCGCGATGTCTTGAAATTTCCGCATGTCGATGTCGGGCACGGCTAGTTGATCTTCGCGCTGCCGACATCGGAGGTTGCGGTGCATCCCTCCCAGGCAAACGACGTTTACGAATTCTACCTGATGTGCGACGACGTGAAGGCGCTGATCGCCGATCTGACGGTCCAGGGCGTCGTCTGCTCGGTGATTGATGAGCAGCGCTAGGGTTCGATTACCCGCATCACCCTGCCCGGCGGCGGCAAGGTCGGGATCTACCAGCCCAAACACCCGCGACCACCCGTCACCCGATGAACCGGCGCGCTTGGCGCCTGATCTGGCTTCTGACCCATGACTTCACGCGCTGACCTCCAGGCCTTCATCAATGCGCGCCGATATGGCGTGATCGCCACCAATTCCGCCTCTGGCGCGCCGGAATCCGCCGTGGTCGGTCTCGCTGCGACGATGGCGCTGGAGCTGGTGTTCGACACCACTGAGGGCACGCGCAAGATCGCGAACCTGCGCCGCGATCCCAACATCTCAGTCGTCATCGGCTGGAGCGACGAGGGCACGCTGCAATACGAAGGCGCTGCCGACGAGCCGACAGGCGAAGACCTCGCCCGCATCCAGCACGTCTATTTCGAGGCGTTTCGCGATGGCCGCGAACGTCTGAAATGGACCGGCATTACTTATGTCCGGATCAAGCCATCATGGATCCGGTTTACCAGCTACACCGAGCCGGAGAAGAATCTGGAGATGGTTTTCTAAACGCCCCGCCTAGCGCCCCGCCAGAGCTCCAGCCGCCGGGCCGCTTGTCTGCTTGCGGATCAGGTCGGTGATCCTGGCAAGCGCCTGTGTCTCGTCAATCTTGCCGTCCGCAAGATCATCTGCGACGTCAAGCACCGGGGAGTAGAGCTCGGTTCCGTGCGGATCGTCGGCCACCGCGAAGGCGTGCCCGTCCGCCTCCAGCTTGGCCCACACTTTGCGGACGTCTGACCACAATGGCGCAGTCCTCGTCCAATACGCGTCGGCAGGCTTGCGGTTCACCTTGTCCGAGCGACGATAGGTGTTGACGCCAACCTCGCGCACGATTTCTTCAGGCCCCTTCTCGCCGAGCCGGAGCTTGGAATTGTCTTGCTCGTGGCTCCACCCCCAGGGCGTGATCGTGTGGCGGTTCACGGCCTGCACCACGTCATAGTCTTGACGGGTTGTGTCGTCCCGCCGGGGCAGCGGGCGCCAGGAGAGATCCGACGACCAGGTGGAGAGGTTGCCCTCATGCTTCCACACGCCGACGCCGCCATAGCGGGGGCTGTCGTCAACCTGGTAGACCGTCTGCGACCAGGCGCCGGCGCGCGCCGACTTGGGCACGGCGTCCGTCGTAAAGGTGTGACGGCCCTTGAAACGCAACACGCTCACCGGCTCATAGACCCAGTCCTGACGCCAGTGCTTGACCACGGAAGGATCGCTGGCCGGCCCGACCACCAGCACATGCTGCAGGCTGATGAAGCGGCCCGTGTCGGCGATGACGGTGACCACCTCCTCGCCGCCGGTCTTCTTCTCCGGCGCCAGCTTGTAGCCAGGCGCCAGGGCGATGGTTTCCCTGAAATCGAAGGTGACATCATAGGTTCCAGCCATGGTCAGAATGGCCTTGCGATCTTGATGATAAAGATCCTGGCGTTCGATTGCGACGGCCGCGCCTCTAGCCGGCCCGGGCGCATCGGCGCACGCAGACAGCGCCAGTACGCCGAGGGCGGCCAGCCCGAAGCGGATTGCTGTTTTGCGCATAACCTCTCCTCGTGAGATCGCCAGATTGTCTCGCCAGATGGCGAGGGCGAATAAGCCTATGTCAACTCGGATGTGGAGGTGACGCCCCCCCGTAACGGAACTCCGTCTGCGCGCTGCCGTTGGTCACACGTCTAGCAGTCGATCTTGCTGGGAGGAAATCGATGAACCCGCGAATCCCCGTCTGCGCTGCGATCGCCAGTCTCTCGCTCTCCGCATGCATGTCGCCGGCTGCCAACCTGCCGCGCGACGCCGTGGTGGACGCGACATCCGCATCCGGCCTGGTGCTGAATGGTCCGCCGCTGAACGATCCGCCAACCGCTCAATCCCCTGCCGGCCTCGCGAATCGCATCGTGATCTCCAGGCAGGAATGACAGCCTCGGAGCACCGCGGCAAACGCCATTCCCGGTCAACTGCGCGGTGCTTCGGGATGACGCGGCCCGTCGAGAAGCGGGTCGGCGTCGTGCGGCGTCTGCGGCGGATTTGCGTGCGGCGCGCACATCGGACATCATCGGCGACGTCATGGGGCAAGCTGAGGGGAAATCGCCATGCGCCTGGTTCACGGCCTGTTGGCCTTAACGCTTCTTGCCGCCGCCTGCTCGAAACCCGAACCAACCCTTGCCGCGGCGCCGACGGCGCCAGCGGGACCCGTCCTCCCCGGGCCGCCGGCGGGGCTGACGCCTTCGGTCGCAGACGTCGTCGCCGCCTCGCAGCCAGGAGAGTGGCGCGCACTCGATCCAGAAAACACGCTCTACATGGATTTTCCAAAAGGCCGCGTCGTCATTGAGATGGCGCCGGTCTTCGCGCCGAACCACGTCGCCAACGTGAAGGCGCTGTCGCGCGAAGGATATTTCGCCAATGGCGCTGTGACGCGCGTGCAGGATAACTACGTGACGCAGTGGGCTCAGGCAGCAGAGCCCGAGCGCGCCCCGAAGTTCGGCAAGAAAACGCTGAAGGGCGAATTCAGCCAACCGCGCGATCCCAAGGCGAACTTCACTCCGCTCCCCGACGGCGATGTCTATGCCGCCGAAGTCGGGTTCGCGGATGGTTTCGCTGTCGGACGCGACGACAAGTCGATGTGGCTGACGCACTGCTATGGCGTGGTCGGCGTCGGTCGCGACAATGACGATGACTCGGGCGGCGGGACCGAACTCTACGCGATCATCGGCGTCCCACCGCGCGGGCTCGACCGCAACATCACGGTGCTGGGCCGCGTCGTGCAGGGGATGGAGTTGCTCTCCTCCCTGCCGCGCGGAACCGAGGCGCTGGGCTTCTACAAGACGCCAAAAGAATATGTCCGCTTCTCCGACATCAAGGTCGCCGCCGACGTGCCCGTGGCCAAGCGCAGCAATCTCGAAGTCATGCGCACCGACAGCAAGTCATTCGACACGCTGGTCAACACGCGGCGCTGGCGCAAGGACGCTTTCTACCACAACCCGCCAGGCCGGGTTGGTTTGTGCAACATCAACGTCCCGTCACGGGCGATCGCAGCAAAATAGTCAACCGGGTTTGAGGAAACCACGGTGTCGTCGGTTTCGATTCACGCTCATGCAGCGCGTGAATGGCTGAGTCGCACGCCGCACACTGCAGCGCCGAGTTCGGAAACTCCTCCGACCCGCGACCGCCCCCGGGGAACAGATCGGCGGCATACCGCACCTCCGGGGCCGGCTTGAACTCAGACCACAGCGCCGCCTCGTTGACTTGACACTCGGCGCTGACATGCCCCGCCATCAGCCAGCCCACCTTCAGCCCGGCGCGACGCATCGACACCTCGCTCGGCGCGAGGTGCTGGCATGTCGCCGCTCGATCGGGATCAAGATCGTAGGCGATCTGCTCGTCCGACCAGAATTCACCCCGTCGCATCAGCGAGACATATTTCGCACGCACCGGGTCGCTTGAGAGTTGCGCCAGCCGTTGTTCGTGCGCGGCGACATTCGCTCCGGCCCGCTTCTGGCCTTCGTGGCGAAGGCGAATGGCTTCGGGCGACAACCGCCTGATCGCACCGCTCCAGCCGCCGAGCGCGCCATAGCTGAGTACGATGATCACGGTGGCGCCGATCACGATCGGTTCAATCAGGACCCTGTTTGGGTGGAAGGTCTCGAGCTGATCACGAAACAAGTAACCAATGCCGATCATGCCGGCCAGGATTGCGAGCGCCGCCAGGGCCGCGAGCGCCAACTCGACATACTGCCGGCCCGATGCCTTTACCGACGTCATCGCCTGCCCGAAATTATCGCTCGTCTCTGCGCGGGCTGAGCGCAGCACCAAGACGCCGACGCCGCCTAGACCTGTACCAACCGGGATGATCGGGAGCATCAGCGCCGACAATGACCAGATGATCCATCGTCCCCACCGCTTGCCAACCAGGATACCCCAGCCGCCAAGCGTTGCCGGCAGGAACCAGAAACAGGCGAGAGCGAAAAAAAGCTGGAACATGAAGGAAAGGCTGTGGCGGTACGTAGCGTCGGCTGCGATGCCGAGACAGAGCGCTGTCCCTACGGCGAAGCCGATCCCGCCGGTTAGAAGATGACCCATCCCAGTATCCGGACGCTCAGCTTCAAACCGCAGCCCCCCAACACCGTCGCGCGCGGCATGTCTCCGCCGATAGGTTCGCCCGACCGGCGGCGCAAGCACCTGGCCTCAAAAAATCCTTCGTGCAGGGAGCGGCCGGGCGCGCTATCACGCCGGCCATCAACCTGTTCGCACACGGGAAATCCACACATGTCCTTCACGACCTCATCCGTTCTCAAGTCGGTTAGCGCCCAGACGCTTGGCGCCATGGCCAGTTTCCTCAAGAAGGGGGCCGATCACGCCGCCGCCGCAAAGATTTCAGAAGATGTCTTCCTCGGCCTTCGCCTCTATCCCGATATGTTCCCGCTCTCGCGCCAGGTGCAGATCGCCTGTGACCAGGTCACGCGCGGAACCGCCCGCCTGTCCGGCGTCGATCTGCCGGGTTTCCCCGACGTCGAAACCACCTTCGCCCAGCTGATCGAGCGGACCCAGAAAGCCAATGCCTATTGCCAGGCGGCGGATGCAGCGACGATCGACAAGCGTACCGACACGACGATCAGCGTGCCGATTGGCGGCGGCGCCGAGATGAGCGTGAAGTGCGGCGACTTCCTCACCGGCTTCGTCTTCCCCAACCTCTATTTCCACGCCGCGACGGCTTACGACATCCTGCGCCACAACGGCGTCGGGCTCGGCAAGAAAGATTTCCTGCGCCCGTCCTAGGGTCAAGGCGAGAACCGACTCCAGAGCGTCATCGACACGGTCTAGCCTCCCGGAGCGCCCGCTCCGGGAGGTTTTTCCATAACCCTAATCTCCGATCGCCGTCGCTTCCTCGCAGGCGCGGGGCTCGCCGGCCTCGCGGCCGTCGCCCGCCCCCGCCATCGGCCGCGACCGCGACCGCGTCGAGGCGGAGTATGTCTTCCTGTCGACTGGATCGCGCACCGCTAGCGCGATCAATCGAAAGGTCATCGCCTCCGAATGCGGCGCGCGGAAGCTAGCGATCTAGGTTCTGGGACTACCGCCAACGCCACGCGCCGCTTCGGATCGGCAACCCTGACGCCTGCATCCTGCGGGGTTGAACGGTGTCGGGCGGGCTGGCATGGTCCCTGCATCGTCGACCCGAACGCGCTGGACGGGCGCGGGGAACGTCGGGGGACCGCGACGACATGTTGGGCCGGTTGCAGGGACTTCGCGCCGTTGCCGCCTACATGGTCGTCGTCTTCCATTGCTTTGAATACGTGAACTCGCTGGGGCTGAGCGTGCCGCGCGTGCCTGTTGGCGCAGCTGGCGTCGACCTCTTTTTCGTCATCAGCGGATTTATCATGGTTTATGTTGCCGGCGCCCGCGAGACGCCGGTCGGCTTCGCGATCAACCGCATCGCCCGTATTGCGCCACTATACTGGGCGGCGACGCTGGTCGCCGCAGCCCTGGCCTTCACCCATCCCTGGGTGTTCCCCGCCGCTCGCGTCGACTTGCAGAGCGTGCTCTCCAGTCTTGCCTTCATTCCCGCGCCGGACGCAAAGAACGTCCTCGCGCCGGTGTTGTTCATCGGCTGGACCCTCAACTTCGAGATGATGTTCTACCTGTTGTTCGTGATCTCAATGCTGGCGCCAAGTCAGTTTCGCATTGCATTGCTATTGACGCTGATGGCTGCGGCGTTCTGCATCGGCAACGTCGTGGCGCGCGGGACCCCGTTCAGCTTCTACGGCGCGCCAATCATCTTCGAATTCGGCGCCGGCTGCTTGGTTGCAACGGCGCTGCAGAACCCTACCGGAATCAGATGGCTGAAGCGCGTTCCACCATGGGCGTTGATTGGCGCGGGCGCCGCATTGCTCGCCGCGACGTGGCAGACCGATCCGTCGCAGTGGATGCGGCCCATCCAGTGGGGTGGGCCAGCGGTGCTGATCGTTCTGGGGGTCGTACTGCTCGATCTTGCGCGTGGGCCGGCGAAGAACCGCTTTGTCATTGCGTTGGGCGACGCCAGCTACTCGGCCTACCTGCTTCACCCGTTCCTCCTGGCGCTGCTGGCGCCGCCCCTGCAAAAGCTGCTCGGGATATCCTGGCTTGAGGCTGCAGCCTTCTTTGCCATCGCCATCGCAGGCACGATGGCGTTGAGCCTATTCAGTTACCGCTTCTTCGAAATTCCGGCGCGCAATCTGGTGCGCAGTGTTCACCGCTCGCTTGGCGGGCCGCCCTCCGGCCCCAAGCCTGGTGCGCCGCTGCGCAGAAGCTAGCCCTGACGACGCCCGATGCCTGTCGGGAGGCGCCATCAGACGTCGACAAGCGTCAAGATGATTGCCGCTGAACGCGGGGCGCGGACGCTAGCGATCTAGCGCTTCGCTTATTCGGCGCGCTGCGAGGGCGGGGGTTGGGGTGGTTGCGTGTGGTCGAACTCGACTGGCGTAAACTCGGCGAACAGGTTCCCCGTCTCGGCCAACCGGTTCAACGCAACGGCGTCGCAGCAAGCAAAGAAGCGGGCCCACATCGCCTGTATGCGCGGGCTGGTATGGGCCTCCTCGATCGCCGCCTGCGAGGCCCACTCGAACACCTCGACAATACTTCCGTCGGCCGCGCGCATCACCACCGGTTCGCGGTCCGTCGCCAGCCCCTCGGACCGCAACAGCGGATGGTGGTCGCGCACTTCGGCAAGAAGAATCTCCGTTTTTCCCGGTTTCGGCCGGTAGGCGACGATGACAATGCGCGGTACGGGCGTCATGGACCTCTCCTTATCCTCGGCCGATGAATGGCATCTGTGTCGCCATCACTGTCATGAACTGTACGTTTGCATCGAGCGGCAGCGACGCCATGTATGCGACTGCATCAGCCACATGGCGTACATCCATCATCGGTTCCGGCTTGATCGCGCCGTCGGCCTGGGGCACGCCGGATTTCATCCGTTCGGTCATCTCGGTCGCGGCATTGCCGATGTCGATCTGGCCGCAGGCGATGTTATGCCTTCGGCCGTCGAGCGAGGTTGAGCGCGTCAGCCCTGTGATCGCGTGTTTGGTGGCGGTATAGGGCGCCGAGTTGGGGCGCGGCGCATGGGCCGAGATCGAGCCATTGTTGATAATCCGCCCGCCCCTCGGGACCTGCGCCTTCATCATACGAAACGCTTCCTGCGTGCACAGGAAGGGACCGGTGAGGTTGGTGTCAACGACCGCCCTCCACTGCTCGAGCGTGAGGTCCTCCAACGGCTTGGCCGGCGCGCCGGTTCCGGCGTTGTTGAACAGCAGGTCGAGCCGGCCATACGCCGCCTTCACATCCGCGAACAGCGCCGAAACGGACCCCGGATCGCGCAAGTCGGCGACGATCGCCTTGCCTGCCCCGCCCGCCGCCTCGATCGCGGCAATGGTCCGGTCCAGCAGGTCTTTGCGCCGCCCCGTTGCGACAATTGTGAACCCTGCACCCGCCAACGCGAGGGCGCTCGCCTTGCCGATCCCGCTGCCGGCGCCGGTGATCAGGGCAACGCGCATCGCCTACTCTCCTAGCCGGGGTTCTCGCCGAACATCGAGCGCATGGCGTCCGCCTGTTCCAGCGGCAACTTTGGCAGCATCACACGCGTTGTGTAGTGGCCATAGAGCTTCTCGCCGCTGAAGAAAGCCCAATCGACGATCTGTGGTTCGGTGAAGTCAACGACATCGCCCTGCTTCAATCCAGCCAGCTCCGGCGTCTCGGCGGCGAGTTGGCCAGAGAGCGCTGCGCCGTCACGCGCGACCCGATCGAGCCAGGCCTGCGCCTTGCCCGGCAGGCCGTCCTTGCGCGGCAACGAGACCTTGAGGCGGAAATCGTATTCGGTGGCGGTCGGCGCCTGCTCATGCGTCCAAAAAAACGGCAGATGTGCGCGGGCAGCCAGGGTCGCAGCCAATAGAGACTTCTGGTAGGTGGCTTCGCGCGCGACCTCGGGATCGGTTGGGCCCGAGCAGGCGGACAAAAGCAGGCCGGCGGCGATGAGGATCGATCTCATGCCGCCGGTTTAGCTTGGGAATCGGACGCCAGCTAGTTCGGCTTCGCCGGCGTCGCTGGTTTGGCCGGAGCGGCCGGCGCAACCACAGCGCCCGCCTTGGCCGGCGCAACCGCCGGCGCGACCGGCGTCGGGCGCGGACCAGACGGGGCATGCACCGGCAGCGGCGTCAGCGAACCGACCATGCCGTCCGGCCTGGCCTTGGCGAGCATCGCCTTGTAGGCCGGGCGCTCGACGATCTTGGCTTTCCATGCCGTGATGTTGGGGAACTTGGTCTTGTCGACGATGTTGAGCTCCATCGCGAAATTCAGCGGGAAGACCATCATGATGTCGGCGGCGGAGAATTCCGCACCGCCAAACCAGGGATGCTTGCCGAGGAAGTCTTCGGCGAACTGGACCTCGGCTTCAGAATCGACCAGGCGCGAACGTTCCTTTGGCGGAGCGATCATCCAGACGCGGTAGTCGGCGATGGCGCGCGAGGCGAGCGAGCCTTCGGCGTGGTGCATCCACATCAACGTCGCGGGATAATCCGGGCTGTCGAGCGCCGGCATCAGCTTGCCCGGCGCGTGACGGTTCAGGATGGTTTCGATGATCGCGCCGGATTCGGTTAGCACCTGATCGCCATACTGCACCGTCGGCGCGACCGGCATGCCGGGGTTGATGGCGCGAATTGCAGCCATCGATCCTGCCAGATCGCCGCGCTTGAACTCGAGCTTGTAAGGCAGGCCGAGTTCTTCCATCAACCAGACGATCCGCTCTGACCTGCGGCCCTCAAGGTGATAGATGGTGATCGGCGGCAGCGGCATGGCGACCGGCGTCGCCGGAGCGGCAGGCGCGGTCGTCGCGGCGGGCCCAGGCGAACAGGCGGCGGCCAGCGCGAGCATCGCGCAGGCGGCAAACAGGCGTTTCATGGAGACTCCCCAGGATGTGTTATCGCAGAGCGGTACCACGTGCGGCGGGCGGGCACCTAGCATGACCCCACGTCAGGTCACGCAGGCTTCAACAGCAGACGGCGTCAGATGGTTTCGGGGTCGGCGACAGTTCGAGCGTTCGCAGGGCCGTCCCCGGTGTTCACGGTTTCGGATTTCTCGACCAGCATGATCTTGGTCTCGGCGGTCAGCGCCTCGGGCTTATGCTCGACGCCTTTGGGCACGATGATGAAAGCGCCGGCAGGCACATCTTCATGCCATTCCCTCGCCTTGGCGCGGAAATGCATCCGCAGCACGCCTTCAACGACCAGGAAGAACTCATCGGCGTCGGCATGGGCATGAAAGTGGAATTCGCCGGTCAGTCGAGCCAGGCGAACGTCGTAGCCGTCGATCCGGCCGACGCGCTTGGGCTGCCAGGGCTCAGCGAAGAGCGCGAACTTTTCGGCTATGGAGACGGGCTTGGAGGTCATGGTGTCGGCTCTGACGCGCTGGTCACCGGATGCATGGTCAGGTTGATGCGATCAATCTCGCAATTGCCGTAGTCGCGAACGGCGCCCTCATACGTCTGAAGCTGATCAATACAAGCGTCGGCCGCCTTCGCCGCGCGAGACATGTCCGTGTTGAATGCATCGATGCGCCGATTGTAGTCGTCGCTCACCTTGGCGGAGCAGCTGCTGAGCTTGGTCCTGGGATCGACGCAACCCGGGAGCGGCGGCCGGATCGGCGCTGTGAGCTGGAGCAGCGCAGGCGGCGCGGGCGCGATGCAGCCGAGGGCGGGCGCCTGCGCCCATGCCTGCCCGCAGAACACAACCGCACCAACCATACTCGTCATGATCCGCATCGGGTGCCCCGCTTCCAACGCGATCACTTTAACCGGAAGACTTTCCGCAGCAAAAAGGGCGGACGAGCCCGCGGTGCAGCGGTCATTCCGGCTTGAGGAGGTCGACCGACGAATAGAGGGTCGTCATCTGCTTGGCCAAAGCGCGGCCAGCCATCTCGCGCAGCTTGAGCGCATCCTGAAGGCAGGGCCTGGTCGCCCGCTTCAGTGTCGGCTCGCCTCGGGTCCATCGTGCAGCCCCCCAGTCTCAGCCATCAGCCGTGCTGCGTCTTCTCCCACGCCTCGGCGCTGCCTTTGGCGAGATCGCGCACCCGGCCGATGAAGCTCTGGCGTTCCGTCGGCGAGATCACGCCGCGTGCGTCCAGAAGGTTGAAGATGTGGCTGGCCTTCAGCGCTTGTTCGTAGGCCGGGAGCGGCAGCGGCTTAGGAAGCTCAAGCAGTTTCTTGCAGACCTTCTCGCAATCGCTGAACCAGCGCTGCAGCACTTCGGTGTCAGCGTGCTCGAAATTGTAGGCCGACTGCTGTTTCTCGTTCTCGAGGAAGATGTCGCCATAGGTCAGCGGATACTGGCTCTGGGGATCATTGAACGGCAGGTCGTAGACCCGATCGACGCCGAAGACATACATCGCCAGCCGCTCGAGGCCGTAGGTCAATTCGCCCGAGACCGGCCGCACATCGAGACCGCCGACCTGCTGGAAATAGGTGAACTGCGAAACTTCCATGCCGTCGCACCACACCTCCCAGCCGAGGCCCCAGGCGCCCACGGTCGGGTTCTCCCAATCGTCCTCGACGAAGCGGATATCGTGCACGCTGGGATCGATGCCGATGCGATAGAGGCTTTCGAGATAGAGATCCTGGATGTCCGGCGGGTTGGGCTTCAGGATCACCTGATACTGGTAATAGTGCTGCAGCCGGTTCGGGTTCTCGCCATAGCGGCCATCCTTCGGACGGCGCGAGGGCTGAGGATAGGCAGCGTACCAGGGCTTTGGCCCGAGCGCGCGCAGCGTGGTCGCCGGATGCAGCGTCCCGGCCCCCACTTCCATGTCGTAGGGCTGCAGGATGGCGCAGCCTTGCGACGACCAATAGCCCGACAAGCTTAGGATGATTTCCTGGAAAGACTTCGGCTTCGGCGGAGCGGCGGCGAGGGCCATGGCGGTCCTGGGACTGGTGTGCGCGGTCTCAATAGTCGCCGTCGCCGCGAAACGCCAGCAAAGGCGGACGGAGTTAAACCCCTCCGGGGCCCTCGCCTCACCGCGGCGCCGATCGGATGATCCCAATTAATGCTGCTAGCACAAAATAAAATGGGGCCGACCCGTTCTCCCTGAAACTTGCCCGAAACTGGCCTGCAACTGGCCTTGCGACGGGACGGCGCCGCCCTCGGCACGCGCCTGCGCTGGCGCCAGCGCCAAGGTTGACCGGTTTGGATGAGGCGATTCTAGCGCTTCCGGTGGTCGTCGAGATGTTCGATCACCGCGTCGGGCTGCCCGCCACGCAAGCGTTCGCGACGCGCGCGAGCGCGTGCGACCAGCGCCGGGCGAATAAAGATCATCACCGCCACAGCAACCAGGAAGACAAGAATGATGCCGCCCACCGGTCTATCTCCAGTCCAGCGCGCCGCCGGCAAGGACGGCGGCCGCCCGTGCGGTGGAAGCACCGCCTTCGACGGCATGCAGGGTCACGCCCTCATACAGGGTCACCGGCCCCCTGCGCAGACCCTTGCGCGCACGCACCAGAACCCGGTGCGCCGGAGCGCCCTGAACCGGCCTGACCGGCATCACTTCGATCTCGCCAGTGTAGCGGTTGAGGAGCTCCAGCAGATCGGCCAACGCCGCTGCACGGTGGATCAGGGTGATCGTACCGCCTGGCCGCGTGATGTGGTGCAGGAAGAGTATCCACTCCCTGAGCGGCGTGTCGGCGAGATAGGCGGCCTTGCGTCCAGGGGCCGGCGCGCGCACCGCGCCTGGCTCGAAGAATGGCGGATTGGAGAAGGACTGCTCGAAGGCGTTCTCGAGCATGGTCTCGCGCTGCGCCACATCCCTGACTTCAACATTGACGCGGCTGTCGAAGCCATTCAGCGAAGCGCCTTCGCGCGCCAATCCAGCCATGGCGGCGTCGCGTTCAAAGCCGGTAAAGCTTGCGTGCGCCAACCGCTGCGCCGCGCACAGCAGTGCAGCACCCGCGCCTGATCCTGCCTCGGCGATGGTCCCGCCCCGGGCCGCATCGATTGCGGAGGCGAGCAAGACTGCATCCAGCCCGGCGCGATACCCGCTGGCCGGCTGCAGCACGGTCACCAAGCCGTTGAGAAAGGCGTCGCGCGTCACATCGGCGGTCGCGGTCATGGCGAGCTCTCGCCATCTTCCGGGGACCAGCCTTCGGGCGGCGGAGGGGGCGAATCGATGTCGACTAGCAAACTTTTGGCCCGGGCGGCCTCTTCATCCGGCACCAGAACCCGGCGTTGGATCGCCGAAACGCTGCCTTCGACCGCCGACATGAACCGGTCGAGCACCTGGGGATGGCAGCCCGATTCCTTCAGCAACGCCACAGCGTAGCTGAGCTTGACGGGGTCATTGGTCTTGAGAACTTCAATCATAATAGCGACATCGTGACGCGCGGTGCGCAGGGGATCGGATTTCTATTTCTTGACCATGGTCTCAAGCGCCAAATATCATAGGATTATGCCGCAGCGTGAAGCTGTTTGGCGTCCGCGCCTAGAGGTTCAATTTGGCTGCCCAGGCTGAAATCAAGCCAGCTGACGTCCGGGCGGCCATTCCGATGGATCGCCTCGCGGCGCTGTTGCGCCCGGACCTGAAGCAGGTTGAGGAGCTTTTGGCCGAGCGCGCCGCCAGCCCAGTCGCCACTATCCCAGATCTTTCGGGCTATTTGATTGCCGCCGGCGGCAAGCGCCTGCGGCCGCTCCTGACGCTGGCTGCGGCCCGCGCGGTTGGCGGCAAGGGCGGCATGCCGGTCGCCTGCCTCGCCGCGGCAGTCGAATTTATCCACACCGCGACCCTGCTCCACGACGATGTGGTCGACGATAGCGATCTGCGCCGCGGCAAGGCGGCCGCCAAAAACGTCTGGGGCGCGTCAGCTTCGATCCTGGTTGGCGACTTCCTTTTCGCCCGCGCATTCACCCTGATGGTCGAGACACGCGACATGCGGGTTCTCGATATCCTGTCGCGCGCCTCCTGCGTCATCGCCGAGGGCGAAGTGCGTCAGCTCGCCGCCTTGGCCAAGCCCGATCTGTCGGTGGCCGAATACATGGCCATCGTCGAAGCCAAGACCGCCGCGCTGTTCGAGGCTGCGACCAAGGCCGGCGCCCTTACCGCCAGCGGCGATGAACGCGCCGCCGAGGCGATGGGAGAATATGGCCGCCGCTTCGGTCGCGCTTTCCAGCTGGTCGACGACTTGCTCGACTATGGCGGCCTCACCTCGGTGATCGGCAAGTCAGTGGGCGACGATTTTCGAGAGGGCAAACGCACCCTGCCCGTCCTCTATGCGCGCGAAGCCGGCGATGCGCGCGACCGCGCTTTCTGGGACCGCGTCATGGGCGCTGGACGCGAACAGCACGAGAGCGATCTTGCCCACGCCATCCATCTGATCCGCTCGACCGGCGCGGCGGACCGCACGCTTGAAGCGGCTCGCGTCGAGGCCGCAGCGGCGCAAGCAGCCCTGGCGCAGGCGGCGCGAGGCGCCTTCTCGGATGAACTGGCCGGGCTGGCGGAGTACTGCGTCAACCGCGCGTTCTAGGTTTCAGGGAATTCCTGCGCCGACAAGACCGGCGCGCTCGCCGGATCTGCGCACCCTGATGTGCACCCAGACACTGATCGCGAGCAGCACCAGAAACGCGACTGCCGGCGCATAGCCGCCGCCGATCGCGCCAACCATCGCGAAGATCGCGGCATTGAGCGCCCAGACGGCATGGATCAGCGACACCTGCCAGTGTTTCAGCCCTGCCTTCATCGCGATCTGGTAGACATGATCGCGATGCGCCGAGAGCAGCGGCTTGCGGCGCCAGGCGCGCCAGACCAGGGTCAGCAGGACATCGGTGAGCCAGGGCAGCATCAGGGTCGGCGGCACCAACAGCCAGTCGGGCCGCAACCTGACCAACGCCAACGAGACGGCGCCCAGCATGGCGCCGGCAAACAGCGCGCCGGCGTCGCCTGCAAACAACCGGCCTGGCGCGTTCCAGACCAAGAAGCCAGCCAGGCTTCCGGACAGGGCTGCCGCAATCAGCCCCAGATCCCAAGCGCCGGTGAACGCGCAGCAGACCGAAAGACCCGCAGCGGCGATCGCCGCCATGCCCATCGACAGGCCGTTCGCGCCGTCCATGAAGTTGACGGCGTTGATCACCACGAACAACCACAGGGCCGATCCGATGCCGCCACCGACAACACTCAGCTCCAGCACCACCCCGGGTCGCGGTTGCAGCACGTCGACGCGAACGTCGGAGAGGATGAGCCCGACGCATAGGGCAAACAGCAGCGCCATCTTGGCCAGCGCCGGTAGCGCGAAACGGTCGTCATAAAAGCCGACCAACAGTCCAGCAACGCCGCCTGCCTCAATCGCCTCCAGCGTCCGGTGGGCCTGCCATCCGGCCAGCCACTGGATGACGAAGAGGGTCGCCAGAGCAAAGCCCAGCCCACCGGATGTCGGCACAGCGATCTTGTGGACTTCGCTCTTACGCGCCTCGGTGGGTCGATCGACGACGCCCAGCATCATCACGATCCGGCACGCCGCAACCGCGAGCATCGCTGCGAACGCAAAGGCAAGACCCAGGCGGAGCGGTTCAGCCATGACCTGCTGCTAGCGTATTTCGGGGCGAGGGAAAATCGTCGTTTCAGTCCAGCGGGATCGGCGGCGCGCCGCGAAGCACCGTCGGACGGACCCAATAGCGGCGCTTACGCTCGGCGATTGCAGCGGCAGCCTGTTCGGCAGCGTGATCGCTTTCAAAGATGCCGTAGCAGGTAGGCCCTGAACCCGACATGCGCGCGAGCAGGCAGCCGCGCTGGCTGCGGATGGCGTCGAGCGTGCGGCCGATCTCGGAGCACAGCCCGGCGGCGGCCGCCTGCAGGTCGTTGTGGTAGCCCGACGCCAGTTCCGCAACGAAGCCACGAAAATTGTGTACCGGCGGCGGCGGGAATTCACGGAATTCGCGATGCGCGCCAAGTTCGTCATAGCGCTCGAAGACCCGCCGCGTTTCAAGCGCCACACCTGGATTGACCAGCACCGCCGGCAGATCGGGCGAAGCGATATCCTGCAACCGCTCGCCGGTGCCGCGCATCAGCAGCGGCCGGCCGCGGACGCAGGCAGGAACGTCCGAGCCAAGTTGGGCGCCGAGGTTCTCCAGCGCCGCCTCGCCGAAATCGATGCCCCACATCTCGTTGAGCACATGCAGCGCCGCTGCAGCATCGGCCGAGCCGCCGCCAATCCCCGCAGCAATCGGCAGCTCCTTGTGCAGGGTTAGCTTGGCCCCAAGTCCAGTGCGGGCGCAGGCGTCGCGCAACGCCATTGCAGCGGCCATGGTCAGGTTGGTGGGGGCGTTCCTCAGCGTCCGGGCTCCTGGCCCCTCAAGGGCAAGCTCGAGCTGCGGTGCGACACGCGCCGAGACGCGATCAGCCGCGCGCGTATCGGCGAACACCACCAGGCTGTCGACCGGATGAAGGCCGCCGGGGCCGGGCGATCCGACATGCAGGTAGAGATTGACCTTCGCCGGCGCCCAGGCCGTGGTCAGGTTTGCGCGAAGGGAGGTCATCACTGGCGCGCCTGTCCGGCGTCGGGCGCGCGCGAGACCGGCGTCGGCAGTCCATTCGTCAGTTTCTGCTTGAGATCCGCCGTCTGGCTGGCGTCCGGGCCGAGCTGCAGGGCGCGACGCCACTCAAAATCCGCTTCGGTGCGCCGGCCAGAACGCCAGTACGCGTCGCCGAGGTGATCGGTTATCACCGCGTCCGCGGGTTCGAGTTCGGCGGCCTTTTCCAACGCTGCCACGGCTTCCTCGTAATCGCCCCGGCGATAATGGGCCCAGCCCAGGCTGTCGATAATGTAGCCCTGGTCGGGCCGCGCCTGAATCGCCTGCTTGATGAGCCGGAATCCTTCCTCGACGTTCTCGCCGCGGTCAACCCAGCCATAGCCCAGGAAGTTGAGGACTTCGGGCCGGTTGGGCTCGTATTTGAGGGCCAGAATGAGATCAGGCTCGGCTTCGGCCCAGCGCCCCAGCTTGTCGCGTACCGCCGCCCGGGCGAACAATGGCCGCCAATCCTTGCGGCCGTCGGTCGCATCATCGCTGATCACTTCGCTATAGAGGCCCTCTGCGTCGGAATATTTGTCCGCTGCGCGGAACAAGTCGGCCGCCTGCAACAGGATGTCGCGCTGCCGCGATGCGGCGATCGCGGCCCGAGCCACAACCAGCGCGGCATCGGTCTCGCCGCGCGCCTTCAACAGGCGCGCCTCGCCGATCCGGGCCTGCGGGGCAAAGGGCGAACCGGGCATGATGCGGCGAAACTGCTCGATCGCGTCAAGCGGACGCTCGCCATCGCGCAGCGCGTTCGCCAGATCAAGGCGCGCGACCTCGAGGCTCGGATCGATCCGCATCGCCAGCGAAAGATAGACGACCGAGAGATCTGGATTGCTTCGCGTCACCGGACCGCTGGCCACAATGTAGATCGTCGCGGCCGCGCCCTGCCGCCGCGTCAGCCGCACCGCCTTCAACGCTTCGCGGCCTGCCAGCATCGCGCTCGCAAGGTCCGTGTCCGGCGTTGCGCCTTCTGTCGCGATCGCGAGGTCGAGGACCTCCTTGGCTTGCGCCGCATCGCCGGTGGCGGCGGCCAGCCGGGCGTGGGCGGCGGCGAGATAGGGCATCCGCGCGCGAAGCTTCCAGCCAACCTGAAATCTTGTCAGCGCTTCGGCGTCGCGGTTGGCGGACGACAGGATCAAGCCCTGAACATAGGCAAACTCACCCGACAGGCGCCGAAGCCCTTCCGGCGCGCTGGCCCGCTCGACGCCCTTGTCGGTGTCGCTCCTGGCAAGCAGCCAGGCCGAAAGTCCGCGGGCGATATCGTCGTTGAGCGCGCCGAGCTTGGCGCCGTCGAGCCGTTTGAGGGCGCGAGCGTCGCGGCCCGCCGCAACATCATCGACGATCAAGGCAAGTTGGGCGAAGGGTGCGCCAGCAAGCACGCGTGCGTCAGCCTCTCTGGCGACGCTGGCGGCAGCCGTTGCGTCGCCGTTCACCAGCGTGGCGAAGGCGGCGCGCTCGAGCAGGGCGGGGTCGTCCGGCTGACGCTCGGCGGCGCGGCGATAGTAATGAGCGGCGGAGGCCGGGTCCTGCGTCAGGCCGGCATAACGGGCGCTCAGGAAGTCGGCATACTCCGCCCCGGCCGCCGACTGGCCCAGAAAGCGGACGCCAGCCCCGGACGGGTCGGAGGGCCCAAGCGCGCAGGCGCACACGGCAAAGGCGAGCGCCGAAACGCCAGCAAGACGAGCAAAAGACCCCATGCCCAGATGCTGCCCTAGCCGTTGGCCCGCTTCAACCCGGCGATAGCGCGCAGGCGCGGGGCCTTTTCGTCGCTGTTAACCATATGGCGAGGGACTTCTGACTCTCATGATTTGTCCTCCAGCAAGGGATGTCTTGACGCCCTGGAGCGCAGCGGAACGCCGATGTCGCACTATGATCTCATTGTCGTCGGCTCGGGCCCGGCTGGACGCCGCGCCGCGGTGCAGGCGGCCAAACTCAGAAAATCCGTGCTGGTCGTGGAAAAGGGTCGCCGGGTTGGCGGGGTCTGCGTCCACACCGGCACCATTCCGTCGAAAACGCTGCGCGAAACGGTGCTCAACCTCTCGGGCTGGCGTGAGCGTGGTTTCTACGGCCGCGCCCATCGGGCCAAGCAGGACATTTCAGCCGGCGACCTGCGGCAGCGCCTGTCGATCACCCTCGACCATGAGGTCGAGGTGCTGGAGCATCAATTCGCGCGCAACAATGTCACCTGGGTCACCGGGATGGCCCGTTTCGTCGATCCGCACACCATCGAGGTCGCGGGCGACCAGGGCATGTCGTACTTCACCGCTGATCGCATTATCCTTGCGGTTGGCACCGCGCCCCATCGGCCGTCGCACATCCCTTTCGACGGCGAGACCATCCTCGACGCAGATGAAATTCTCGAGCTGAAACGCCTGCCCCGCTCCCTGGCGGTCATCGGCGGCAGCGTCATCGGCATCGAGTACGCGACCATCTTCAGCGCGCTCGACGTCAAGGTGACGGTGATCGATCCAGCCGAACGCGTGCTGCCCTTCGTTGATCGCGAGCTGGTTGATGAATTCGTTCATGACATGCGCGACCGCGGCATGACCTTAAGGTTCGAGAGCAAGGTGAAGTCGGCCAAGCGCGTCGGACCAGAATCTTGCCTGATCGAACTGGAAGACGGCCGCCAGATCTGGAGCGAGATGATCCTGTTCGCCGCCGGCCGCAAAGGTGCGATCGACGGGCTGGCCCTTGAAGCCTGTGGTCTGGCTGGCGATGAGCGCGGCCGCATTGCGGTCAACCCGACGACCTTCCAGACCGCAGCGCCGCACATCTATGCAGTTGGCGATATCATCGGCTTTCCGAGCCTTGCGTCGACTTCGATGGAGCAAGGCCGCATCGCAGCCTGCCTCGCATTCGGCGAGACCGCGCATGCGCCGCCGGAGTTCTTCCCGTACGGCATCTATTCCGTACCTGAGCTGTCGACCATCGGCATGACCGAAGAACAAGTGCGCGCCAAGCGCATCCCCTATGAATGCGGGGTCGCGCGTTTCCGCGAGACGGCGCGCGGCCATATCATGGGCCTCAACTCCGGCTTCATGAAGATGATCTTCTCGCTGGAGACGCGCCGGTTGCTGGGCGTGCACATCGTCGGCGAAGGCGCGACCGAGCTGATCCATATCGGGCAAGCGGTGCTCAACCTTGGCGGCACGCTCGATTATTTTGTCGAGAACACGTTCAATTATCCGACGCTGGCGGAGGCCTACAAGATCGCCGCGCTCGACGCCTGGAACCGGATGCCGCGCAGACAGCCGAGCACGACAGCGTTCGAGAGCGCGGCTGCGGCGCTGGAAAGCTTCGCGCGGGCGGCCAAAACCGGCTGATTGAAGACCCCGGCGGCGGGATACGCTCTCGCCGCTTTGCCCCCCGGGATCCGGGGTCGGGCCCTTGCCTCGGCCGACCGGATCAAGTCCGTGGCGCGCGTTATCCCTCATCGCCCCGGTCGTTATTGCGGGCGTTGGATTTGCCCATGCGGTCGTTGTTGCGGCCGCCTTCGAGGATGCCGTGAAGGCCGTAATTGCCTTCATGGCAGGCATATTCGTACATCTCGCCCTTGGTGCGGTTGAGCGCGACTTCGCCCTTCCAGGTCTGGGTATAGAGCGCCGGATCGACGACCTCGAACTCGTAGAGGATCTGGTCGTTATCGTAGCGCGTGAAGCGCTCGATGATCTTGCCGCTCGGCGTGAGCTGGACCTGACTTGCGCCATTCGGGTTTTGATTGATGGTTTCGACCACCAACGTATCGCCCTCCCACCAGCCGATCGAATCGCCAAGATACGGTTTGATCTCGGATGGCTTGTGCCTGGCGTTGAGCGGGATGATGCGCGCATCGTGGTTCATCTCGACCGTGATCACCACGGCGCTCGGCGATTGCGAGATGCGGTAGTTGTTGTTGTAGAGCACGTTCATCATCGGCGGTCCGCCCGTGCCGCCGAAGCCGACGATGCAGCGTTCGCCAGCCGAGCGCTCTTCGGGATTGTCGTAGCCTGAGCCGCGCGGTTTGCGGTTGGACGCCAACAGCTTGCGGCCGTCCTCGGAGAACGGCACCTGTCCGCTCGGAGGATCGACGATCCAGGAGGTGTGCCATTCACCCTTGATATTGGCGTAGGCTTTGCCCGGGTCGATCCAGAAAGCGTTATAGCCGCGGCCAGAGGCGAGGTCCTTGCCGGTCAACAGGCCATCGGATTCTTTCTGATTGTCGTCGGTCTTCTGCCGGACGTTGGCCGGGTTGGCGTCGACGGCCGCCTTGTTCTCGGCATCCGTCATGAGCAGCGACTTGAACTTCGCCGGACGCGACATCGTGGTGTTGGAGGCGTTCGACCAGACGCCCTGGAGGTCAGGCTGACCATTGGCCAGATGCGGTGTGACATAACCTGCTGCATGACGATCGCCAGGCCTGGCCGGTTTGGACCATGGCGACTTTTGCGAGGCCGCTGCGGGCGCAGGGTCAGGATTGGCCTGGGCGAAGGCGGCGGTCGCCGAAAGGCCGAGCACCGCGGCCAACGCCGCGATCGAAATCAACCGAGCCGGATCTTTCATCAGCGTCTCTCCCATCAGGACGGGCGGCTCTTGGCGGCGCGCCTGCCCTTTCCTCTTTTGTGTCTCGAGCCACGATAGTTGCCGAATCAAGACCGCCGGCACAAGTCACGCGCCCGGCATCGGCCCGCGAGCGGTCGGTTCGGTTTGCGTCGCGGCCGCTGGGCTACGGGCTTTGGGCTGCGAGCCGCGAGCAGCGGGCTCCACGTTTGGCTTGGGGCCAATTGGGCCGCCCAAGGACGGCGCGGAGGACAGCGCGGAGGACGGCGCGGAGGACGGCGCGGAGGACGACCTATTCGGTTCCGTCCTTCGAGCTGTCGTTGCTGATGCCCTTGCGGTCATTTTGGCGGCCGGCGGCGAGGATGCCGTGCAGCGCATAATTGCCCTCATGGCAGGCGTATTCGTAAAGCCCCGGGCTGGCGTTGAGCGACATCTGGCCCTTCCACACCTGGGTGTAGAGAGTCGGATCGTCGACTTCGAACTCGTAGAACACCTGCTTGTCATTGTAGCGCGTAAAACGCTCGGTGATCTTGCCGGTCGGCGAGATCGGCACCCCGCCCCCGCCGCGCGTCATGTTCACCGTCTCGACCACCAGGGTGTCGCGATCATACCAGCCAATCGAATCGCCCATCCATGGGGCGAGCTCGGCCGGCTTGTGCTTGGCGTTAAGCGGAATGATGCGCGCGTCGTGGATCATCTCGGAGACGATCACCACCGCGTTCGGCGACTGCATGATCTGCGTGGTGTTGTTGTAAAGATAATTGCCGATCGGCGGGCCCGACGTGCCGAGGATGAGGCAGCGTTCGTTGAGGTTGCGCTCCTCCGGGTTATCGTAACCTGTCCCGACCGCCCTCGGCCGGCCGCCGCCCCCGCCGCGCTTCATCGGCATCTGACCGCTCGGCGGGTCGACGATCCAGGAGGTCCGCCAGGTCCCTTTCACCATGGCGTAGTTGTTGCCCGGGTCGATCCAGAACGAATTGTAGCCGCGCCCGGCGGTGAGCTCCTTGCCGTCGTGCGCGGTCTTGTCGTTCTGCTTGTCGTCCGTCGCCTGGCGGATGTTCTGCGCATTGTTTTCGCGGGCCTTCAGCGCCTCCGCGTCGGTCATCACCAGATTCTTCATGCTCCCCGGCCGGCGCAGCGACGTGTTCGAGGCGTTGGACCAGGCGCCAGTGAGGTCGGGATGGCCGTCGGAATGGCGGGGCAGCTTGTAGCCTGGCTCAACCGTTGGCGCGTTGATCGCGGTTTGGTCCGTCTCGGGCCCGGCCGTGGTGATCCCTGACTTGGCTGCCCCGCCCCAACGCCGCTCCATCTCGGCGGCGCCGACCTCTCCGGGCGTGGCGACACCCGGAGGCGAGGGCCGAGCCGGCGGCGCCACGGTCTGAGCGAATGCGGATGCGGCGACGAGCCCGATCAGGGTCATCATTGCCGCAGCTGACATCTGGCGAATGGCAAGTTTCATGGCCGTTTCTCTCCCAGATCCGCCTCGCGGCCGCTAAGGCCGTCTTGGTCACGCGATAGTCGCCAAAGCTGCATCGCCATGCAAGCTCTCCCGCCGCAGACGCGTCGTCAGAACCCCGGCGATCACGCAGAATTCAGCTCTTGCCGGCGAGCACCGAGGCGATCAGCCCGGTTGCCCGCTCGCTCGACCAGTCGGCGTTCTTCTCCAGCCGGGCGACCTCCTTGCCATCCTTGTTGAAGATCACGGTGCTCGGAAAAATCCCGGTCTTGAGGTCGTAGGAGACGTTGTAGCTCGAGTCATAAAAGAACGGCAGTTGGCCGCCAGCCAGCTGCTGGAGCTTGGCGATCGCTTTGTCGCGATCCTTCGGGTAGCCGAACGCGATCGGAACCACCACGACGTCGCCGGCCGGAAAGGACTTCTGCAGCTTGGCGAGGGTCGGCATTTCCTCGACGCACGGCGCGCACCA
>JANMWT010000100.1:0-7982 GCA_031394145.1 Alphaproteobacteria bacterium | reverse complement strand
GTCTTTATGAGAGCGCCGAGCGTGAACAGGCAAAACGCAGCCGGCCGCAGCGCCAGGATGTGTGCGGCGCACGCATCCGCAAACCAGGTTTTGTCCTCGCCATCGAGCTTGGCCATTCGCTGATCCCGATCACCGTTTGGTCGGTTGCGGCGTACCGGCTGATCTTCCGCCACGCCTTTCCCCCGTCCTTTGGTTCGGTCGACTGGACGTTCGCGATCTCGTTCATGGTGCAGGCATGGTTGTTCTTCACCGCCAACGGCATCTGGACCCGCTTCGCCATCCGCCGCGCGGTCGAACCGCCGCCGGGGCTAACCCGCGCGCCGGCGGACGCCTTCTGGGTGACGGTGATCTGGACGTCGATCACTTGGCCGACGCTGTTTGCCGTGCCGATTCTGTTTTGGACCGTGCCAGATGAGATGCGCGAACCTGAACAGCTCACGACCGGTCTGTTCTTCGCGGTCGCAATGCTGACGATCGAAGCTAGCCTGCGCATTTGGGTGTGGTCACGAAAATGGTACGTTCCGTGAAGGGCCGATCCTAGGCGCCCGGCTTTTCCAGCCCCAGAATCTCGCCTGGCTCGCAGTCCAGGAAATCGCAGATCTCCCCGAGCGTCTCGAAGCGCGATCCAGAGACGGCGTGGGACGGAGGTCTGGCCTCAGGTCTTGATTGGCCGAAGGGACCTAGCCTGGCCCAGCTGGAAGCCGACGAACGCGGACGGGCGCGATTAGCGTGCAGCCTTCGTCGCCGCTGCCGCGTCACTTGCGCCGATGCCGCGCACCAGCGCCGGGATCTGCCACAGCGCCGAAAATCCAATCACGGCGTAAGCCAGCTTGCTCAACCAGGACTCGCCAAAGGTGGCGGTCACAAAATCGACATTGGAGAAGGCAATCGATCCGAGATTCAGTCCGCCAGCGATAAGGATCACCAGCGTAATCAGGTTCATGGCGGTCATTGTTGTTCTCGTCTTCCGGGGAGCAATCGCTGGGATATAGGAAGCATTGCCCAGTTCCCGGCAGTGGCGTTCCGTCGCGGCTTCGGGTTGTCTAAGCTGGACGGGTGAATCCCCGGTAAGGACGCAAGGCGAAACATGATCGATTCGAGACGGATGATCTGGGCGGCCAGCGCGGCGTTGCTCCTCGCGGCCTGCACCTCTGCGGGCGGGACGGGCGGCTCATCCCTGGCAAAGGGTCCGCAGACGATTTACTTCCTCGGCGCGGGCAAGGTGTTCACGCTCTCTCCTGAGGGCGGAACGCCGAAAGTGCTGGTTGACCAGACGGTTGGCGGCAAAGCGCAGGGATTGAATGATGGCATCGCCATCGATGCCGCTCACAACGCCATCTACTGGACCAACATGGGCAAGGCCGCCGAGGACGACGGCACCGTCACGCGCGCCAACCTCGACGGAACCAACCGCTATGTCGTGATCGAGCCCGGCGGCGCCTTCACGCCGAAGCAGATCAAGCTCGATCTCAAGCATGGCAAGATGTACTGGGCCGACCGCGAGGGCATGGCGATCCGCCGCGCCAATCTTGATGGCTCGAATATCGAACTGGTCGCCGCGATTGGCGATCCGGTGCGCCAGAGGGGCGAGCAGCAGCTGTGGTGCGTCGGCGTCGCGCTCGATATCGAGCGGGGCCAGATCTACTGGACGCAGAAGGGCGGCGATAATGCCGGCATGGGCATGATCCGGCGCGCCACCATGGAGGTTCCGCGTGGCGAGTCCGCCTATAGCCGTCACGATATCGAGACGCTGTTTGCGCGCCTGCCCGAACCGATCGACCTCGATCTCGATCTCAAGACCCGACAGATGTACTGGTCGGATCGCGGCGACAACACCATCTCGCGCGCACCGATGGATGGGCCAAGAGATTATGATCCCGCCAAGCGCACCGACCGCCAGATCCTGGTGCGCGGATTGAAGGAGGCGATCGGCATCGCGCTCGATCTCAAGCACAACCGCATGGTTTACACGTCCCTGGGCGGTGAGGTGGGCATGGCGAAGCTGGATGGCTCCGGCGCACATATGCTGGCGACCGACGTTGGTTCGCTCACCGGGATTGCCTGGGGCGAATAGGGCTCAGCCGCGCAGAGCGGCGACACGCGCAAGCGTCTCAGGCGGCCACACGTCCTTCGGCGAGAAGTGCTGTGGCACGGCGCGCACGTCCGCCGGCAGCTGCACCCACGGTCGCTTGTTCGACGTGAAGATGTGAATGTCCGGGTTTACGTCGTGCGGCGCATCCAGCGTGCCGGTGCGCACGAAGGCCAACTTCGGTCCGCCACCGGCATAATGGCTCCACACAGCGGTCTTGCAGGTGGGGCAGCGCAGGATCGTTTGACCTTTGCCGCTCTGCGAGGGCGTCTGCACCGGTTCGGGCCCGCCCGCGCTCAGCTTCACGCGATCGGTTTCGATGAGGGCGTTGACAGCAAACGCAGAGCCGGTCTCGCGCTGGCACCAGGTGCAATGGCAAGCGTTCACCCACATCGGGCGACACGTCAGTTGGTAGCGGATCTCTCCGCAGGCGCAGCCGCCCTGCATCATATCTCTCCTTCGCCTCGACGCTCAAATCTGACTGAAGCGCCAGCGGGCGCCATCCCTCGTTTGTGTCTCGCTTGCGCCTCGTGTGTGCCTAGTGCGGGGCCTAGTGCGGGGCCTGATGCGGGGCCTGGTGCGGGGCCTGGTGCGCAGTCGCGCGCCGCGTCTGTTGCGGGCGGTTCGGTTCGGCCGATCCCGAGGTCCCGGCTGCAACCGGTTGCAGGGCTGCCGCTCTGGCGTCAGCTGCGCGTGCGGCGCGGAGAATGCCGGGCAGGCTGTAATTGCCCTCGTGGCAGCCATACTCCCGCGCGCCGCCGTTGGTGCGGTTGAGATTGTATTCTGCGGTCCATGGGGTCGTGTAGATAAGCGCGTCGTCAATCGTGAACTGGTAGTCGATCTCATCGCGCGAAACCAAGCGGAAGCGCTCGGTCACGTGCGTGCCGGGACCGACGAGGAAATTGTTAGTTGGGCCAACCACCATCTGTTCGCGCAGATGGGTCGTCTCTGCGACCAGGACGTCTCCGTCCCAGTGCGCCGTGGTGTCGCCCCACCATGACGCGCCGAGCGGCGCGACGTGAGCTGTGTCGAGACCGAGGATACGCAGATCGCCGCCTTCCTCAGAATAGATCACCACATCGCGCGGCGTCTGCACGATCTCACGGATATTGTTCGCCGGCACAGTGACCATTGGCGATCGCCCGCTGCCTGCAAGGCAGCGTTCGAACACAGCCCGTCCTTCGGGGCCGTCGCCGCCGAAGCCTTCGGCGATGACTTTCCAGCGGGACGCATCGGCGATCATTTGCCGCCCGCGCGGGGTGAAAGGCAGTCTGCCATCCGGAGGATCAATGATCATCGAGGTGCGCCACTGGCCGTTGACGCGGTTGAGCGTGGTGACGTCGGCATTGAGCGTGTCAGGATCGATCTGAACGCGGAACTCGGGTGAGCGCAGCCTGGCGTACACGGCTGCGGCAAGCGTGCGGGCTTCATCGTCGCTGGCGGCGAGCTGGGTGGCGCCGGGCAGGCGCTCCATCGGCGTCAGGCCGCGTGTCCACCACATGCCGCTAAGATCGGGATGGCCGTTCAGCGTGCGGGGCAGGGCCTGCTGCGCGAAGCCCGGCGCGACGGAAAGCATGGCCGCGATTGCGCTCGCCAGAAATACCAGACGCCTGATTGCCATGTCGTCGCGACCCCGCGGCTGTATCGCTCACCGGCAGAGCTATCCTCCTGTCGAGGTCAGCGCAATGGAGCGCCGCCGCGGATCAGTAATACATCTTCAAGGCGCCAGCATCGTAGTCCTTGAGTTCCGCGAACTGACCGGCCTTCACTTTCACCGCCCATTCCGGGTCCTGCAAAAGGGCGCGACCAACGGCGACCAGATCGTACTCGCCGCGATCCAGGCGCTCGATGGCGTCATCGAAGTTTCCGGCCTTCGACCCCTCGCCGCGGAAAGCGCCGGTGAATTCCGACGTCAGACCGACAGACCCGACGCTGATTGTCGGCAGGCCGGTCAGCTTCTTGGCCCAGCCGGCAAAATTGAGTCCCTTCTCGCCATCAATCTGCGGGAACTCTGCTTCCCAGATGCGACGCTGCGAGCAGTGGATGGCGTCGACACCCGCATCCACCAGCACTTTCAGCCAGCGCTCCATCTCTTGTGGCGTGGTCGCGAGCTTGGCGTTGTAGTCGACGGATTTCCATTGGCTGAGGCGGATGATCATCGGCAAGTTGCCAATCGCCCGGCGGCAGCGGCGTATGGTTTCGGCGGCGAACTCGGCGCGCTTTTCGATGGCGCCGCCGAAGCGGTCGGTGCGCTGGTTGGTGACGGCCCAGAAGAACTCGTCGATCAGATAGGCGTGAGCGCCGTGCAGCTCGATGCAGTCATAACCGAGTTTTTTCGCGTCAGCAGCGGCGTCGGCATAGGCCTGCGCCATGTCGAGCACCTCGGCCTCGCTCGGCTCCTCGGCGATCTTCTTGCCGGTGAGGGTGACACCGGACGGGCCATCGCTTGGCGCCTCCGGGAAATGCCCGGTGCCCGGCTTGCGGCTCATGCCCTGGTGCCAGATCTGCGGACCCATCTTGCCGCCTGCGGCGTGAACAGCGTCGATGACGCGCTTCCAGCCCTTGAGCGGTTCTTCTCCCCAGAACAGGGGGATGTTGGCGTCATTCGAGGCGCCCTTGCGCCGCGTCAGCGTGCCCTCGGATAGGATGAGGCCAACCTCGTTTTCGGCGCGGCGACGGTAATAAGCGACGTTCTCGTCATTGGGCGCCCAGCTTGGCGAATGCGAGCGGGTCATCGGCGCCATGACAATGCGGTTCTTGAGCTCCATGCCGCGCAGGCGGAACGAGCGGAAGAGCGGGGACGGATCGGTCATGGCGCAAAGCCCTCATGTGAACGTACGCTCACATGAGGCCGGGCGTCGTAACGGTCAATACAGGCGCCCCGCCGTCAGGGTTGAGCTGGGCTGTTTCATCGCGGAGGCCAGGGACATTCCGTCTTTTCGTCGCAGCGGCGCAGGCTCTTGACCAGCGCCATCGCCTTGCTAGCCGCAGGCCTAGCGCTTCCATTGGCCCAGGCGTGAAGGACGGTCGGGAAGCTGTTCGCCCACGGGCAATAGACGGCAATCGACGGCGCCCCGTTGGTTGTCAGCGCATAGCGCTCGCACCTGAGGCCGTCGATGGTCTCGGTCGTGGTCGGTGTTCCCTGCTCGGGACGTTGGGGGTATCCGCCGACATAGACGCCAGCCGTCGATCCGTCCTTCAGGTCGAAATGGTGGACGACGAAGTCAGGGCCGCGATCCAGGCTGGTCTTCGCGATATGGCTGGCGTCGGCGCATATCATGGCGGCGCAGTATGGCTTCGACGGCGCGGCGTGGACACGGGCTGCGATGAGCGGGGTGAGCAGCACGATGGCGGCGAGCGCCAGTGTTGTCCTTGTGGAAATCGGATGGGTGCGCATCATGGCGACCTCCGCGTTCAGCTTGCCGGGAGAGTGTTGTGAAATCGTTCGACAAGATCGAGGCGCTGGCGAGAAAACATCATGGCGGTGCAAAAGGAGTTACAGCCAAGTTGGCCGAATGGTCAGTCGACACAGATCTAACGCGGCGAAAGGACGACCGGTTCCTGTCTGAAATGGCCAGCGCCCTGTTTTCATCAGGCTTCTCGTGGACGGTCATTCAGAAGAAGTGGCCGGGCTTCGAGACTGCGTTCGAACGGTTCGCGCCGAAACGGGTCGCTGCGTATGGCGATGAAGATATCGACCGGCTGCTGAAAGATGCGGCCATCGTGCGCAACGGCGCCAAGATTGTGGCCGTTATCGAGAATGCCCGCTTCGTGGTCGCAACCGCCAACCAGAACGGCTCGTTCGGAAAATTCCTCGCAGCCTGGCCGGCCGCCGACCAGATCGGCCTGATGGACCACCTCAAGAAACACGGCAGCCGTCTTGGCGGCGCCACCGCAATGTACTTCCTGCGCTTCTCCGGCTGGGACGCCTTCATCACCTCGCAGGATGTGACCCGAGCGCTGATCCGCGAAGGCGTGGTTGAAAGATCGCCATCGACAAAGGCCGAATGGAAAGCCGTACAAGCCGCCTTCAACGCCTGGGCGGAGGACAGCGGCCGGCCTCGCCGCGAGATCAGCCGCATCCTCGCTTTGAGCGTGGGTCCGAATTGAGCGCCCCGGCTGGACACATGGATTTGCGCGGCCGCACCGCTCTGGTTACCGGAGCGGCAAGCGGCATTGGTCGCGCGATTGCGATCTCGCTAGCGAAGCGCGGCTGCCATCTTTCCCTTGCCGACCTCAACCAGCCGGGCCTTGCCGAGACGGCTGCGCTGGCGCTGACGCCGGACGTCCGCATCACCGAGCACCGCCTTGATGTCGGCTCGGCTGAGGCGATCGCCGCTTTTCCCGATACCTTCCTGAAGCAGCACGCCTCGCTCGACTTGTTGATCAATAATGCCGGGGTCGCCATCGGCGGCACATTTGAACAGATCGATCCGGTGGATTTCGAATGGCTGTTTGCGATCAACTTCTGGGGCGTGGTGCGCATGACGCGGGCCTTCCTGCCGCTGCTGCGCGCTAGCGAGGACGCGCGCATCATCAATCTCTCCAGTATCTTCGGGCTGATCGCGCCGCCAGGACAGACCGCTTATGTCGCGGCCAAGTTCGCGGTGCGAGGGTTTTCGGAATCGCTGCGGCATGAGCTTGAAGGAAGCGTGGTCGGCGTCACCGTGGTGCACCCCGGCGGCGTCGCTACATCGATCGCGAAGAATGCACGGGGGCCGAAAATCAATTCCGACGCCGATCGCGAGGCCAGCCAGCGGGCCGCTGCAGCGCGCATGCGTCTGCCGCCGGAAATCGCTGGCGAGACCATCGTCAGGGGAATCGAGCGGCGCAAGGCCCGCATCATGGTTGGCGGGGACGCCCAGGTGGTTGCCGTCCTTGAGCGGCTCGCACCGGTGTCGAACTGGGCCATCATCAGGCGATTGACCAAAAGCTGAGGCCTTAATGGTTCTCGCCGTCTTCCTCGCGCTCACGTCGGGCGGCGTCGAGCTTGCGCACATTGGTTGAGCGCTCTTTGTCTTCGCGCTCCTTTTCGCCCTTGGTGCGGCCGAACTTCGCACGATTGGCTGCGCCGCCGGCCGCTTTGCCTTCGCGCGCCTTCTTCTTGCGCCGGTCGTTGAGGTTGACGATATCGCCCATTATTTCGGCGCGTCCTTCGCCATCGCCGTCTTCAGCGCCGGCCTGGAATTGCAACGCGCAAGATAATCGTCCATCAGCTTGCCGGTCGGCAGCATTTGGCGCGCCCAGGCGCCCATGCTGGCGACAAGAATATCGACGCCCGAGAATTTGTCGCCCAGCAAGTAGGGCCCCTTGTTCAGCGCCTCCATCACCCGGCGCTCCATTTCGGCGCGGCCGCGGAATGTGCGGATCAGGCTTGGGTGCTCACCGAGGCCGGCAAATTCAAACGTCACCACCGGCTCGATGACGCCGGAATAGTAGAACAGCCAGGACAGGTATTCGCCGCGTTTGGCGTCGCCGATCTTCGGCCCTAACCCTTTTTCGGGAAACAGGTCGGTGAGGTAGAGCACGATCGCCGATGACTCTGTGATCAGCGCGCCGTCGTGAACCAGCGCCGGCACTTTCTTGTCGGGGTGCGGGTTGGCTGCGTCCTCATCGCCCGAGCCGTCCTGGCGCGCAATGCTGGTGTAGATGATCTCGCAATCGGCTTCGAGCTCTTGCAGAAGCCAGACGATGCGAGACGAGCGCGAGCGCGGCGCGTGGTGCAGGCGTAACATGGGATAACCCTCACGATCAGCCTGAAGGGTAGGCGCGGTGCTGCACGCGGGCAATGCCGTTTTGCGATGCGGCTGTCAGCCGCCGTTTGAGCCGCGCTCCTGGTTTCGCGCCCCGGCCAGGATGTGTTCCAGCGCATAATTGCCCTCATGGCAGGCGT
>JANMWT010000097.1:0-4891 GCA_031394145.1 Alphaproteobacteria bacterium | reverse complement strand
CGCCGCCCTTGCCGCTCACCATCGCGGTGAAACGCGCTTGCGCAAGCGCCGAGGGGCCCAGCGCCGCGGCAAGCGCCGCAGCGATCAGAAGTTTGCCGAACATCGTGGTTCTCCTATTGCGCCGCGAGCCGATCGCTCGCGCCATCATCCAGAAAGACATCTTCGATCCGCTTGCCGAACAGCCGCGCGATGCGGAAGGCGAGCGGCAGGGAGGGATCGTATTTCCCCGTTTCGATCGCATTGACGGACTGGCGCGAGACGCCCAGAGCGTCGGCGAGGTCGCCCTGGCTCCATCCTCTGGCGGAGCGCAACTCGCGCAGTGTGGTCTTCACGCCTTCTCCCGCCCTGGACCGGAGAAATCGCGCATCGACCCGCCGCTACGCTTGTGCTGGACGTAGGCGGATATTCCATAACAGAAAAAGAATGCTGGGCCGACCATCATCATCGACGGAAAGAACTTCGAGCGCGGCACGACCTGATAGAGCTCGAGGAAGCTCCAGATGACGGCCAGCGAGAATGTAATGCCGCCGCCGGTCAGCAGCGCCTGGGTCTGAACGGCGCGGGTGTATTCGTCCGTCTCCTTGACGAACCGGCCCAGCAGCCAGAATACGCCGGCAATCGGCGCGCCCGACAGGATGGCGACAGGCGCCATCACCCAGGCGGGCGGCTCGAAATTGAACGCCGCCATGATCCCAGGGCCCGCGAAGCAGAGGGCGACGTAGAGGATCATCACCGGAAGGAACAACCGCCGATAGCGCTTATTGGCCTGCTTGAAAGTGAACCCGCTCATCACGCGCTGGCCCCGGATGCTGAATCGGGGCTCACGCCGGCGCGTCGGTCGAGGACGCAGCGCAGGCAATAAAGACCGCCATAGCTGAGGAAGAAGATCGGCCAGAGCATCAGGACGAAGAGATGCGGAACGACATCATAGAGTTCGAGAAACCCCCAGAGCGCGGTGAAGGTGAAGGTCACGGCCGCTCCCGCGAGCATCGCCTCGACCTGCTTCTTGCGGGTGTATTCGTCGGTCTCGCGCAACCAGCGCCCGAGCACCCAGAAGATCGCGGCGATCGGAATGGTGTTCACGACCGCGAGCGCCGCCCACATCCATTTCGCCGGGTGATCGATGCTCTTCATCAGCATCGGCCCCGCAAAACAGAGCACTGAATAGAGGATGATCGCTGGCCAGTAGAGCCGCTGATACCGCCGCTGCGCTTCGCGAAAGGTAGGTTTTTGGGCCTCGCCCATGTCGGTCTCCTGTCAAGCTTCATTGACAATAGATCGGGGGCGATGCCTGTCAATGGTCCTTTACACGACCTAGCGCAAAATCCGTTTCAGGAAGTCCTCATCACGCCATTTGACCGCGAACGGCCCCATCGAGCGGAAGATCTCGTTGGCCTGGCGGACGACGACAAGCCGGCGCTCGCGCAGAAGATAGAGCCGCTGGTCGCCAGCCCCGGCAGCCATGACGATGTCTTCGTGCATCGCCACCGCGCCGATGGCGTCGCCGTCGATACCGGCGGCCGGATTGGGGCCGATCAGGCCCGGGCGCAGCAGCCACCAGGAAAGGCCGTAGCCGGGGTTGGCTGCAGTCGGCTCAAACAGCGCCTTGAAGGCGCGAGGGTCGACACCCTGGCCGCCATCCATCACCCACTGACCGAAGCGCGCCCAGTCACGTGCGGTCAGCTGCGCGCCTTGCGGCATGAAGGGATTGTCGTCCTTGCCATGCCTCCACGCCGAGGGGTGAACATTGATGCGATCAAATACCCGCGCCTGCAGCCAGACACTCGGGTCTTGAGCCAGGCCCGCGGCGCGCAATTTGCGCTTCATGATCTCGCCGAAGACCTGAAAGCCGACAGGGCCATATTCGAACTTTGTCCCCGGCTCATATCTGGCTTCCGCTTTCAGCGCATCAAGATAGGCCGGCGGCTGGCCGATTGCGCCGGGTCCCTTGAGGCCCGAGTTGAGCGACAGAAGATTGCGGATGGTGATACGCGCCTTGCGCGGGTCGCGGCGCCATTCGCTGAGCGAGGTCGACGCTGGTTCGTCAATCTCCAAGAGACCGTCAGCCTGGGCTGCGGCCGCCATGATGCCGGTAAAGCTCTTGGTTCCGCTCGCCAGCTCCCACGCCTCGAGCGGACCGCCTGGCTGGGGATAGTCCTCGAGCAGGATCTTGCCATCGCGCATCACCAGCATCGAAACGCCGCGAAGCTCGGCGGAGTAATCAGCAGCGGCGGCAAATGGTCCAGTGACGGGACAGGCGCGAACGATTTTCTTCGCGTGAGCTGAGCCTGCCAGCGCCCCGGCCAGCGTCGCGGCGCCGAGACCAGCAATTAAACTGCGTCGCGTTGCGGCCATCAGCGCCTCCAGGTCAGTTTGCAACCTTTGTAGCCTAGCTCGACCGAGGCTGAACGTTCAGTCCTCCGTCGCCTCGAAATACTTCGACAGCCGCAGGCCCTGGCCATGGTAGGTCGCGTGACTGCCTTCAGCGCCATAGGGGACATCCGGCGGGGCTGTAAGCTTCTCGAAGATCAGGCGTCCGACCGGCTGACCATCCTCGACGATGAACGGCACGTCGCGCGAGCGCACCTCGAGAACCGCCTTGCCGCGGGTGTGCGTGACGCCGAAACCGGGGTCGAAGAAGCCCGCATAATGAGCTCGGAATTCGCCGAGTTCCGGAGCGATCGGCGCCATCTCGGCAGCCTCATCGAGAGGGATGACGATCTTTTCTTTGGAAGCCAGGATGTAGAATTCGCCAGGATCTAGGACGATCCGCCCTTCCCGCGCCCGCACCGGCTCCCAGAAATCCTCAACCGTGTGAGCGCCGATGCCCGCAAGATCGATGACGCGCGAATGCCGTTTGGCGCGATAGCCGACGACGTCGGTGGCGGTGGGATGAAGATCGAGGCTAAAGGTGAGCTCGCGCACCGGTTTCTGCGGGCCGCGCCGCACGCGGAGTTGCAACAACCGATCGCCGGTGCGGGCCAGCACCGAAAAAGTGCGCGGCGAGATCTCGGCGTAGATCTCGCCCTTATAACCAGCGTGCATGCCGTCAAATGCCCGAGCGCGGTCGGTGACCGCGCGGACGAAAACATCGATGCGTCCGGTCGAGCTCTTGGGGTTCGCAGCGGCCGAAAGATCCTTCGGCAGCTTCAACCTCTCTTGCAGCGGCACGAGATAGACGCAGCCCGTCTCCAGCACCGCGCCGCGCGTAAGGTCGAGCGTGTGCATGACGAGCGAATCGTCGAGCCGGTTGGCGACCTCGTGCACGCCGGGCAGAAAGCTGGCGCGCAGGCGGTAGGCGACGTCGCCGAGGCGCAGGTCGAGGCTGGCGGGCTGAACCTGATCCGCTTCGAGGCCCTTGTCCGCCGAGATGGCGCCCGACGCGATCAGCGCCTTAAGCCCGCTGTCGGGCAGGACGCCGCCGGCGAGGTCGGCCTTGCGGCGAGCGACCGACGATTTGCGCGGGCGTAACTGCCTTACATTGCTGATGCGGCCATTGCTCATGCAGCTGACTTAGGCGGCGTCACTTTGAACGCCTGCTTGAGTTCGAGAAACGGCGCCAACGCCTCACAGCGGATCGAATGCCGAGCCAACCTAGGCCAATGATTGAGATCGAAGAGACCGGCATGAGCGTCGGCAAGGAAATACAAGGCGACCGCGACGGCGATGTCAGCATGGCCGATACTGGCGCCAAACCACCATTCCCCCGGGCGGTTGGCGCGATCCGCCTCCAGCGCATCGAGCACGCCGCCGATCTGGCTGCGGCAACGCTCCACCCACATCGGCGTCGAACGATCATGAATGGCGCGCTCGTAGACCAGCGAGACCGCCTTGTCGGCGAGGCCCGCCGCCAGCGCGCAGACCTTCAGCGCTTCGCGCCGGTCCGGGCCGGTGGATGCGATCAGCGCCCGCCCCTCGCCCACCATCTGGTCGAGCGCATCGAGGATGCAGAAGCTTTCGATAAGCACCTCGCCATCATCGAGCACCAGGGTCGGCACCCGCTTGAGCGGGTTGAAGGCGGAGAGCTTGTCGGCGTCGCCGAACACGGACCACGGCCGGTGCTCGAACGCCATGCCATAGAGCCGCATCGCGATGGCGACTCGGCGGACGAACGGGCTGTCGAACTGGCCGATCAGAATCATCGGAACCTCCGGGACCGCCTGCATACCAGCATCGCCCGGATTTCGCACCGGAAATGGCGGCTTTCGCGGGGGGAACCGATCCGGAATTCGACTTGCCGCTAAACGGCTTGGTCGTGCAAGCTGCTCCCTTCGGCTCCCATCCATGGCTTGCAGCAGCCCGAGGGGCCAAACGCCAGACAAGCTGTGGGGAGATCAGGATGAAGTCCGCAGGGTTTCTTGCAGCTGTGCTTGGCTTGGCGCTGGCCGGGACGACGGCCTGCATTGCGCCATCCCAGACCGCACAGAAGCCGGCCGTCGCCGCGCCCAATCCGCGAAACGTCCTTGACGCCTACATCGCCAAACCCGATCCGAGCTTCGCCTGGAAGCTGGATCATACCTTCACGGGCCCTGGCTATCATGGCGCGGTGCTGGACCTGACCTCGCAAACCTGGCTGACGCCGGCGGTGATGGATCGCTCGGTGTGGAAGCACTGGCTGATCGTCACGATTCCCGACACCGTGACCAGCAAGAAGGCCTTCCTGTTCATCGGCGGCGGTTCGAACGACCGCGCAGCGCCCAAAGGCCCGAGCGACAACATGGCGCTGATGGCGACAGACACCCACACGGTGGTCGCCGAGCTTGGCCAGGTTCCAAACCAGCCGATGCACTTCCCAGACAACCCGACGGTCAATCGCACCGAGGACGACATCATCGCCTACCTGCAGGCGCACTACGATCCCAAGACCAACCCTGAAGCGCTGGTGCGCCTG
>JANMWT010000093.1:0-5547 GCA_031394145.1 Alphaproteobacteria bacterium | reverse complement strand
CTGATGGTCGGCTCGGTCGTCGGCCACGTCATCCAGGTTCCACCCTTGTGGACCCTCGAGAAGATGAAGCCCGATCTCGAGAAGCTGTCGCCGACCAAGGGCCTGTCACGCATGTTCGGCGCACAAGGCTGGATGAACCTGCTCAAGGCGGCGCTTAAGATCGTCGCCGTTGGCGGGGCCATGGTCTATGCGATCTGGCCGGATGCAAACCGCCTCATCCAGGCTGGGGGGCTTGACGTCTCTGCGCTCCTCTCCCTGACCCAGACGCTGGCCGGGCGCATGTTCATCGCCGCGCTGATCGCCATCGGCGTGATCGCCGGGCTCGACTATTTCTGGCAGCGCATGAGCTTCATGAACCGGATGAAGATGTCCCGGCGCGACATTCGCGACGAGGCCAAGCAGTCCGAGGGCGATCCTGCGATCAAGGCCAAGCTGCGCCTGATTCGGATGAAGCGCGCACAGAAGCGGATGATGGCGAACGTCCCCAAGGCGACGGTTATCATCAACAACCCGACCCACTATTCCGTGGCGCTGCGCTATGAGCCGGCAACCGACGCTGCGCCGATCTGTCTCGCCAAGGGCGTTGATGAGGTCGCGCTACGCATCCGCGAGGTCGCCAAGGAGGCCGGCGTGCCGATGATCGAGAACGTGCCGCTCGCCCGTGCGCTCTACGCTTCGGTCGAGATCGACGATTCGGTGCCGCGCGAGCATTTCGAGGCGGTCGCAAAGGTCATCGGCTTCGTTCTCAACACGGCCAAGGGGAGGAAGCGCTGATGCGCGCCCACGGCCGCGATACATGGTTTCTTGGTGTGGCGCGGGCGATGACGCGACCGCTGCAGCTTGCAGCCCGACAATATCCTGGGAGTCGCTCTGTGCGTAACTTCATTTCGATTTCGGAACGATCGTCTGCCAGCCCCGTCGCCGCTCAGCTTTTTCTCCACATGCTCGCCGATTCGCTTGCCCGCCCGAATCGCTCCGAATCACCCCAATACTGCTGAATCCAGAACGGAAACCGCGCCATGCCTGACACGCAGCACTACAAAGAGGACGAGATCGCGGAAGCCCCCGTGCATGCGGGCGGAAAGGGCTTTGACTGGCTGCAGATCGCCTTCTGGACGGCGCTTGCGGTGGCGGGCGGCGCAGCCGGCGTCGCCTTGACCTGGAGCCAGGCCGTCGGTCCATCAGGCGCGGTCTTGGTGATTGCGCTTGGCGCGATGGGTCTGGTCCTGACCCTGTGGCTGATGAAGGGCGCAGGCCGCCGGTTGGGCGTGTTCCCCGAACGTGGCGCAGCCGAAGCGGCCGCGCAGTCGAACCGCAAGCTGGTCTGGCTCGAGGCGCTCGAGGAAGCAGCGCTGGTCTCCGATCGCGGCGGCGCGACGGTGGCGGCCAACCCGGCGTATCTTGAGCTCGCGCAGGTTGCCAACGACCTCGGCGATTCCAGCCACGCACCCTCGATCGATCGGCTGTTCGGCGCCAATCCTGGCATGGCTGCGCCGATCTATCGTTTGTCGAAGGCCGTCAAGGCCGGCGTCAGTCGCACCGAAGTGCTGCCTGCCATCCTGTTGGGCGACCACCATTCGCCGGTCCAGTATGAAGCCAGCGTCGCGCCGCTGGGCAAGACCAAGGCGCTCTGGCGCCTTCGCCGCGTCGATAGCGCCGCAGCGAGCCGCTCGGGGTCGGTTGATCCGCGCGCGCTGTATGTCGAGGACGCTCCGGTCGGCTTCTTCTCGGCGCGACGCGATGGGCGCGTCGTCTACGTCAACCAGACGTTGCGGGCGATGCTCGGTCTGCCCGAAGAACCGGCGGGTCTTCGTCTCGAAGACATCTTGCGCCCGGAAGGCCTCAAGCTGATGAAGCGCGAAGTGCGTGGGGCCACGAGCCAGCGCGCCGAGGTCGTCATGCGCGCGCGCGACGGCGTTGAATCGCCGGCGCAGCTGATCACCACCTGGTCCGGCAAGGGGCCAGACGCGCTGACGCGGTCAGTGGTCTATGTCGCCAACACCTCGGAGAGCGCCATTCGTCGCGCGCCGGCGAGCGCTGAATCGATTCAGCAAAGCCTTAACCGCAGCGACGACACGATGTTTGCCGATGCGCCTTTTGGCGTCGTGCGCCTTGATGGCGAGGGCGTCGAGACGGCGGTGATGCTGGATGCCAACCGCGCCTTGCTCGACATGACCGAAGGCCGCGCCCAGCCGGGCGCGCGCTTTGCTGATCTGTTCGTCGCCGACCAGGGTCCGGCGCGGCTAGCAGAGCAGCTCGGCAAGGCGCTGGATGGGGCAGTCAACCTCAAGCTCGCGGGCGAGACGGCAAAGTCCGTCGACGTGTTCATCGCCATCGACCGGCAGGGCAGGCCGTCGGCCGCCTATGTCATCGACACCACCGAGAAGAAGCTGCTGGAGCAGCGCGTTGCCCAGGGCTCGAAGCTGCAGGCGATCGGACAGCTCGCAGGAGAACTGGCGCACGACTTCAACAATCTGCTGCAGGGCATCATCCTCAACGTAAACAAGCTGCAGGTCCGCCACCCGCCGGGCGATCCCACCTTCTTTGAGCTGAAGTCGATCAACGAGTTTGCCTCCCGCGGCGCGGAACTGGTGCGGACGCTGCTCGCCTATTCGCGCAAGCAGGTCTTCCGCCAGGACGTGTTCGATGTGTCGGACGTGCTGTCGGACTATTACGTCCTGCTGCGCGACATCATCGACGAACGCATCAAGCTCGACATCGTCCATGGTCGCGATCTGCCGCGCATCAAGGCGGACAAAGGCCAGCTCGAGACGGCGCTCACCAATCTCTGCACCAACGCGCGCGACGCCATGATCGACAAGAATGGCGGCGGCAATCTCACCATCAAGACGTCGCGTTCGGATGCGGCGGCGGCGCGCAAGGATGGTTTCGTCCACGTCACCGAGGGCGATTATGTGCTGCTCGAGGTGATCGACACCGGCGCTGGCATCCCCCCCGAGCTGATGCAGAAGATCTTCGAGCCCTTCTTCACCACCAAGGCGGTCGGCCACGGCACCGGTCTTGGCCTTGCGACGGTTTATGGCATCGTCAAGCAGTCAGGCGGCTATATCTACCCGGTTTCCAAACAGGGCCGGGGCACGACGTTCAAGATCTTTCTACCTGCCTGGACCGGTGAGGCGGAGGAAGGCCAGCCGGACACTGTCTTCGAACAACCGGCGCCCGCGCCGCCGTCGTCCGGCAAGGGCGACCTTGCCGGCCGCGGCCGCATTCTCCTGGTCGAGGACGAGGATGGCGTGCGCGGCATCGCCGCCCAGCTGCTCGCATCCTGCGGCTATCACGTAATCGAGGCTGCCGACGGCGAAAAGGCGCTCGAGATCATCAAGGAAAATGCCGGCGACATCGATCTTCTCATCTCCGACGTGGTGATGCCGGGCATGGATGGTCCCGCGCTGTTGCGCGAGGCGCGGCCCTGGCTGACCAAGACGCGTGTGATGTTCATCTCCGGATATGCCGAGCGCGACCTCGCCAAGACACTGGAAGAGGAGCGCGCCATCTCCTTCCTGCCCAAACCCTTCACCCTTCGCCAGCTGGCTGAACGCGTGAAAAGCGAGCTCAACGCCCTGGAGAAGGACGCGGCCTAGAAGCCCCCGCCGGGGCTGGGCGGCCGGCCGCTGCCGGCGGCTTCACCGGATCGACATGTTCGACCTCGCCTGGGGCGATCGCCTCGCCGCACGCTGAGCAATGGACGACGGGCTGGAAATTTTGTCCGCACGTCTTGTGCCGGCGGACGACGCGATGACCGCCGGCTCGGGGGGCATAAGTCTCAGCCCAGTTGCTCAGGGTCATCAGCACCGGCGATAACCCGCGCCCCATATCGGTGAGGCGATAGTCGTGGCGCGGCGGGTGCGCCTCATAGACCTCGCGCGCCAGCACGCCGCGCTCGACGAGATGCGCAAGACGGTCCGAGATGATGGCGCGGCTGCATCCCAGCCGACGATGAAATTCGTCAAACCGGCTGACGCCGCGCAGGCAGTCGCGCAGGATCAGCACCGTCCAGCGATCGCCGATAACCGACATCGCTCGGGCGATGGGGCAGGTCTCGCTTTCAAGCTCGCTCCAACGCATCGGGTCTTCCAGCTTCTCGGCAGGGGCTGACAGTATCGTGTAACGACGCTCACCAAATCTCGTTGACCGCTCCGGCAACCGCCGGCAAGGTGGGTTCAGTTTCTGAACTTACTTGACGCCGGGGAGGGCGGCAATCGACAATCACAACCACCCGGTCTCGGGCGCGTGCTGGGGCTGAGGCGCGCCGCGTCCTGGGCCGCCCTGGCGGCCGGTCTTGCCGCGCCGGCAATCGCTGAAGCGCCGCCGGGTCAGGTTCCGCCCGCCCCCGCCGCCAGTGCAAAATCAGCCGACGGCGTGCAGGGGTTCGATGCCGCCTATTTCAAGACATATAATCCGGTGACCGCCGCCGACATGGTGGCGCGGGTGCCGGGCTTCGAGGTGCGCGATGGCGATGATCGCCGCGGCTTCGGAGCGACAGCCGGCAACGTGCTGATCAATGGCGAGCGGCCGAGCTCGAAAACGGTGACGTCTGAACAGCTGAAGCGAATTCCAGCCGATGCCGTCCTTCGCCTCGAGCTGATCTCCGGCAGCAACTCGTCGGTCGACGTGCACGGTCAGTCCGAGCTGGTCAACGTCGTGCTGCGCAAGGCGACGGCGAAGAATTCTCTGACCACTTTCGTGGCGGCCCTTCGTCATATCGAGTATTCCAATCGCATCGGCTGGACGCTCCAAGCTTCGCGGTCGCTGGCTCTGGCGGACAATGCTGAGCTGTCGTTCGATCTCCAGGCGCCGAACCTGCGCGGCCGCAGCAACAATTTCGAAGCGGTGCGCGACGCCACGGGCGCCCTCTTCGTCTACCGCGACCAATATGGCCAGCCCAACAATATTGGCCTGCAAGGCGCAGGAACGTTGAAATGGCGCCCTGATGCCAAGGACAGCGTCAACATCAACCTGCAATTTGCGCCAACCTGGAACACCACCACCAACGACTCGATCGAACGGTCGGCGACCGGGGCTTTGAGAAGCGTGCTGGCTGGCGCAACGGACTATAACAACAACTACACCGGCGAAGTCGGGGCCGATTGGGAGCGCCGCTTCTCGCCGACCTTCTCGGCCAAACTGATCGGGCTGGTCACGCTCGCCAGCGTTGACCAGAGCGATGTCTTCGACATCTACACTGCTCCCGCGACGTTTCTCACCCGCACCCAGGACCGGACCACCGAAGGCGGCGAGCGCGTGGCGCGTCTTGCGGCGACCTGGCGAGCGCTGTCAGGGCACACAATCGAATTCGGCGGCGAAGGGGCATTCAACTATCGCGACACGACGCTCGACATCTTCAACCTACCGCGCGGCGGTGTGAAGACGCGGGTCGCTCTCGCGGTCTCGAACGCGCGGGTGGAAGAAATCCGCGGGGAGGGCTTCATCACCGATTTGTGGGCGATGGCCAAGGGATTGACGCTGGAGACCGGCTTCACCTTCGAGGCGTCGCGGATCACCCAGACCGGCGACCAGAACAAGCAG
>JANMWT010000373.1:0-2754 GCA_031394145.1 Alphaproteobacteria bacterium | reverse complement strand
GCGCGGGCACGTAGCCGCGCGAGGCGTACAATCGCAAGGCGCGACGATCCACGCCGTTGGCGAAGCCTGGATGGCAGCGGATCGCCTTGAGCTCGGAGGCAAAGATGAAATCGCCGCCTACCCATCCGTAATATAGCGGCTTCTCCCCAAAACGGTCACGGGCGAGCTGCAAATTTCGCTCCGACCGGTCCCAGACGGCGAGCGCGAACATGCCGACGCTTGCCGCCAGGGCGGCTTCGAGCCCCCACGCGGCGATGCACTCGACCAATGTCTCGGTGTCGGAATGGCCGCGCCACGCCATCCCGCCCCGACGCTCCTCTATACGGCGGCGCAACTCGGCGTGGTTATAGATTTCACCATTGAAGACCAGCACGTACCGGCCGTCCGCCGAGGCCATCGGCTGGTGGCCGTGCGGGGACAGATCGAGGATCGCCAGGCGCCGGTGGACAAGGACGACTTTGCCCGACCCATCGCTCCAGACGCCCTCGTCGTCCGGTCCGCGATGCGCGATCGCCGCGGCCATCCGCCTTGGCAGCCCAACGGGGATCTGGCCGGCAACCAGGAGACCGGCAATGCCGCACATTAGCGAGTGAACTCCGAGCCGATTCCTGATGCGTTATCGGTAGTTGCCGCTAAAGCGTGGAATAGCAAGGCATGCCATACAGCACTGGCGGTCAAGCAAAAGCTCCGTCCGCTTTGGGGTTCCAGTTCAGCGGTGGCCCCTCACCAGAAAGCAAGAAATGTCCGTATCGAAGGTACCAGTTGCCGGTTGCCGAACAATCCAGCTCGAAGTGAAGGGTGACGATCGCGGATCGCTCATAGCGCTTGAGTCCAGTATCGGCATCCCGTTTGCGATTGAGCGGGTGTACTACGTCTTCGCTACCAAACACGGCGTTAGTCGCGGATTCCACGCGCACTTACGGCTGCGCCAGTGGGCCGTCTGCGTGTCAGGCGAGTGCACAATGCTCCTCGATGACGGAACTGTCCGTACCAACATCAAGCTCGACCGGCCAGACCTTGCGCTTGAGATAGGCCCAATGGTTTGGCATGAGATGCATGACTTTTCGCCAGACTGCGTGCTGGTGGTTCTCGCGGACGCGACCTTTGACGAAAGCGATTATATCCGCAACTACGACGCCTTCCAGAGTGCGGTGGAAGCGCAGCGCGCATGACAGTTCTGTTCCTCGACCTCGGCGCCGCCTACCGTGAACTTGCTGTCGAGATCGACGCTGCGGTCGCGCGGGTCACTTCATCGGGCTGGTACATAGGCGGTGAGGAAGTGGCCCAGTTCGAGCGGTCTTTCGCCGCCTATTGCGGCGCTGCGCATTGTGTCGGCGTAGGCAACGGACTTGACGCGCTGCAACTCGCGCTCCGCGCCTGCGGTGTCGGCCCTGGCGACGAGGTCATTGTTGCAAGCAACAGCTATATCGCGACCCTACTGGCGGTCAGCAATGTGGGGGGGGCCCCGGTGCTGGTCGAGCCTGACCCGGCGACTCATAATCTCGATCCGGCCAAGATCGAGGCCGCGATCACCCCCCGGACCAAGGCGATCCTGCCAACCCACCTTTACGGCCAGCCTGCTGACCTCGAGCAGATTCGAGCCGTCTCAAAGGCCCATGGCCTTAAGCTTGTGGATGACGCCGCTCAGGCTCACGGCGCGCGATATAAGGGCGTCCCAATCGGTGGCGGGACTGACGTCACATGCTGGAGTTTCTACCCCAGTAAGAACCTGGGCGCACTTGGCGACGGCGGCGCGGTGACTACCAATGATCCTGAGATCGCAGCGCGGATCCGGATGCTGGGCAATTACGGTTCAAGCGTTCGTTATGTAAACGAGGAATTGGGGGTCAATTCGCGGCTCGATCCGCTGCAAGCGGCGGTGCTGAGCGCCAAGCTGCCCCATCTCACCGAATGGAACGGGCGGCGTCGCGCGATCGCCCATTTTTATACCGAGGCGTTGGCCGATATCGACATTATCCTGCCCCATTACCCATCTTGGGCGGAGCCGGCGTGGCACCAGTATGTCATTCGATCTGGCGACCGCGACAGGCTCGCCGAGCAACTAAAGGAAGCCGGAATCTCTACCTTGATCCACTATCCAATTGCACCGCACCGTCAGGCCGCCTATGCCGATCTCGGTCTTGGTGAAGGCAGCCTGCCGATCGCCGAACGCTTGGCCAAATCGGTGCTCAGCCTTCCAATCGGTCCGCACCTGGCCATGGATCAAGCGGAACTGGTGGCTGAAGTCGTGCGCGGGGCCGTGCGCTGAGTCCTAAGCTTGAGCATCGCTACCAATATGAGGCCTGTGCGCGGGTGGGTGTAGGGCGTCGGAACTGAGCGATTTTTCTAATATTGCGACGGTAATCGCCCTACATCACCACCGCTTTGATCGGAGCGGTAGCAAGCTTCAGGCGTGGGCGGCGAGGATGTTCAGGGTACACTTGAGGTTGTAGGCAATGGCGGTGAGGTGGACTTGGGCGGTGGCTCTGGCGAGGCCTCGCCATCGCATCCGGCGTAGGCCGTAGCTTCGTTTCCATGTCCTGAAGATCTTCTCGATCCGGCCCCGCACGCGATGGATCGGCTGGTTCCATTCCTTGAGTGAGGACCGGCGTGCAAAATGGACCCCGTTAGCGGGGTGATCGGCGTCGAAGAGGGACCCCGCATCTCGATGATTTAGGCGCGTCCGTTTTGGTGATGACCAGGCGGGCGAGATCGGGATGTTGATATTGGAGACGGTGGTACGGATTCGGCGTG
>JANMWT010000077.1:0-7775 GCA_031394145.1 Alphaproteobacteria bacterium | reverse complement strand
CCTCCTTCATGCCGTGGCTGGTCGGCGCAGCCCTGGTGCATTCCCTGATTGTCACTGAAAAGCGCGGCGGCATGGCGGCATGGACCGTGTTCCTCGCTGTCTTGGCCTTCTGTCTCGCCTTGCTTGGAACCTTCCTTGTGCGGTCCGGGGTGATGACCTCGGTGCACGCCTTCGCCGTCGATCCCAAGCGCGGCCTCATCCTTCTGGCGGGCCTCACGGTAGCGGGCGGGGCAGCGCTCGGTCTTTATGCCTGGCGTGCGCCCAAGCTGCTCGCGGGACCGGAGTTTGATCCGGTGAGCCGCGAGGGCGCGCTGGTGCTCAACAACCTCTTCTTGGCGGTTGGCGCAGCGCTGGTCCTGATCGGCACGGTGACGCCGATGTTCGCCCAGGCGATCAACATATCGATCTCGATCGGCGAGCCCTATTTCCAGCTCACCTTCGCTCCGATGATGGGCATACTCCTGTTCTTCTTGCCGTTGGCTCAGGCCTCGACCTGGCGGCGCACCGAACTCGCGCCGCTGTTCAAGCGCCTTTGGCCGGCTGGGCTGATCGCCATTCTCGCCAGCATCGCCGTGTTTGTTCTGGTCGGAAAATCGATCTGGATCATCCCCGGCGTTCTCCTTGGCCTGTGGGTCATTCTCGGCGTCGGGACAGACCTTGCACGGCGCGTTGGCCCAGGCGGGTTCGGTCGCGTTTTCCGCCTTCCGCTCGCGGTGTGGGGCATGACCATCGCGCACATCGGCATGGGTCTTTTCGTGATCGGGGCGACCGCCGAAACGGCGGCTCGATCCGAGCGGACGTTCGCGCTCGCGTCCGGACAGTCCGCCGAAATGTTTGGCTGGACTTTCCGGTTCGACGGCGTCCACGACGCTGAGGGCCCGAATTATTATCCGACAGTCGCCGACATCACCGTGACCCATGATGGTCGAAGCGAGGTTATCCATCCCGAAAAACGCTTCTATCCGGTCGCCAACATGTCGACGACGGAAGTGTCGATACGCAAGACGCCGGGCGGGGACGTTTATGTCGCACTTGGCGACACGCTGCGCGACGAGCCGGGCGTCTGGCGCATCCGTATCGCCAAGCATCCGCTGATCGACTGGGTGTGGAGCGGGGCAGGGTTGATCGCGCTCGGCGGCTTCCTGTCGCTGGCGGCGCGCCTCCGGCGCCGCGCGCCGGCGAGCGAACAAGCGCCTCTCTCGCAGCCTGCCTCAGCGGGCGAAGCGCCTGAGCCGGCGGGAGTCACGGCATGATCGCGGCGTTGCTGATGGCCGTCGTGGTCAGCGGCGATTTTCCGTTGCCGGACGCCCAAAAAGAGGCGCGCGCCCAGTCCCTGATGCGGGAGATCCGGTGCGTGGTCTGCGAGAACGAACCGGTGTCGCAGTCGACGGCCGATATTGCGGTTGATATGCGGCGGGTCATCCGCCAGCAGGTCGAAGCCGGGTCAGACGACAACCAGGTGCGGAAATTCTTTTCCGACCGCTATGGCCAGTTCGTGCTGTTTCGCCCGCCGACCAGCGGCCTCGGCTTGCTGCTGTGGATATTTCCTTTCGGCCTGCTGCTGGTCGCCGGTGGGGTGATCGCCGCCCGGCTCGCGGGAAACCGGAAAAAAGCGCTTCTGCCGCTGCCCGACGATCAGGCGGATGACGCCGCGGGTTGAGCAGACCTGCGGCGCGAATGGCGCTGGCGCCGCCCCACGATTGCCGTAAACTAAGGCAACTACTGTCTTTCAGACTGGGGCGGGATCATCGGCATGGCCGAGGCTAAAACGCCGCCGAATCAGACCCCCGGCCTTTCAATTTCCCTGGACCGGGTACAATTCTAGGACTGGTCTGGGTTCTGACCGACAGCTCGCCCCCGAGCGGATGCAGTGAGAGAAGTCGACATGAAGAAGGTTAAGACCGTTTTCGCTGGCCGGATCAGCCTTGCGGCGGGATTGCTGGCTGTGGCGGCGACAGGAGCATCGCTTCTCGCGCCCGGGGCGTTCGGCCAACAACAGCAGACCAAACAACTGACGGCGGCCCAGGCGGCCAGCAAGCCCCTGGTGGTGACAGCTCCGGCGGGCGCGCCGATGAGTTTTGCCGACCTGATCGATCGGGTGAGCCCGGCTGTGGTCAGCGTCGAGGTCTTCACCGAGATCAAGTCGGCCAAGGTTGAAAAGCAATTCAATCCCTTCCGCGGATTGCCGGGCTTTGATGAATACGCCGATCGCTTCGGCAACAAGAAGGGCGAGAAGGACGAGGGCGGCGCCGCCGAGGGCGAGGACAAGGGCGGCCCCGAGACCAATGAGGAAGGCCGCTCGCTCGGGTCGGGCTTCTTTATTTCGCCGGCAGGCTACATCGTCACCAACAACCACGTGGTCGAGAATGCGCGTGAGGTGGTCATATCGCTGAAGGGCGGGGAAGAGCTCGAAGCGGAGATCGTCGGCACCGACAAGCAGACCGATCTTGCCGTGCTCAAGGTCAAGAAGAGCGGCACGTATCCTTATGTCGAGTTCGCGACCAAAGCCCGGCCGCGCGTCGGTGACTGGGTGGTGGCGGTCGGCAACCCGTTCGGCCTTGGTGGAACGGCGACCGCCGGCATTGTCTCGGCCGATGGCCGGGTGCTGAGCGGTGAGAACTATTCCGACTACATCCAGGTTGATGCGCCAATCAACAAGGGCAATTCCGGCGGTCCGACCTTCAACCTTGCCGGTCAAGTGATCGGTGTGAACACAGCCATCTTCTCCGACACCGGCGGCGGCAGCGTCGGCATCGGCTTCGCCATCGAGGCCAACACGGCGCAAAAGATTTCCGAGACGCTGATCAAGAACGGCAAGGTGGTGCGCGGCTGGCTTGGCGTCGAGATCCAGAGCATCGACCAACGTTTCGCCGATGCCTGGAGCCTCAAGAGCTCCAAAGGCGCGCTTGTCGGCAAGGTCACCAAGGGTGGTCCTGCCGAACAGGCTGGCATCAAGCGCTACGACATCATTCTTGCGGTCAACGATGAGGACGTGAAGGACAGCCGCGACCTCACCAAACATGTCGGCAGTCTGATCGCGGGATCGAAGAACAAGTTCAAGATCATTCGGGACGGCAAGGAACAGACGATATTTGTCACCGTCCGGGCCCGCGACGACGCGGCGCTGCAAAAGGTCGATCTCGATCCGACCCGGGCCAACCTGCCAAAACCCAAGGCGGCGCCTGGCGACGTTAAGGTCCTCAACGCGGCCACCGTCCGGCCCCTGGCGAGCGGCGAGGCGGCGCACTTCGAACTGGCGGCGCCCGCGAGCGGCCTGATGGTTGTGACGACCGAGCCAAAGGGTCCGTTCATCAAGACCGGCATCCTGCCCGGCGATGCGTTGCTCGCGGTCAAGCTTGACGGCGGCGCGCTCAAGGCGCTCAAGACGCCGAAAGACCTTGAAGAGGCGATCACCGCGGCTCGCGGCGCCGGCAAGGAAAACATCGTTGTGTCGGTTGGATGCGGCGAGCAGGAACGCTGCGGCGACGGCTCTTATCTGAGGCCGATCACGATCAAGCCGGAATAGGGGCCATGAAGGTTCTGGTTATCGAGGACGATGCGGACGCAGCGGCGTTCGTGAAGCGCGTGCTCTCCGACGCCGGGCATTCCGTCGATGTGCGCGGCGACGGCGAAACTGGGCTCAATTCGGCGCGCGGGGGCGAGTATGATGCGCTTGTGGTTGACCGGATGCTGCCGGGCATGGACGGGGTGAAGCTGTTACGCAGTTATCGCGACGGCGGCGGTCGCGCTCCAGCGCTGTTCTTGTCGGCGCTCGGCGAGGTCGATCATCGCGTCGAGGGGCTGCAGGCGGGCGGCGACGATTATCTCGTCAAACCCTATGCGCCCAGCGAACTCGTGGCGCGCGTCGAGGCCTTGGGCCGGCGCGCCTCGGCTGATGTTCCGACCACGAAGCTTGCGGTCGGCGGGCTGGAGATGGATCTGCTGGCTCGCACGGTCTCTCGCGATAACCGCAAGATCGATCTGCAGCCGCGCGAATTCCGCCTGCTCGAATTCCTGATGCGCCATGCCGGTCAGGTGGTGACGCGCACCATGTTGCTTGAGAAGGTCTGGGACTATCACTTCGATCCCCAAACCAACGTGATCGATGTCCATATCTCCCGCCTCCGCGGCAAGATCGACAAGGACTTCGAGCGGCCTCTGTTGCACACGGTGCGCGGCGCGGGATATCGGCTGGAAGCATGAAGATCGGCCGCCTGCCGGCGCTTGTCCGGACGACGACGTTTCGGCTGGCCCTCCTGCACGCTTCGATCTTCATTCTCTTTGCCGCCTCGCTGCTGGCATATCTCTATTATGAGACGGCCGGCCGCCTCGATCGGCAGGCAAGCAGCGATCTCAATGCAGAGTTCCAGGAGTTATCGGCGGCCTACCGCGGCGGCGGCATGGATCGCCTCAACCAGTCGGTGGCCGAGCGCTCATCGGCGCGAGGCAAGTTCTTCTATCTCCTCCAGGGCGCAGATGGCGTGAAGCTCGCCGGCGACTTCGACGTGCTGCCCCACGCCGCGCCGGCGGTCGGGCAGGTCATCGACGTGCCGTTCGGCTTCAATGCCCTCACCGCCAACGGCCAGCCGACGCGAAGGTCGGCCGAGGGCCGGATCTCGCGGCTCAATGGCGGCGGCGTCTTGATGGTCGCCTACGATGTCGGCGAGCTTGGCGCTTTGAACGACCGGATCAGCGACGTGGTTTGGCGATCTGCAGCGGTCGGCCTCGTGCTGTCGCTGATCGGCGGCGTGGTGATCTCGCGATCGGTCGCAAGGCGAGCCGAACAACTGGCGCGCACCACCGAGGATGTCATGGGCGGCGACCTGTCGCGCCGGGCGCCGGTGATGGGATCCGGCGACGAGTTCGATCGATTGTCGGTCCAGCTCAACGCGATGCTGAGCAAACTTGAGCGATTGGTGACCTCCTCGCGAACCGCGGGGGACGCTATCGCCCACGATCTGCGTTCACCGCTGACGCGGCTGCGCAACCGATTGGAAGGGGGCCTGACCCAGACCACCGAGGAGGCCCAGAAGGCTGCATTGTCGGGCTCCATCGACGACGTCGATGGCGTGCTTGTGACCTTCAACGCGATCCTGCGCTTGTCGCGGGTTCAGGCTGGCGCCTCCGGCTCATTCCGACGCCTCAATGTCTCAGGCATCACCGATCAGCTTGCCGAGCTTTACCAGCCCGTCTGCGAGGAAAAAGGGCTCGGCTTTTCCTACGCCTGCGAGAACGATCTGTTCGTCCAGGCGGACCGGGACCTCCTCGCCCAGGCGCTGTCGAACCTGATGGACAACGCGGTGAAGTACACCCAGTCCGGCGGCGCCATCCTGCTGCGGGCGCGGCGCGCAGCGACCGGTGAAGTCGAGCTCTCCGTCATCGACGCCGGAATTGGCATCCCGCTGGCCGAGCGCAGCCGCGTGGTGGAGCGCTTCGTGCGCCTCGAACAATCGCGCACCGAGCCGGGCAGCGGTCTTGGTCTGTCGCTGGCCGATGCGGTCGCCGAGGCGCATCGCGGGCGGCTTGTGCTGGCGGACGGCCAGGGGCCGATGGAACGGCCAGGGCTGAGCGCATCGCTGGTTCTGCCCGCGGCGTGAAGCGTCGAACGATGGTTCCTCGCGAGCGGTGGACCAGCCGTGATGTTGCGCTAGGGTTCGCGCCATGAATGGACGACTTGGGCAACTCGGCTTGACCGCGATCCGCGGCGGTGACGGTGACCCCGTGCGCGCGATCACACGGGCGGGCGCGCTTGCACCCTACCTGCTTCGTCTTGCCGCGCAGAACGCGCCCTTGCTCAGAGGGCTGAGCGAGGAGGGACCGGACCGGGTTCTTGGCGACGCTCTCGAAGCGATGCGCGCCGCCGGCGGTCTGGGTGGAGCGTTCGAACCGGCAATGCAGGCCATGCGGCGCGCCAAGCAGGCAGGACATCTCGTCATCGCCGCCGCCGACCTGTCGGGCGTCTGGCGGCTCGATCGCGTGGTCGGAGCATTGACCGAACTTGCGGATGCAGCGGTTGCGACGGCGCTGCGGCTGGCGATCCGCGAAGCCTGGGCGTCGGGACGCTTGGGCGTCGTCGCCGATCGGGACGATCTTCCGGGTCTTTTCGTGCTGGCGATGGGAAAGATGGGAGCAGGCGAACTCAATTATTCTAGCGATATCGACTTGATCGTTCTCTTTGATCTCGAAACCGTTCCCGTCCAAAGCGCGCGGATCAAGGAGGGGGTCGTGCGCCTGACGCGTGATCTCGTCCGGTTGCTCGATGAGCGCACCGTCGACGGTTATGTCTTTCGCGCCGACCTTCGTTTGCGACCCGATCCCGCCTCGACGGCATTGGCGGTGACGACCCAATTTGCGACGTCCTATTATGAAAGCGTCGGGCAGAATTGGGAGCGGATGGCGCACATCAAGGCGCGAGTCTGCGCCGGTGATGCGGTCGCGGGGAGCGATTACCTTCACCAGCTCACGCCCTATATCTGGCGCCGCCACCTCGATTATTGGGCGATCGGGGACATTCACTCGATCAAGCGCCAGATCCACACGCATGGCGGCCATGCGGCGCTGTCCGATCCGGATTTCGATGTCAAGCTGGGGCGCGGCGGCGTGCGCGAGATCGAATTCTTCACCCAGGTGCAGCAGCTGATCCTTGGCGGCCGGGTTCCGGCGTTGCGTGCGCCAGGAACCAAGGCGGCCCTTCGCGCCATGACCGCAGCTAGCGTCGTCGCGCCTGAGGTCAGCGAAAATCTGCTCGTCGCTTACGATTACCTGCGAGCGGTCGAGCATCGCATTCAGATGATCAATGACGAACAGACCCACCATCTGCCCGATCAGCCGGAAAAGCGCGCGCAGATCGCGGCGCTCGCCGGGTATGAAAAAGCCACCCACTTCGAAGCGGATCTCGCCAATGTGCGCGGCGAGGTCCACGGCGCTTATTCGGATCTCTTCGCCGCCGAGGAGCGCCTTTCGGGGGAAGCCGGCAACCTGGTCTTCACCGGCGTCGACGACGATCCGGGAACGGTTGCAACCTTGAGGGGCATGGGTTTCAGCAACCCTTCAGCGATCATTCGCGCTTTCCAGGCCTGGCATCGCGGTGGCGTTCCTGCGACGCGATCGGCGCGCGGACGGCAATTGCTTACCTCGCTTGGTCCGCGCCTGCTTCAGACCATGGCCGAGATCGGCGAACCTGACGCTGCGTTCGACCGGTTCAGCGATTTCTTCAATTCGCTTTCTGCCGGCGTGCAGACCATGTCGATGATGCTGGCCGAGCCGGCGCTGGCGCGCGACATTCTCGAAACCATGGCGTTTGCGCCGCGATTGGCGGCCGATCTGGCGCGACGCCCGGCTCTGCTCGAGGCGATGCTTGATCCGCATTTCCGCGCGCCGGTGTCCCTCGATCAGCCCGGAAATCGTGAAACCCGACTGCGCGGCCAGCTGCAGGCGGCGAGAGAGTTCGAAGAGACGCTCAATATCGCGCGGCGGTTTCATCGCGAGGAAGCTTTTCGCATTGGCTATCAGCTGCTACGCGGAACCATCGGCGCGGCGGATGCGGGCGCAGCCTATGCTGATCTTGCCGACGCCTGTCTCGCGGCGCTGGCCGATGTCGCCGAAGCCGAGGTGGTCGGGAAGTTCGACGGATCGGTCGGTCGCTGGTCGGTGTGTGGGTTGGGCAAGTTCGGCGGGCAGGAGCTCAGCGCATCTTCCGATCTCGACCTGATGTTGGTCTATGAGCGCGATCGCGAGGCGCCGGGACAGAGCCTCGCGCCCCGCTTCGTGCAGGC
>JANMWT010000070.1:0-3874 GCA_031394145.1 Alphaproteobacteria bacterium | reverse complement strand
AGTTTGCGACGGAGGTGCTGCAGCCGCTCAACGCGGTGGGCGACCGACAAGGCTGCAAGCGCAATCCGGATGCATCAGTCAAGACGCCGGATGGTTTCCCGGCCGCTTACAAGCAGATGGTCGAGGGCGGCTGGATGTCGATCTCCGCCGACCCCGCCTATGGCGGGCAGGGCCTGCCACGCATCGTTTCGATGGCGTTCAACGAGATGTGCAGCTCCGCCAACATGGCCTTTGCGATGTATCCCGGACTGACGCACGGCGCCTATGAAGCGATCCATGCGGGCGGGTCGGACGAGCAAAAGCGAACTTTTCTGCCGAAGCTCTGCACCGGAGAGTGGTCCGGCACGATGAACCTGACCGAGCCGCAGTGCGGGACTGATCTTGGCTTGATCAAGACCAAGGCGGTCCTCCAGTCGGATGGCGCCTACAAGATCACCGGGCAGAAGATCTGGATTTCCGGCGGCGAGCAGGACCTTGCGCCCAACATCATCCAGCTGGTGTTGGCCCGCATCGAAGGCGGGCCCGAAGGCGTCAAGGGCATCTCGTTGTTCATCGTGCCGAAATTCATCGTCAACCCGGACGGCTCGCTCGGTCCGCGCAACGCCTTCGAGTGCGGCGGTCTTGAAGAAAAGATGGGCATCCACGGCAACTCCACCTGCGTGATGAATTATGACGGCGCCACCGGTTATCTCGTCGGCGAGCCCCACAAGGGCATGCGGACGATGTTCGTTATGATGAACGAGGCGCGCCTCGGCGTCGGCATGCAGGGTCTGGCGCAGGCCGAGGTCGCCTTCCAGAACGCCGCCGATTTCGCCCGCGACCGCGTCCAGGGCCGCTCGATCACCGGCGCCAAGGCGCTCGACAAGCCGGCCGATCCGATCATTGTCCACCCGGATGTGCGTCGCATGCTGATGGACATGAAGGCCTTCACCGAGGGCGGCCGGGCGTTCTGCTATTGGCTGGCGCTGCAGGGTGATCTGATGCACGCCTCGCCAGACGAAATGGTGCGCACCAAGGCCGACGACCGGATGGCTTTGCTGACGCCGGTTATCAAGGGCTACCTGACCGACCGGGGGTTCAGGTCGACCTCGGACGCGCTTCAGCTGCACGGCGGCGCCGGTTTCACGCGGGAACAGGGCGTCGAACAGTTTGTGCGGGATGCACGCATCGCCATGATCTACGAGGGAACCAACGGCATCCAGGCGCTCGACCTGGTCGGCCGCAAACTGGCCAGCAATGGCGGGCGAGGCGTGTTCCAGGTTTTCACCGACATCGAGGAGTTCTGCTCTGCACACGAGGCCGAGGAGGGCATGAAACCCTATCTTGCCGGCCTCCAGTCGGCTGGGGCCCAATTGCGCGAAGGGACGATGTGGCTGATGCAGAACGGCATGTCGAATTTCGACAATGCGGGGGCCTCCAGCCACGATTACCTCCACCTCTTCGGGCTGGCGATGTTCGCGCTGATGTGGGCAAAAATGGCGAAAGCGGCTCTGGACCACAAGGATGCGGGCGACGCATTCTACTCAGACAAGCTTGCCACGGCCGCATATTTCTTCGAGCGTGTGTTGCCTGACGCTGGGGCACATCTCGCAAAGGTAAAGACTGGCGCGGCGCCTGTCATGGCGCTCAAGGCGGAAGCGTTCTAGCCGAAGGCTGAACCTTCCCGTTTTCGATCGACGAAAAGGACATCCCATGGCCGAAGCATACATTTACGACGCGGTCCGCACGCCGCGCGGCAAGGGCAAGAACACCGGCTCGCTGCACGAGATCACCTCGCTGCAGCTAGCCACCCAGGTTTTGCGCGCGATCAAGGAGCGCAACAACCTCGACACCTCGAAGGTCGACGATGTCGTCCTCGGCTGCGTCACCCCGGTCGGCGAACAGGGTTCGGACATCGCGCGGGTCGCGGTGCTGAACGCCGACTATGCCGAGACCACGGCGGGCGTGCAGGTCGATCGCTTCTGCGCTTCGGGTCTGGAAGCCTGCAACATTGCCGCCGCCAAGGTGATGACCGGGGAGGCCGACATGGCGATCGGCGGCGGCGTCGAGGCGATGTCGCGCGTGCCGATGGGTTCGAACGGCGGCGCCTGGTCGATGGATCCCGAGATCGCGATGAAGTCCTACTTTGCGCCCCAGGGCATCGGCGCCGATCTTATCGCCACCAAGTACGGGTTCTCGCGCGACGATGTCGACGCCTTTGCGGTCGAGAGCCAGAAGCGCGCCGCGCGCGCCTGGAAGGAAGGCCGGTTCTCGAAATCAGTTGTGGCGGTGAAAGACCAGCTCGGGATCACCATCCTCGACCATGACGAGACGGTGCGTGGCTCGACGACCATGCAGACGCTGGCGGCGCTGAACCCTTCGTTCGAACAGATGGGCCAGATGGCGTTCGATGACGTGGTCAAGCAACGTTACCCGGAAGTCGAAAAAATCAACCACGTCCACCATGCCGGCAACTCTTCGGGGATCGTCGACGGCGCGTCGGCTGTCCTGATCGGTTCGAAGGAGATGGGCGAGGCCCTCGGCCTCAAGGCGCGCGCCCGGATCAAGGGATTTGCCTCGATCGGCTCTGAGCCTTCGATCATGCTGACCGGCCCGTCGCTGGTGACGCAGAAATTGCTCAAGAAGCTGGGCATGACGGTCAATGACATCGACCTTTACGAACTCAACGAGGCCTTCGCTTCGGTGGTGCTGCGCATGATGCAGGCGCTCGACATTCCGCACGAGAGAATGAACGTCAATGGCGGCGCCATCGCCATGGGTCACCCGCTTGGGGCCACCGGCGGCATGATCCTCGGCACCATGCTCGACGAGCTTGAACGCTCGGACAAGCAAACCGGCCTGATCACGCTTTGCGTCGGGGCCGGTATGGGCACCGCCACGGTGATCGAACGTGTCTGAACCTGGCGCCGCCAATCGAGCGGCAAGAATCGGCGTCCTGTGTGCGGGCCTAGGTCTGGGCCTGTCGTTTGGCGGCCTGATCGGTTTCACTGTCGGCCATATGGGTTTTGGGATGTGCATCGGCGTGCTGACCGGCTGCCTGATCGGTGTCGGGTCAACTTCGCTGCTTAAGAACGCGGAACGCAGATCCGCGAAAGTCGAATGACATGAAGAACGGCGCTCCTGGCATCCTGCTCGCGATCGGCATAGCCGCAGGCATGGGTCTGGGCGCGATGCTTCACAATCCGGCCGCCGGAATATTGGCGGCCCTGGCGCTCGGCGTCGCCTACGGCGCCTGGCAATTCTTCTTGCACCCGCGACCGCCGGCCCCGACGGCCGAAGCGCCCGCGAAGGAGGACTGAAATGAACCTTGAAGCTTTCAAGTTTGACGTAGACGCCGATGGCGTCGCGCTGGCGACCTTCGACGTGCCCGGCCGGTCAATGAACACGCTGACCGCCAGGGCGGTCGCCGACCTCGGCGCGATCGCCGAGGAGGTGACGACCAATCCAGCGATCAAGGGTCTCGTGATCACCAGCGGCAAGACCAGCGGCTTCTGCGCCGGGGCGGATTTGGGCGAACTGGGCGGCGGGGCGGGCGGCGGGTCAGCCACAGGATCGGCCGAACAAAAGCTCAAGGCGGCCTTCGACGGCGCCTTCAGGTTGAACGCCATTCTGCGCAAGCTCGAGACCTGCAAGAAGCCGGTCGCTGCGGCCATCAACGGTCTTGCTCTTGGCGGCGGCCTCGAAGTGACATTGGCCTGTCATTACCGAATCGCCGCGAGCGACAATCCCAAGCTTCAGCTCGGCCTGCCGGAAGCCAAGGTCGGCCTGATGCCCGGCGGCGGCGGCACCCAGCGCCTGCCGCGCCTGATCGGCGTCCAGGCCGCGGCGCCTTTTGTGCTCCAGGGCGAGGCGATGACCGCCGACACGGCCAAGG